>JBOGJS010000086.1:0-6999 GCA_050745365.1 Terriglobia bacterium
CCGTCAGGGCAACACGCTCGGCGTGGATAACCGTCACTGGTTCCGCGCAAAGTTCCACGAACGCTATCGCCTTTTCTATCGTTTTTCCAGCAAAGAGAAAGTGATCGTCGATGCGTGGGTCAATGACAAGGGCACTCTACGTAAGGCGGGATCAAAGACCGATCCCTATGCCGTCTTCCGTGCAATGCTCGATTCTGGAAATCCTCCCAGCACGATGGCCTAACTGTTGGCCGCTTCAGCGAAAGTTGAAACAGGCCGTTCTTCGCAGCAGGCGGCTTCCAGGCTCGGGAAAAAACGCAATCGTTAACTCGAATAAAGGCCGGATTGCAACTCACGTCGGTCTCCCTCTACCGGTTCAGCCCGTCGAGAGCAGGTGTCCATCCATTAATCCAACATGGTTCACTCGATGCCGGGTTTCCGGCATGCCGCTCGGGAATAGCGGTAAGATACGGCACTAGCGGCAAGAATCCCTGCAAGTTAGTTTCGTAAACATTTCTACTCTTGTCGAGGATCTCGTAGAGGGCTTTATGTGGGTTTTGGAGGGCCCTGGTAAGGCGCAGGCTGCCGATGGGGTGTAGGGAGAGCCGGATTAGACTGTAATGTCGGTTGAAAAAATTGGCGTCCCCGACGGGATTTGAACCCGTGTTACCGCCGTGAAAGGGTATGGACAACCCGTAACTTACTGAAACGACGGGATACGGATGGCTACCAAAGGCACGTTCAGTAAGCTTGAGGAACGGCAGGTGGACCATAACTGGACCATGATTGGACCATGAAATCTACTCAGTGCGCTCCGAAACACATGCGCCCTCTTTCGCTTCGGAGAACAGATGATACCGGCTCGACGTGCGGCACTGCATGCGGACGCTGAATATCAAGTCCTACAAGGAACTGCACCAGGTAGATCACCGGGCGGTGATTGCCTCGGAGCGCATCATGCGCGAAATCGAGGAGGCCGAGCCCTTGACCATTCGCCGCAGGCTGGCGGCGCTTTCGAGCCTTTTCAAGCATCTCGTCCGCCACGGACACGTGGAGAGCAACCCGGTCGCCGGCGTGGAGCGGCCCGCCATTAACCGTAGAGAGGGCTCCGCACTCGCCTTCTCCAAGGCCGATCACGCCCGCGGAGGGCACCATAGAGGGTCTACGCGACCGCGCGATTCTCTCGGTGGGCTTGCAGGTGGGGCTCCATCGCGCGGAAATCGCCGCACTCACAGTCGAAGACCTGCATCAGAACCGCGGCTACGATTGCCGGCGCATCGTGCGCAAACGCGGGCGTCGCGACGCGCTAGCCATTCATCCGGCCGCTGCGCAGCGCATCCGCGCTTATCTCGCCGCCGCCGGCCATGCCGATGATCTCGACGGGCCGATGTTCCGCCCGCTAAGTCGTAATCGCAAAGGGCAGGAATCCCGATGCCACATGAACCCCGATGCCATCGACCGCGTGCTACGCAAGCACGCAGCGTCATTGGATTGACAAGAGGATATTCGGCGCATTCGATGCGTGCGACGTTCATCACGACGGCGCTCGAAAACGGCGCTACTCTGGACGACGTGCAGCGCGCTGCCGGGCACGCCGACCCGGGCACCACCAAGCTCTACGACCGGTGCAACTATAATCCGGAGAAGTCCGCGAGCTTCTTTGCTACCTATTAAGTACATCATCAAGAAGGTCCGACGCGCCTCTAACGGAACTTCCGATGACCGAACAGCAACGTCTCAATAAGAACGCGTTGTGCGATCTTCTGATGAAGGAGGGTATTGATGGGCGTCCCGACGACGACGCCATTTCCCGTACCTGCTCACTCACGACTCTTGCCGTCGATCTGAGACGCGCGGACTGCCTCACTTGTGCCCTCGCTTGGCACGAGATTCTTGGGAAAAGGGCAATTACCGGCACACTGGCAATTGCCCTTGACTTGAGCAGGGCCAACGCCATCGCCGGAAACCGATATGGAACCCCGTGGCAGTGGGATCAGCCCACACTAGCGCGCGAGATATTCTACCTTCGTCGTGCCGTCTCAAATCCGACGTTCTCGCGGGCTTCCGATGTTACGAAATGCAAGTGTCTCAACAATCTGGGCAGCCGATTGCGGGTTGCCGGTAGGGCTATAGAGGCCCTTGACTACTGGCGTCGGGCGCTGGAAGTGCAACCAAATTTCGGGATGGCATTGTGCAACCGAGCCAGAATCTTAGCAAACTACGGAGTGGCCCTTGATGATTCCAATGAAGGTGCCCTCTTTCTGTGGATGGCCCACAAGGAGGCGTCGGCGGCACTCGCGCCAACGGCGCTCTACACGGACGCTAGTGATGAACGTACGAAAAAAAGCACGAAAACTCTCAAGGAGTGGATCGAAGCAAAAATTGACGTAACTGGAATCGCGACGATTGACCCCCTCACGTACCGGGACGCCTCAGCTACCGATGAGGAGCGTAACTACCGTCAGTGGTGCCTGATCAATGGCCTGTTTATCAATGCGTTGAACGACCTCGGTCCACATTCAGTGGCGGCGACCGACTCAATGGGGCTTGGGCAGCATGTTGTCCGGGTCGATGCGCCTCATCGTTTTGAGAGCTTTTATGATCAGATGAAGCAGGAGTACGTGTCGGCGCGCTGGTTATTGTATGAGGGCCTAACCTCAACGACCCCTCATTTCTCGGACCGAGACGTTGTTCTTGCGGCAACTGAACCTAAGCCATCGCTCTCCTTGGCAGTCGAACACCTCAAAGCCGCCTACAGAATTTCCTACTCTCTTTTCGACAAGATAGGCTTTTTTTGGGCAACCTATATGAATTTGGGCATACCAGAGAAACAGATCACTTTCCGAACACTCTGGCGCACAGGCGACAACAAGCCGATAAGGAAAGAATTCGATTTGACAGGCAACTGGGGATTCTGTGCCTTATACTGGCTCGCCAAGGACTTTTTGGAGAAAGAAAACGACGAAGTAGCCGAACCGCAGTCCCGGGGACTTAACGATATTAGGAATCACATCGAGCATAAGTACTTACGAATAACTGTCGCCGAGCCCGGAACTCTGCCACCTGACGACTTAGCGTATACGGTGTGTCGTGACCAGTTTCAGGTCAAGGCTATCCACCTTCTAAGGCTTGCCCGTTCAGCACTCATCTACCTCGCAATCGGTGTCGGACTTGAGGAGCGAAGGCGCGAACCAAGCCGTGCCGGCGTCGTGATTGAAGAACTGCCCTCGACGCCTTCCCTGTCAGATGCCGAGAGGACTTAGTGTCGCAACGGATTAACACCGGGGGACATCAGGTGGCTTGACATTGCGGGGGGCTCCGTTCTCGCGGCAAATACCTCACAGCACCGGCCGTCATTCCTCATGATGAATAAACTCGATCGGATTTTTCTTCACCGGAGTCGGCGCCAGCATCTTCTGAACCTGATCGAATAGCACGCGATTTGGCGATCGTGCTGAGCGACGTTGCGAGCCAGATCCTCATTCGTGGCGAGTAGCTCACGCAGCCGTACGAACGCTCGCATGATGCTGATGTTAACCTCGACTGCGCGCTTGCTGCGCAGTACGCCAGAAAGCATCGCGACGCCTTCCTGCGTGAACACACGCGGCGGAAACCGAGGGTCAGGGTGCTTCTGGGAACCGGTCACAATTTGTGACTGGTTAATGCCTTCGATTTCCTCGGGTTCCAAACGGAACATGAAATCGGAGGGAAATCGTTCTAAATTGCGGTTCACCGCCTGGTTTAGCGCCTTCGTCTCGACCGCATAAAGGTCAGCCAGGTCGAAGTCGAACATAACCTTACTGCCCCGGATGAGGTAAATCCGGCCAGTGACCCGCTCAATAGAAATCAGGGATTCTGTTCTTGCCTTGGCCATGACCCGGACACTCTGGGCAGCGCGGTAGGCCATGTCAAGAGGCACGCACGGGACCCATAACCTCTTTTATGGGACGCAATCCCGCTAGCATGAAATCGTTTGCGTTTGTTACCGATTGCCGCTTGAAATGGTCGATGTCCCTAGGCTCGACTACGCGTGGCGCTTGCGAGCGAAAACGAGTAATGACGTGGACATTCCAGCCCACAACGGACTGGACTCATTTGTGGAGGCTTCGATGGCCAATGACGGTCCCCGTGCCGTGATGGAGGAATACTTCGCACAAAAGCTCAGCGCGTTTTACGCACGCGTTACGACCGAGCGGGTCAACCCGGCCAACTACGCTGCCCCGTGTCTCCCGTACGTTGGCCCTGCGTTCTTCGAGGAAGCCAACCTACGGATGCTATTCGTTGGCAAAGCTACGAACGGCTGGGGTTCTCTTGGGAATGCAATCGCTGACGTCTGGCCTGCGGTCAAGTTGTTCGCAGATAGCGAGCGCTTCATCCGCGAACGAATAATTCCATTTTACGGGCGTCTGCCCCCAGGCGATCTCGGCTGTTACCAGTCGTCATTCTGGCGGAGAATCTACTCGCTCACCTGCCGCGTATTAGCGTCCCAGGCTGACTTGGAATACCAAAGGGAGGCCACCCGGGCACAGCGCTGCTTCGGGGAAATCGCATGGACAAATCTGTTCAAGGTTGGCACCTCCACGGGCAATCCAGATTCCAGAATGTCCGAGCTGCTGCTTGAATGTTTGAACACGCTCCCAGACGAGATGCAAATGCTCAAGCCCCGAATAGTAATCTTCTCAACTGGATCGACGTATGATCATTTCCTGTCGCGCGCTTTCTCTGAAACGTTAATTATCGAACGCCCACGTGAACGGTTTTCGCTCGTCGGCGGCCTCGCCGGCGTTGCCTGCGCGTTAAGGACGCCCCATTTCCAGGCATGCACAAATGGGGAATTCAACGAGTTGTGTCGTACAGTAACGGCCGCCGTCCTCAGCACTTGATTCGCTTGGCCCAGTGGCCGCAGCGTTCCCCTTACAACGCTCCAACAGACTGGGTGTTTGCATCACCGCACAAGAAAGGCAGGCAACCCTATTGGCCGGGTACGCTTTGGCGTTATTACGGCCGGCCTGCAGTGAACCGGGCAGCGGTAAAGAAGCACGTCTCATATCACACGTTCCGGCACACTTTCGGAACCTTGCTTAACGCCAACGGGGAGAATGCGAAGGTTGTGCAGGAACTCCTGCGCCACGCCAGCATGAAGGTCACGACCGATGTTTACGTGCAGGCGGTAAGCTCCCAGAAGCGCGAGGCACAGAGCAAGCTGGTGAGGATGGTCCTGAAAAAGCAGCCTCTTAGGGCTTAATGGACCATATTGGACCATGACCGAAAACGGCGAATTCGAACAAATCCTTCAGAATGTTGGCGTCCCCGACGGGATTTGAACCCGTGTTACCGCCGTGAAAGGGCGGTGTCCTGGGCCGGGCTAGACGACGGGGACGATCATCAGCGGGATGCAAACAGGGCGCTAAAGATGCCATCCTATCAATGAGTCTTTCTCCCTGTCAATTTGTTGCAAGCTCGGGTAGTGGGTCAACTTGGCGCCGGTCCAGGTTTCACGATGCGCGCCGTCTCCCCAACCCAAGGGCTCATTCCCACTGAGAGCGATAAAGTGAATTGAGGCATAAGAAGCGCCATAGCGGAGGTTTCTGTGAAAGCTGCGGTCGTTCATGAGTTCGGTTCGGTTCCTCGTTATGAGGACTTCATAGATCCAATTGCCGCTCCGTTTCTCGGTGAGGGTCGGCGAGTTGGGACCGGGAACATATGCTTGCTCGAGGGTAGAACGCGCCTTCAGCGCTTCGAGTGCGCCGTGCCTTGTGGCCCGAAATGTAAAAACTCCAGGGAAAGGCTCAGCCTTTCCGACTCAGCCAGGCTCTATTGCCGGGAGAGGGCCGGATTCTCTACTTTTCCAGGCGAAAAGGGGTCGCGCAAGGGCGGCCCTCGCAATCCTCCGCCAATTGGCACACGGTTTTCCGGGCGAACGCTTAATGCGCCGGAGTGAACTCGCCCCAGAGGCGGCAAGCCCCCCAGGCAATTTCGATTTTCCCCTGGCCCCCAGCGTTGACAACGGAAATCGTCAGCTCGCCAGTGGGCGTCTGATGCTTTTCGAGGTGCATCAATATCTCAGCAATTCGGGCATCCGGCGTATAGTCGATCGCCGGAGCCTTGGAAACGACCAGTGACCACGTGTCGGGCCGGATATAGCGGAGAATCAAGATGTGCTTGCCGGGTGGAACTCGTATGCCGCCAAAATTCAAATCCGCGTTTGACTGAATGGTGGTAGGTGCGTCAGCGCCTGCCCTCCAAAGTTGCCCCGGCTCGATCATCTGCCGGATCTGGCGGCCCTTGAGCGAGGGGCGTCCGTACCGGATGGTGACGGTAACTTTGCCGAAGCTCGCGCGCGTCGTTCCGCGTGGAGCGCCCGTGGCCGACACGCCTGCTGATGCCACAACCAGCGCAGAAACGCCCGCGACGGCCCGTAAACCGAGCCTTTTTATTTTCATTGCCCCTGCCCTCCGCAACCTCTGCTCACTCACCGGTGAATTTCTTCGCGGTCTCCGAAAGTTCTCTTCAGCTCGCCACCGTCCGTGAAACTGAAAAAATCGAATCCGTCATGCTCGACGCAGACTCCATGACTTCCTGCCTGGCCAGTGTGCAATGAAATGGATGCGTCGGCAAGTCCGTCATTGTCAAACTGAAGGCCAGACCCTCATCTGTCTACCGATTAGACTCCGAAGGTAAAGGATTTATCGAAGAGCGCCATCTCCTCGACTGTCGGCACTTGAAATTTCCCGATCCATTGTAACAGTGCATCTCGTTCTATGGGCGGATTCTCCATGCCCCGGCGTTGAATTCTGTCGAAGAGAACATCCACTGACGCAGACAGGTAGTGCAACTCAACAGCAGCACCGAGGGCTTGCGCCCGGAGTCGCAATTCATCCCGTTCGGATCTTCCCCAAGTGCCCCATTCGATGATTACGGTGAGACCGAGCGTAAGAAGCTTCTGACCAAGGTTCCACTGCAAAGTCTCGATCTTCTCCCGCCTCGCTTCGTCGTAAAGGTCCAGCGAAAGAGCAACCA
>JBOGJS010000087.1:0-9847 GCA_050745365.1 Terriglobia bacterium
GTTTGATTCGGAAGCGGCGAAAACTGCCGTCGCGCGCCGCGTTGGTGGATTAATAGACTAGGATGTACTGGCTGCGCAGCTCCTAGCCGATCTCATGGAAAGCTGCAGCCAGATCGCTCGCCTGAAATGGGAAGTATGCCTTGCCGCCTGTCTGTTCCGCAAGATACTTTAATACCTTGTCGCCACGCTCGGTGAGCCCGCTGCGGTTGGTGCTGATGGCGAAGACAACGGCTTGGGCCCGCTGCGCCATGGCGAGCGCCTCATCGAGCGAGTGCTGGCTTTCATTGTCACGGCCGTCACTCACAATGATCAACACCCGACGCAGGTAGGGATGGGTGGGCGGAGAGAACATCATTTTCTGCTTACATGCGAAATAGATGGCGTCGAAAAGGCCTGTTCCTCCGCCCGCTTGAAGCTCCCGGATTGCGTCGCTCAGCTTGTTGACGTCGTCGGTGTAATCCTGCAGGAGCTCCGGTTCAACGTCGAAACTCACCACAAACGCTTTATCCTCGCCGGGCCGCACCGTGTCGTTCAAGAAGTCGATGGCGGCCTGCTTCTCAAAACCCAGCCGCAGGCGAATGCTATTGCTTGTGTCAATGAGGACCCCAATCCGCAGTGGAAGGTTCGCCTCCTGAGTGAAGTACGAAATGGTTTGAGGCTTGTTATCCTCAAAAACCTGGAAGTCGTTCTTGGTGAGTCCCAGGACCAGGTGTTTCTTCTTATCCACAACTGTGAAAAGGACGGGCACGAGATTGACGTTGACCTGGATCTTCTGCTTTCCGTTGGTCGTGGAATCGGCTGGTGCGGACGGCTTCGACCCGTCCGCAGCGCGCGCGGCTGAGACAGGGAAAAACACCGAGACCAGGAGGAGCGGAATCAAGATGGCTCGGGCTGCCTTCACCATGTGAAAATTATAGGAATCGCCGTGCTGTGCGTCAAGGAAACGTGCACTTGCCGTAATTGCCGCAACCCTCATGGCTCTCCTTGACCTCCGTGCGTTTCAAGCGTTACCACTGACGGCACAGAGACGCTCCGTAAACTCCAAAGAAATTTGTCGAGGACACAAACATTTCGCCTGTTGCGAGTAAAGATGGCACAATAAAGGCGGCGCTTATGGGAAGAAGGCGGGCCGTGGTCATTGCTCTGATGAGTATCTGGGTGGCGTGGACCCTCTTCATGTGGTTTGCCGCCACTCGGAGTTTCCGCACCGCGGATCGTTTGCTTGAGAAGCCACAACCGGCCTTCGCGCGGATGATCCAGCCGCTCCAATCACCGCGAGCGCTGCTTCGGTATGTTGCTTCCCAGGTGAACTCAACCTATTTCCACGCCTACGGCTTGGCCCAGATTGTAATAGGAATCATTCTTCTTGGGTTCGTGGTGTGGCGAATGCCACAGGACAAGACGGCTGTTGTGCTGATCGCAGTCATGCTGGGACTCGTCGTGGTGCTTGCGATTTTTGTTGAGCCGCAGATCAATCGCCTGGGCGGCGACCTCAGCCTTAATCCTTCGTCCAGCGTTGCGCCGCGTTTTTGGATGCTCCACGGGGTTTACACGGCGCTCGACAGCACCAAACTTCTGGCGGGAATTGTGCTGCTTGTCCGTTGGATCGTTACAGCATGAGGGGCGCGGCGGCTATCTATTTACCGCGCCGGCCAGCGGGAGCTTTTCCATTCGAGAGACGGCGGTCCGAATCGCGGATTTTACCCTTGAGGAGCTTTGCTTTCCGGCTCATCTTCTTACCAAGCTTTTGATTCAGGAACCGGCCCTTGCCCACTGGTCTCTCCTTGAAAGGTGCTGCTGTGGCGCCTAGCGACAAAACCCCTCACCCGCCCTCCTTCGTCGGGCACCCTTCCCCTCGGAGAGGGCTAAAGCTATTTGAGTGTTTCCAGGGCGGCGTGCACCTTTTCCGCATCTTTGAAATTTGGGTCAAGCTTGAGCACTTCCTGAAATTCGTCCCGCGCTTGCGCCCGGTTGCCAAGCTTGTCGTACGCCATCGCAAGATGGTAGCGGATGGCCGGGTCTTTCGGGGATTTCTCGACAGCATCCTGAAACAAATTCTCAGCTAAAGAGTAAAGGCCCTTGTGGAAGTACGCCGAGCCCAACGTATCCGCCGTCGCCGGGTTCTCCGGCATGGCGCGCCGGGCGGCCTGGGCCAGGGAAAGCGCGACATCAAGATTCTGATTATGTTCAATCATGAGGTAAGCCAGATTGTTTTGGGCCGGCGGGAAATCCGGCTTCACCTGCAAGGCTTTTTGGTAAAGCCCCTGGGCTTTCTCCCAATTACCCATTTGATCCTCAACCTCGGCCAGCATGAGATAGGGCCGAACGTCACTGGGGCTCTGCTCAATGGCCTGCTGGTAGGTTGAGGCGGCGCTATCCCGCGACCCCATGGCTTCCTGTACCTGGCCCAGAAACAGATAAGCCTCTGTATTGTTTTTGTCCAGCCGAACAGCCTGAGATGCTGCGGCTTCCGCCTTCGGCAGGTCATGGGTGGCCGCCAGAAGGTTGGCGAGGAGGAGATGATAAGGGCTGCTGGTTGGCACCTTGTCGATCTGCTGGTTCACGGCCTCAAGCGCCTGGCCAGGTTTCTTTTCGATCAAGTCGATCTTCACCAGTCCTTGCAGTGCGCCGGTGAAGGCCGGGTCCTTTTCCAGAGCCTGGGTGTAAAGCTTCTGCGCTTCCGCGTACCGCTTCTGCGTGGCACGTAGTCCTGCAAGGGCTGAGTAGGGAGCCGGGTTCTGGGGAGCTACCTGGATCGCTTTGTTCAAATCTTTCTCTGCGGCGGCTGAGTCCTTCTGGCCCACACTGGCCTCGGCCCGAAGAATATATCCTTCGGGCGAATTCGGAGCGAGCTTGACAAGCGCGTTGGAAGTCTGCGCTAGCAAGTCGAGATCGCCTTTGTGGAGGGCGACTTCGGCCAGGGCACGCTGCGCATCCAACATGGCTGGCTGCAGATGCACAGCTTCCCGCCATTCAGATTCCGCCCGATCTGTTTGCCCGGTCATGTCAAAGGCGAGCCCGAGATAATAATGAGCGGTGGCATTGTCCGGCTCGGCTTTCAGAACGGTTTGGAGTGTGGAAATCGCTTCGTCCGGCTTGTGCTGGGCTTCCGCGATCTGGCTCTGAAGGATGAGGGCGCCAGAGTCCTTACGATTCTTCTCCAGAATGTGGCTGGTGATTTTAGAAGCTTCATCGAGCTTGTGGGTCCATATCAATAACTGGGCGTAGGACCTCTGGACGACGAGGTCCTTGGGGTGGGCGCTTGCCAGCGAGGCGTACTCGGTGAGCGCCTTACCGATTTGCCCGGTGGAGATATAGAACTCACCGAGCAGGCGGTAAGCCGCCGGGTCGTCTGGGTTCGCGCGCTTCGCCGCTTCCAGCGTTTCCGCCGCTTCGTCTTTTTTTCCTTCAATCAGTTGGGTGCGCGCCAGTTGGGCTCGCGGGAGCGGGTTTTTCGGCACAAGGCTGATCGCCCTTTGGAATTGCTGTTCGGCATCGGACCAGCGATGTTGCTGAAGGTAGAAATTCCCCAGCGCCACCACCGCGTTCACCGATTTCGGATCGAGCTGAACGGCCTTCTTAAAACTCTCCTCCGCGTCCGTTACTTTATTCGCCCGAAGCTCGAGTACGGCAAGATTCAAATAGATTTGCGGACGGTTCGGCTGGAGCTCGATCGCGTTCTGCATTTCCTGAAGCGACGCATCGGTATTCGAGAGGCCAGCCTCTGAATTGGCCATCAACACGATCGCGTTCACGTCTTTGGGATCCTTGGCAAGAACCAGCTTCGCCTGAGCTTCAGCGCGCTTGAACTGGTGTGATGCGAGAAAGAGATCGCCCAGGTCGACCTGCGCTTTCAGGTCGTCCGGCCGGAGCTTGACCGCCTTGCTTAATTCCTGGTACGCGTCCCGCCACAACGCCAACTTCATATCCGCGAGGGCGAGCTGATAGTGAGCCTCCTCGTACTTCGGATCGATGCGGATGGCATTGGTGAACTGAATCGCTGCATCCCGGAATTTCCCTTCGGCAAAATAGCGCGAACCACTCTCATAAAACCTTTGCTTTCGGACATTAGGATCTCGGGTGCACCCCGCCACACACGCGGCGAGCGCCAGCAGCACAATCCAGAAGCTGACGCGATGGTACTTATACATGGCCCACTCCTTCCTTCATCGAGGTATGTATTCTCCGAGCATAGGCAGGATTCGCTTGGTAAAAGCAAGCGCCCTGTCCTTTCCCTGGACCGGCTGCTCCCCTGGCGCGAGGACGGTAATCACCCGAACCAGAGCCCCATCCGTGCGGTTGTGCCGGAGCGCATCCGCGATCAAATAAATCCGCTGCCAATATTCGCTGGCCACCGTGCGCCCCTCCGATTGGAACCAGTAAATTACAACTTCACGGCTCAGGCCGAGCTGGAGTACATAGTAATTGGCATTCAGGAGATTTCCATTTCCCCACGGCACATGAATAACCGTGGAAGTGATCGGCGTCCATCCGGAGCCGGGGAGGCAATGCTTGGGTGAATGGATGGTATCGCCGCTCCTCTGGCTCGCGAAATAGGCAAGAAACAGATCAATACTCTGGGTGCCGAGATGTTGGTAGTTTCTTTCCAGGAACTCGCCCGGGCCGAGAACCGAGAGGTCCTCAGCGGGGATGGTTAGCGTGGTGCCGTCCCACGGACCAATGCGGGCCGGAAAAGAAGCCATGCGTTTGCGCATCGGAAGAATCTCCGCACGCGAGTGTGCATGAAGAAAAAAGATGGCGAGCACGAGTAATGCCACCGGAAAGGCGGCGCGCACCCAGGATTTTCTTCGCCCATTCATGCCGGGGACCTTTCGAACGTGCGATAGACCGCTCGGAGAATTGCATGGAGGATGAAGAGCGCAATCAGCGAGAGAACAAAGATCACCCACCCCGAGAATTCATGGAAGAACCCCTGCGCCTTGCTGGGGTCCCAATAAAGCCCCGTAAGCCCTGTACCCATAATGCGGAGCCCATTGGCCAGGACTGCGATGGGCACTGCAGCAAACGCCAACAGCACACGCATGGAATTCCTGGAATCCATGAGATAGCCGTAAATAATGGCCAGAGTCCCCAGCGAAATTAGAGACCGGATCCCGCTGCACGCTTGGACGACCTCCAACGACATATTTGAGAGTTGAAGAACATTGCCACTCTGGAGCACCGGGACGTTGAACACCCGCAAAAACCATGTGGCCAGATCAGAGGCCAGAAATTGCAGTGGGATGGTCACCAGATTCATAACCAACGTCGGCGGCGGTACCATGAGAAACAGAAAAGCCCAGGGGAAAATCACAGCTCTGAAGTACCGCCAGCCTTTGAAGTAAATCACGAGACCTGCCAGAAGGAACAAAAATGAAACCCGGGAGAGATAGATCTCGGCGCCGAGGCTGCCAAAAACCAGAAGTACCAGGGAAAAAACCATGACCAGAAGGCCGGAAGAAGAGGGCTGCGACTTCAAGGCGGAAAGGCGCTTGTGATCCTTCCAAACGACAAAGGCTGAAAATAAAGGCACAAAAAAGCCGTGAGAGTAGTTCGGATCCGACCACCACTGGTCTACCAGGCGATGGAAGATGCCCAGATAGAGATAGGCGATCAGGACTGTCAAGACCACGGCTGGCCATAGCCACACCCCTATCCCCCCTGCCTTTTCAGACACGCTGCACTCGACCCATTCCGGCTGCTTCACACCATTCATCTCAGAGTCTTCAAATTTCCCACGAAGCGATCCCATCGACTCGGAGCAATCCTCTTTCCATTCTTCGCAGTTTTTGTGGGATTTCGGCGATTTCTGGCTGATAAGGCTGATGTCCTGGTATGGTCAAGACGAAAAAGCTGGTAATGCAAAGTCGAGAAAGCGCCATGAGAGCGTTACCTTGCATCACGCCGGTAGACATTCAGGCTACCTCTGCCCACGTCAGAAGAAAGATACGATACCGTGAGTAAGCTTATCAATACACTTGACGGACTAAAAGGGAAAAAGATTACCATATTACGGAAATTCAGTGGTGTGTTGAAGGCCTGATTTACGACGTGGAAGTGCTCAGTACGCGGTATTCTATTAACAGCGAAAAGGTTATGGGACTGCAACTCGGAGTCTCTTCTGAATGGCCTCCGGCTTGCAATAGACGAAGCCTGGTTGGAACTTAACTCGTAGGACTGAAAAAAGATGTTGGTCAAGCTTGAGCAGCAGAGTGACGATAGGTCTGTTGTACCTTTCAGAGGCCTTGAGGAAGGGCTGCTGGCGCCTAGCGTCAGCCCTGCGATGCGGGCGATTGCGTCCATCGTAGCGGATATCGCCACAACGGACATCCCGGTTCTTTTACTCGGTGAAACAGGAACGGGAAAGGAAGTGGTGGCGGTCACGATTCATCACCTTTCCAGGCGCCGGGACGGCCGGTTCATTAAAATTCTGTGCTCAAGTCTGACGGCGGAAGATTTCAAGCATCTGCTCCCGAAAAGTAAAGAAGACCATGCGATCTCCAGCTTGAGCACTGTCTTCCTTGATGAAATTGCAGACATGAGCGCTGAATCCCAGGTTCGGTTGCTGGAGGCTTTTTCCCGGCTGGATGGCGAGACGGAAAGGCCCCAGTTAGGTGCCTGCGTCATCTCTGCCACCTGCCAGAACCTGGAGGGCGCGCTGCAGACTGGTCGCTTTCGTCACGACCTATACTACCGGCTCGGTGGTGTCTGCCTGCGAATCCCGCCTTTGCGCCAGCGCAAGGAAGACATTCTACCGTTGGCGGAGTATTTTCTGGATAAGTATTCCGCGCTCTTCGGGCGTCCGCGGCCGCAATTAACGGCCGCGGGCATGCGCGTGCTCTCTGAGCATTCCTGGCCCGGGAATGTACGAGAGCTTGAAAACACGATGAAGAGGGTGATTGCACTGGGGAATGAGAGGGCAGCGCTTAGAGACCTGGGTGAACAGCTCGACGCGGCGCTAACGGCGAATGAGGAGCAGGGTGCCTGCTCTCTAAAGCAGGCGGCGCGCGCGGCTTCGCGGCAGGCTGAACGGGAGCTTATCCTGAAGGTTCTCTCAAGGACGCGATGGAACCGAAAGCGCGCGGCGGAGGAATTGCAAATCAGTTACAAGGCGTTGCTCTACAAGCTGAAGCAGATCGGGCTGGAAGAACCAACTTCATGAGAGCTTATGAAGGAGAGAGGGCGATGAAGAAGGCAATCGCGGCGGCGATTATCCTTGTGGTAAGCGCTTTGCTGGTCGCCCTGCCGGCCACGGCAGGGCAGGGAAAAAAAGAGAATTCCGGCGAGAGCTCGCACCTGCCGAATGTTCCCGCCGGGCCAACTTACGTCATCAGTCCCGGCGACGTCCTGGACATCAGCGTGTGGAAAGAACCGAACATCTCATTCCGAGGCTTACCGGTGCGTCCGGATGGCAAGATTTCGCTTCCCCTGATTAACGACGTCCAGGCGGCGGGACTGACGGCCATGCAGCTCTCGTCTTCCATCACCCAAAAGCTCAAAAAATATATCGAGGACCCGCAGGTTACCGTCGTGGTTGCCGTGGTGAACAGCCAACGCTATTACCTGCTGGGAGAGGTGGCGCGCCCGGGTGTGTTCCCCCTGCTGCCGGGCCTCAGGGTGCTTCAGGCGCTTTCGGCTGCCGGGGGGTTCAGCCAGTTTGCCAACGTGAAAAAGATCTACGTCCTCCGGAGCGTCAATGGCAGCCAGCAGAAATTTCCATTCAATTACAAGGATGTAGTGGCCGGACATAACCTGCAGGAGAACATCGAGTTAAAACCGGGCGACACGATTATTGTTCCCTAGCTTAGAAGTTATGAATCAAAAACCGCAAAGGGTTCTCATTCTACTCGCTCTGGCGGTCGTCGCGTCGCCGGCGTGGCCGCAAGGGATTTCGGGCTCCGCATCTCAGTCCGGTAGTTCTTCGAACGGGCCGGTGCAGGTTGTGAGTGGGACGCCGACACCATCGTCTGCCTCACAATTGCAGCCCGATACGCACCCGCTGTCCGGCGCTTACCTGTTCACTTTAGGCTCGCTCTTTGAAGGGCGCAGTTATTTTGAGCCAGTATTTTCGCTATCGGAGGTGGGCCAGACGCACGCTGAGAACTTCTTGCCGGGCACCACGAATAGCCTGGAGTTGGCAACCATGCCTGTGGCGGACCTTTCGGTCCTCCACGTCAGCCGCTCGAATGACCTTTACGCAAGATATCTGGGCGGCGGAATTATCTACGACAATGCCCCCTCCGCGACCACCTCCTTTCACATGATCAATCTCGGCGATTCGGTTCAGTTCCGGCGGCTGAGTTTAAGCTTTTCCGACATGTTCAGCTATTTGCCGAATGCCTCCTATGGCTTTGGAGGCTTTGGGCTGCCAGCCGGCACGGGAATAGGATCTTTCGGCGGGCTCGGTTTTTCGGGTGGGTTTGGCCAGATCAATCCGATGTTTACGTCCAGCCAATCGATTCTCACCAACGAATACAGCGCCATTAACAACACCGCATTGGCTCAGGCGGCATACGCCGCCACCGCGCGCACCTCGGTGACATTCGCGGGCGTCTACGGAACTCTCCAGGGAGGAAGCCACCGATCAGGGTTTATTACTGGCAACACGGCCTACGGCATGGCAGGAATCAGCCATTCCCTGACGGCGCGGGATGCGATTGGTGTGAACTTCACCTACGGAACGTTCCACTACGCGGGCCGCCCGGAATCGTTCAACGTTAAGATGGTGGAATTCTCCTACGGACGAAAGATCACCGGCCGGCTGGGTCTTCAGCTTTATGGCGGGCCGGAACTGCTGACGTACAACATTCCGAATCTGCAGTCCCAGTCTCGGGTCTACGGGACAGGGTCGGCCGCAGTCAATTATCAGCGAGGCAGAAACACGTTTTCGATTTATGGCGGGCGGTATTCTACCGGAGGGTCGGGACTACTGGCGGGAGCGGAGACCACGACGATTTCAGGAAGCTGGAGCCGCAGGGTGACCCGACGATGGTCGACTAGCCTCTATGGCGGATATGCGCGGAACAGCGGTATCGGTTCGGTCGCGAACGTCGGTGGCTATCACTATAGCTATTGGTTTGGCAATTTCGTGCTGAACCACCCCCTCAGCCGCTATGTCGGTTTTTACGTCGAGTACGAGTACGAGCACGAAACCAGCACGGCCGGAGCCTGCACCACATCAGTGTGCGCAGTGACCACACCCCGTCAATTGTTTGGCGTAGGGTTCACTTTCACTCCCCGGCCAATCGGCCTATGAGGGTCTTCACGCGGCCTTACATTGCTGAGAACGGTGAAGCGGAGTATTGATTATGCTTACAGGGCGGCAGCTTGGCGTCGAGGATTATTGGGCGATTCTGCGGCGGCGAATGTGGATCATTATCATTCCCGTTGTCCTGGGCCCTATCGTGGCGCTGCTGATCGCGCGACGCCTTACTCCCAAGTACACATCGAACAGCCTGGTTTTGATTGAGCAGCCAAAAGTGCCGGCCAGCATCGTGCCCTCAGTTGTGAGCGGTGACTTAATGGCACGCCTGGCCAGCATGGAGGAGCAGATCCTGAGCCGTTCCCGGCTCGAGCCCTTGATCGAGCGCTATGGCCTCTACAAGAAGGATTGGAATAGCGTTCCGATGGAGCAGTTGGTGGCGCGGATGCGGACGGGCATCCTTTTGAAGCCCGTTTCCTTTTCCAATCAGCCTGGAGCGACTTCCAGAGAGAATGGAAATCAGCTTCCAGGCTTCCAGATCAGCTTTACGGCATCTAACCCCGGCATTGCGCAGGCGATTTGTAACGAGATTACTTCCATGTTTGTTGATGAGAATCTTCGCCTGCGCGAGCAGCGCGCCGAGGG
>JBOGJS010000088.1:0-14915 GCA_050745365.1 Terriglobia bacterium
CGTGCGCCGCCGTGGGTTTAGGCGCCATTCCGGATGCGCGAGCGGAATTGCGCTCGCCGGGCACCCACCTGATTGGTTCGATCGCCTTTTTCCCTGAGCGCTATGGCGAAGCCGTCATCCAACTCGCTTTAGACATCCTGCACAAGAGACATATCCCGCCCGCCGTGTACGCAGAATTCCAGATGATCACGCCACAAAATGTGAATCAGTTCTACCCCATCGACAACCCCGAAGCCCATTGGGATCTCCGGATTCGCTGAACAGACGGCGATGGGGGCCGCAATTCACTATCGATGTGTTTCGTAATTGCGTTGTATCAGGGCACGGCTTCAGCCGTTCCGATGCTAGCGCCTTTCTGTAATCGGGCTTTAGCCTCTGCCCGAGGGTAGCAGCGGCTAAAGCCGACTGTGGTTACGGCGCTCTTTTGGCACGGTTGAAGCCGCGCCCTGATAAACGGCCGATGCGGCTTGTGATCAGCGACGGCTGGATAAGTCGACGCAATTTCGGAACGCAACACGAGAAGTGCCATAAAAACTCACTATCCGATCCTCAAAAGCAAGTGGGATTGCTACAATCGCAATATGCATTCGCTTTCTCAACCGCCGATTAGGCGGCGTTTTGCGCCGCTCAAGCGTGAACCGGCCTCGCCGACCTCGTGTTTTTAAGTTGAAAATAAAGGGATTAGCTTGGGTGTGCTAGCCCGTCAAGTAATGACTCTATTTTTCAATAGGTTATACGGCGCAAATCCACGCTGAGCAATGCTGGATTATCACTGGATAAGTCGCTGTATAAAAGCGGCTTAGGTCTTTTCTCGCCATAGCTCTCGGACTTCGGGCTAAACTTCGCCCAACCGCGTTCGTGCCGCGATGCGATAAAAGCAACGATGACAAACCACAATTTTTTTACCTTTACATCCGACGAGCGCGTAATAGAATCCAGCAATGCAACGTTAGGAAGGCAATGACGAAGATCCTTAGGAGAGAGGATGAAATGTTAAGCAAAGGAAACGTGTCTTCATGGATAGTTCTGGCCTTGGCGGTTGCGGCTTGTTTGGAGTGGTCGGCACCCGCCCGGGCTCAGGTTTCCTCATTGGCAACACTTGTCGGCACAGTAACCGACACAAGCCACGCGGTTGTGCCTCAAGCTTCAGTGTCGGTAACCAACCAAGGTACGGGTGCGCAAAGAACTACCGTAAGCAATTCGGACGGCAGCTTTGCCGTTCCAGGCCTCCCGGTTGGAACCTACACTGTCAAGGTCAGCAAATCCGGTTTCGAGACATTCACGGAAAGCGGCCTAATTCTTCACCCTGCCCTGGTGGCGACAGTCAATCCTGTCCTAAGTCCAGGGAAAGTCACCACTCAGGTGCGCGTGTCGGCTAGCGCCGTAGAGGTGCAGACCAGCACCCCTGAAATTTCCAGCGAAGTGTCCGGGGAGCAGGCCGCTGAACTTCCCTTAAACGGGCGCAATTATCAGAGTCTTGCGGCTCTGATGCCGGGTGTAACCCAACTCTCACCGGACACCGGGCTCGGTCTCGGTGGGGGCCTGACCCAGAACGTGGTATCGGTCAACGGGATGACCTTTACCGGCACCATGTATTATCTCGATGGCCTCTGGAACGTGGGCACAGGCAGTTTTGCAGAAAACATCATCACACCCAATCCAGATTCCATACAGGAAGTCAGGGTCCTGCAGAACAATTACGGGGTTCAGTATAACTTGATTGGCGCCAACGTGATCCTTCTTGAAACCAAGAGCGGCACAAGCACATT
This sequence comes from Terriglobia bacterium, assembly GCA_050745365.1. Classification (GTDB taxonomy): domain Bacteria; phylum Acidobacteriota; class Terriglobia; order UBA7540; family UBA7540; genus RH2-MAG17b. Next base: position 1,770 of record JBOGJS010000088.1, read on the forward strand.
TCACGGAAGCCTTTTCGAATATCTTCGTAACAATGCGCTGGACGCCCGAAACTTCTTCGCTCCTACCGTGCCCACCTTGAAGCAGAATATCTTTGGAGGCACTTTGGGCGGCCCATTGTTTGTTCCTGGCCATCGAAGCTCGACACCGAAAACTTTCTTCTTCGGTACGGGGGAGTTTGAACGTATATCGAGCGCTTCAGTGATTCAAGCCGCTGCCCCGACTGTGGCTATGCGAAACGGCGTTTTTCCCACCACCGGTCCTTTTGCCGTGACGATCAAGAACCCGCTGACGGGGCAGCTTTTTCCTAACAATACTATTCCCGCTTCCATGATCAACCCCGACGCCTCGTATCTGATGGACACGTTGAATGCGCTCCCGAACAACCCCAGCGGGGGATTTTTGAATTACCTGAATCTGACTCCCGCGGTTAACGACTCGGAGGAATACCAGCTTAAGGTAGACCACGTCTTCAATGACAAGGAGACCTTAATGGGCGAGTACATGGGTATGCGCCAGACGACCGGTCCTAGCCCCTCCCCATACGATATCACTAAGACTGGGGAGACTGTCGCAAATGAGCTGGGTCAACTTCAACTAACGAGCACTCTTACGCCGTCAATGGTGAATACCGCTAGTGTTGGGTTATTCGTCTACGACGTTAATTTAACCGCGGGGGGCGACGTCTATCTCGATCAAGTTCCAAGCTTCAGTGAGAAGCTGCCTTACCACGGGTACCTTTCGGATCGAATTCCCTATGTCACCTTTACGGAAGGATATACCGCCTTCGGCACAAACGCGCCTTACCCCCTGCCGCACGCTGGCGACCATGGCGAAATGGTATCGGATGACTGGGCATGGCTGCGCGGCAACCATTACATCGGGGCGGGCGTCAACGTGGTTCATGGTGGCAAAAAGCAGGATGCGTTCGCCGACAGCAACGGAGATTATCTCTTCAGCGGCGTGTTCACCGGCAGCCCAATTGCCGACTACCTCCTCGGTGATTCCGCTAGTTTCTTCCAACAGAGCACCGAGCAGAGGCCCTACAGTTCTTACACTATCGCTTCTCCCTATGTTCAGGATCGCTGGAAAGCGACCCGTCGCCTGACGGTAACGGGGGGTTTGCGCGTTGACCACATGCCTCAGCCCGCAGCGCGAAGAGGAACTCTGGGTAGTTTCGATCCAGCGGACTACAACCCAGCGGACGCGCCCATCGTGAATGATAACGGGACGATTACGCTCACTCCGAATTACAATCCGCTTAACGGGATCGTGAGAAACGGGATAAGCGGGATACCCCTGAACCTTACCGACGAACACACATGGTATTGGGCACCGAGCGCTGGCTTTGCGTGGGACGTCTTTGGCAACGGCAAGACTGCACTAAGGGGCGGCTATGGGATTACCTACGCCATGGTGCCAGGCAATACGGACTGCTCCTATGAGTGCGCAGGCGACATTCCCGATGTGGCCTCAACTTCGCTGGTTGATGCGCCCTTTCCCGACCCCATTGGCGCGGCAGCGGCCCCGCCGACAATAGAATCCTTGGGCGGCGCCATCAGTGGGACTACGGTGTTCAACCTCCGGGCATCCACTGTTGAGACCTACAGCTTGAGTCTGCAACACGAATTTCCCGGCGGCTGGATTGCGTCCATTGCCGGCGCCGGGGTTGGGGCACGGTATGTTCAGGAGTTCGAGAACATCAATCAACCACTGCCGGATCCTCCTTACGGGTTCAATCCTGCCATTAACACTGGAACCATCAACGCTTATGTTTATGCTCCCTATTTGGGTTATGGCGCAATGGAGGCGACGGCTAGCAACCTAACCGCCAATTGGAGCGCCCTTGAGGTCAGCGTTCGGCACCCGGTTGGGCACAATCTATTTTTCAACGTTGCCTACACGTGGCAACATCTGCTTAGCAACGATTCTAATGCGGACCTGTTCCAGGAAGCGAGTGGGAGCGTCCTGCAGAACGTCTACAACCCCAGCCAAAACTACGGCGACTCGCCTGACAACAATGTGCCACAAATACTCTCGTTCAGTGCCATCTGGAATCTTCCGTGGGAGAGTAAGGCTCTGGGATGGAGGAAGCAAATATTGGGAGGATGGACCTACGCAGATATGACCACGATACAAAGTGGTTTCTCTTTGAGCCCCGGTTTTAGCAGCGCAACCGCGGGGCTGGCCGTATATCCTAACCGGGTTGCAGGAAGCTCGATCGTCGGCCCCAAGACCGTGAACGAGTGGTTTAACACCTCGGCCTTCGCCGCCCCTGCCTTCGGCTATTTTGGTAACGCGGCGCCCGGGTCTATCCCTGGGCCAGGTGTCGTCGATTTCGACATGGCTTTTTACAAGGACTTCCACATCACTGAACGCAACGTGATGCAGTTCCGAGCCGAGGCCTTTAACATCTTCAACGTAGTGAACTTCAGCGGTGTCTCAACGACACTCGGCGTCTCAAACGTTGGTCAACTGACAAGCGCCCTGGATCCCCGGATCTTCGAGTTTGACTTGCGCTTCCAATTCTGAGGAAATGCTCCCTAGGATCAGGGCCGGCTACTGGAGTGGCCCGCAGCCACTTGCTCGCCGACGGCGGGCTCGCTGCGAGTTTTTCCTGTGCCTTGCCTTTGTAGCAGGCCTCTTCCTGCCTGCCACCGCTGTTCCGGCAAATTCCGGTTGTGTCCGTGATGCTCAGTTCCGGGAGCTGTTAAAACAGGAGATGAATCTTCCCATAGGCGTACGCGCGAACGCATACGAGGAAACTCCCAAGCGTTTTCCGGGACTGAAGGACTTCAATACGTTCCGCCGCGCTTTCCCGCACCCTGCATGGCCGCGCCTGCCGCTGAGAGATGCCTACCCCTCACAGCATGATCTTACGTTCTCCAGGGAAGAATACGGGAGGGCTTACCAGCTCGACCGCAGGCTTCCGACCTTAAACTTTCGGGTGGGATTTCTGAACTTCCGCCAGGGAAATTATGCCGCAGTCCGTCAGCAGTTCCAGCGGAAGATAGCGCTGGATCCCGCATTCGGCGAGGCCTATCTGTACCTCGGAGCCACCCTTCGACGGCAGGGCGAAAATTCCCAATCGCTCCCCATCCTGCGCCGGGCGGTTGCGTATGACCCGAACAATCCGTCGGCCTACCGGGAATTGGCTGCCGCCGGGATCCCGGCGCGCAAGTTTCCCGGCGCCTTTCGGACGCTTCAAGAAGGGCAGCAGCTCCTCCCCAAAGAGTCCGCGTTCCCCAGGCAACCGGCTCAACTTCTTGAAGGCGCGGGACACCCTCGCGCGGCTGCAAAACAATCCCAGCTAGCCGGATCGCCCAGCCGCGAGTCCAACGTGCTGATTTATGGCCGTTTGAGGCAGGAAGAAGCTAGCAAGGCTCTGCCGCAGACTCCCGAGCCGCGTCCCCGCCCCCCGGCTCGGGGCAAGGGTGAAGGGAGCGCGGCGGCAAAAGCTGAAGTTTCTTCTTGGCCCCCAGTTCAAGCAGAAGCGTCCCTAGCTGCTGGGGCGTCCGTGCGACGAGTGGGGACTTTCGCTTCTCCACAGGTTCAGCAATTGAGCCAGTGCATGGAACGTTCTAACCGCCGATGCGTTTCCAACGCCTTGAACGCAATCCACGGTCACAACCTGGAACACGATCCAGACTACCTCAATTTAAAAGCTCAAGCTTTGAACTTGCTCCAGGAGCGAGCTAAGGCGCTCGCCGCCATCCAGCAAGCGATCCGGCTTCAGCCCAACCAGGAGGAGTATTACATAACCGAGGGCCGGATCGATCAAGGGATGGACAACCAAAAAGCGGCGATACAATCATTCTTGTACGCCGCGGGGTTACGGCCAGACGCGGCAGGTCCCATTTACGATATCGGGATGAGTTTCTTTCTATTGGGAAACGATCAGAACGATACTCATTATTATGACCGGGCTGGCAAGCATTTCAAGCTTGCTCTCCAACTCGACCCGAAGGACGACCGCGCCCGGTTCATGCTCGGCGTGGTGGCGGTGTCCAAATTCGAGCTTACGGAGGCGCACGAGGATTTCGAGCAAGCGCTGCAGTTGAGTCCCCGGAACGCGTATTACCACCTTTACTTGGGGGTTCTGCTTCGCCGGATGGGAAATCGCTCTGCGGCAGTGCGTGAGCTGCTAGCCGCCGAGAGGCTTGACCCTTCCAATGCCCGAGCGTACTTCAACTTGGGCGCCTTATATGCCCAGGCCGGTAGGGATAAAGCAGCCCGAAAACAATTGGAGCGTGCCGTCCAACTCGATCCAAAGTTTGCACCGGCTTTTTATTCGCTGGGGCTTGTCTACCGAAATCTGAGGCTTTCCGCAAAAGCCCATGAATCGTTCCAAAGGTTCCAGCAGCTGAAATCACGGCAGCAACAGTAGGAAGCTGATCCCGTCACAGCGTCTTTTGAATCGCGGTCCCGGACAAAGCGGCCGTGAGGCCATGGACTACCTCTCCAACACAGCGCATTTTTCAACCGCGATTAGCCCCCCACCCGGGCCGGGCGCCGGAGACTACGGCCAGGTGACCTCCGCCGTCAATCCGCCTATCGCGGAGGTTGCGCCGCGGCAGCAATTCTAGTGGGACTAAAGCGTCAAGCTGTATTCCTGCTCTCAGGGGCAGCAGAGTCGCTCCCTCCAGGGACACGTGGCTCTCCCGGAAACGAGGCATGGCGGCAATCCCCGGGCACGGGGATCTCGAGGAGATGAAAAGGCAGGGTATCAATGGTGTCTTGATTTATCAGGGCGCGCCAGGCGACGCTCTGCACAGCGTTCAGTTTTTGAGTCCCGAATGGCATGATCTGTTCCGATACGCGCTACGAGAGGCGAGGCGGCTAGAGATAGAGGTAAGCGTTAACGTGTGTGATGGTTGGGATAGTGGCGGGCCTTGGATCGCGCCTGACGAAGCCAACAAGAAGCTGGTTTATTCCGAAGTTCAGGTGGATGGAGGGAGGAAGATCGAGCAGAATCTGCCCCTCCCTCCTCTGGTCGATGAATACTACTATGACGTAGCCCTACTAGCCATACGGGAGAAGTTGGATCGCCCGATTAGTCCAGCAAGAGTCACAGCCAGCTCGACGCTGGAGGGGTATGTTGGAGAATGGAATTTTCCACCAGCGGACGCGGTGGATGGTGAACCTGAAACATTCTGATCTTCGGCAAATGTTGCACCTTGCTCGAATCACCCGGAATGGCTGGCATTGGATTACCACGAACCCCTCGTCGCCAACGGAATTTATCTGGCACCGGGACCGGATGGCGGTCCCCGTGAGTGCGAGCTGCAGGCATCAAGGGACGGCGCGACGTTTTTCTCGGTTTGCCGGTTCCATTTGGAAAGGGAACAGGCGAGGAAGGTAGATTTTCCGGAAGTGCCGAGTAAAAAATTCCGGCTCATGATTCTCTCCGCATACGGTGCGCCGGTGCGGGTTGCGGAAGTGGAACTGTTGCGAAAAGGCGACGATCCTTATCTTCGCCGGGGAATTAAGTGGTGGTGGTTCAAATCAGGGAATCGAAGCTTCTGGGACTATCCGCCGCAAGGGCCCGCGGCCTTACGCGAAGAGTACCCGGAGGATACCACCTTAGACTGTCGCTCCGGTGGGCTCCTGGATCTCTCAAAGTACATGAATGCGGATGGACACATCGTATGGGCGGTGCCACCGGGCCGGTGGAGTATTTTGCGGTTTGGGCACACGCTCCTAGGACAACGGACACGAGCCTTGTCCACTGGCGGTCGGCCCGGATATGAGGCTGACATCCTCAGCAGCGCCGCGATGGAAACTCACTTCAAGAACACAGCGGGGCCGATGCTGGAGGATTCGGCGGCAGTCGGCGGAAATGTGCTAAAAAACCTCTTCATCGACAGCTATGAAATCGGAGCAAACGTCCGGGGCCAGCAGCCTACGTGGACACAGGGCTTCCGCGAGGACTTCAAAGAGCAGAGGGGATACGATCTTCTCTCCTATCTTCCCATCCTGGCAAGGCGGATCGTGGATAGCCGCGAGGTAACTAACCGCTTCCTTGCGGATTTTCGCTGGACGATCGGCGACCTTATGGCGGAACGATTTTGGGCCAAATTTAAGCTGCTTGCGCATGAAGGGGGTGTCGGGATCGAGCCCGAAGCAGGTTATGGGACGTATCCCTTTCCGCACATCGACGGGCTGCGCTGCGCGGGAAACAGTGACGTGCCAACGGGCGAGTTCTGGTACGCCAACAACGTCATGTCGCAGTTCAACCACTGGGCGAATGTCATCCGCACAGAAGCTTCAGCGGCGCACATCTACGGTCGGCCCATCGTGCAGGCAGAGTCCTTCACGGCGTTTACACATTGGAAGGGGTACCCCTGCGCGCTCAAACCTTTCGCCGATGCAGCGTTCGTTGATGGACTGAACCGTATCGTGCTCCACCAATATACCGCGCAACCGGTGCTGGAAATGAAGCCCGGGTGGGAGTATGGTGCTGGTACTCACTTTGATCGTAACATCACGTGGTGGGAACAGGCCCGGGATTTCTTTCGGTACCTCGCTCGCTGTCAATATCTTTTGCAGCAAGGGAAATTCGTCGCGGACACGCTTTACTTCTATGGCGAGGGTGTGACGAAATTCGTGCCGTCCAGGGAATATGTGAGTCCGGAACTTCCAAAAGGTTACGATTTTGATGCGGTCAATGCCGATGTACTGCTCCATAGCTTGTCTTTCCGTGAGGGACGCCTGCAGTTGCCGGACGGAATGAGCTACCGGGTGCTGGTATTGCCTGAAGATGGCGTGATGTCTCCGGGATTACTGCGCAAGATCAAGGAACTCGTGACTCAAGGCGCAATCGTTGTGGGGCCTAGACCACGACGAGTTCCGGGGCTGAGGGGATACCCGCGCGAGGACGGCGAGCTGAAGGCGCTTGCGGCTGAGGTGTGGGATGATTGTGACGGCGAGACGGTAACGGGGAGAAAACTCGGGGAAGGGCGGATCCTATGCGGCAGGTCGATCCGCAATATTTTGAGCAGCGCGGGCATTAGCCTGGATTTCGAGTATCACGCCAGTGAGAGCGACGCCGCACTGGATTTCGTCCGTCGCACAACGAATGACTTGGAAATTTACTTCGTTGTCAACCGGAAAGAGCGTGTGCAGTCGGCTCTGTGTACCTTTCGCGTCAGAGCCAGGCAGCCGGAGCTTTGGGATCCTGTCACGGGCGAGACGCGTGCGGCAAAGGCATTCAAGCAAGCAGGCGGACGGACGACGTTGCCGTTGGAGTTTGCGCCCTTCGGATCGTTGTTCGTGGTTTTCCGCGCGCCGCTTGGGCGAGAGGTGAGCGGAACAGCCACGCGTAACTTTCCGGTTTACTCCCACATTTTCGACCTTAGAGGACCGTGGACGGTGAGCCTTGATCCAAAGTGGGGTGGCCCAGCAAGTGTCGAGTTTGCAGAACTCGTTAGTTGGACGGAGCGGCCGGAACAAGGCATCAAGTATTATTCCGGGACAGCCACATATCGAAAGGCGTTTAAACTGCCACGTTCGCTGGGCAGGTCCGGGACGAGAATTGTGCTTGACTTGGGTGAAGTGAGAAACGTGGCTTAGGTGCGCTTGAATGGCAACGACTTGGGAGTCGTCTGGACCAAACCGTTTCGGGTAGAGATCACCGGATCGGTTAAGGCCTTCCACAACGTGCTCGAGATTCAAGTTGTCAACCTTTGGCCGAACCGTATCATTGGAGACGCGGCGCTTCCGACTGACAGGCGTTTTGCACACACGAATATCTCTGCGAACTGGGTTAAGAGGGTCAATCCGCAGGGGAATTTCGTGATACCGGAAGCCGGAGGGTTACTTGCGTCAGGACTATTGGGGCCGGTGAAAGTGGAGAGGCTAAAGTGGCTGAAGTAGCTGAAGTAGGGGTCCCCATCAGTCTTTTATGTATGCCTGACAGGAGGATGCATTGGCCAAAGATCAATCTAAGCAAACCGAAATCTCTCTCAACCGTCGTGACGCGCTGAAAGTTATCGGCGGCGTACCGGTGGCGGCACTTGTGCCGGTGACGGCGCTTTCGAAGGACACACGGGCGAGGGAAACCCCTTCGCGGTCGGCGGAGCTGGGGACCAGCGAGAGTACGGTTTCCGAAAACTCGCCGGCTATCGTTATCAATCCCGGATACCGGCTGTTGATCGACACGGAAAAGGGCACGCTGGCGTCCTTCTGCTCGACGTTTGGCGTCGACCGGGAATTGCTCATACCCGATCATGCCCGCCTGCCACTTTTCAAAGTCGAATTCATGAATGAGCATTCAGAGTTTCGGACGGTCACCTCCCTAGAGACCAAGCAAGTGAGGGTGAGCCGAGCCGCGAACCGGGGCGAAACAACCATCACCATCGACTTCAACGAGATTGCCGAATTGCCACTCGCTGCCCACGTGACGATTCGCTGCCCGGTTCGCGAGACACTCACTTATTGGAACCTAGAGTTGAATAACGGAACGACAAGCTGGATCGGGCACATCCAGTTCCCCGTCGTCGAGGTGCCTTTCGACAGCGCCAAAACCGAAACCCATAGCTACATCCTGTGGTCCTTGCTTGATGGCATGCTGGCGGGCCCTGTCGGCTCGTCGATGTCCCTAGGTTCCAATTCCCCTGAAGTCTGGCGGCGCAGCACTTATCCCGGTGGGACCACAGCTCAGCTCATGGCCTATTATGACGATGCCGGCGGTTTGTACGTGGCTTGCGATGACGCGAAAGGCTTGCCCAAATTTATCAGTCCTCTGCTCGAAAAAGACGGGGTCACGATGGGGCTGAGCCACTACCCCGCGACGCACGGTCCGGGGGTAACGAAACTTCCCTATCGGGTCGTGCTCGGCACCTTCCACGGTGACTGGTATGCTGCGGCAGAGATTTATCGGAATTGGGCTTCGCGTCAACCTTTCTGTCCTCCCAAATTGGCCGAAAGGACCGACGTTCCCAAATGGCTCGCCGAGGGTCCTCCTGCCATTGCATTCCCGATGCGCGGCCAAGGAGATTGGGATCCACACGGTGTAAATCCCGAGTACACCCCCCTGACGAACGCCTTGCCTTATATAGAGACACTTGCTGAGGAGCTAAAGGGTCCGATCCTACCGATCACTTTCAATTGGGAGCACGCAGGCCCGTGGGTCCAGCCGGATGCTTTTCCGCCCTTGGGAGGCGAAGCTGCGTTTCACAAGTTCATGTCCGAAGCTAAGGCGCGTGGCTGGCACCCGATGATTTATGGCGATGGCCTCTGCTGGGTGATTTGGCAGAAAAATACAAACTACGACGGCATGTCGTATTTCCGCAGTCATGACGGGGAGGCGGCGGTCGTTCGTAACTGGGACGGGAAACTTTTGGAGGGTGCGTGGCCTTGGAGAAAGAATTACATGGTCTGCGTCGCCACCAAACCGGGTCGCCAGATGATTCTGAACATGACTAAAAGGATGACGGAACTGGGACCGGACGTGGTGCAACAGTTCGATCAGGGATGCGGTCCCGTGGCTTGTTATGCCACCAACCACGGCCATCCCCCTGTGCCCGGCGCGTGGATGACAGAAGATTTCGAGACCCTGCTGGAGGCCGATCGGGCCACGGCAACCGCGATCCACCCCGGGATTGCGATGTCGAGCGAAGGTGCCCCTCCCGAAGTCTTCCTTAAGCACCTTCAGGTTTGGGATGCGCGCCTCTTCAGTTTCTGCCCTCTCTATTCGTTTCTGTATCACGAATATGGCAACGGCTTTGAGGGGTTCTACACGAATCGAATCAATGACGAGGCGCTTCGAGCTTCCGTGGCGAAGGCACTGGTTAACGGTTATTTCATCAATTTTACGCTCCGGGACAAGGGGCTAGTCGAGTACGACTGGGACCAGACGTGGACGCGCGCCGTGCCTGACCAGGCCGCGTTTCTCGACTGGACCAGAAGGGTCACACATTTTAGAGCCGGTCTTGCCCGCGATTATCTCGTCTACGGTAGAATGTTACGTCCCTGGAAGGTTAACGGAGTCACGTTGCGGGACTTCGGCTGGGGCAAGGAGCCGGCCGTGCCATCTGCCACCTGGCAGGCGCCGGATGGGCGGGTGGCCCTGGTGCTGGCCAACTACGCTTGCTTACCGGAAAATCCTCAGGTGGAGCTGAAGGGGGAGGGAAGCAAGCAATTAGTGATACACCTGGATGACCGGAAAGAAGAGCGGGCGGTGCAACTCCCCAGCGTTATCGATATCAAATTAGAGCCTCGGTCGCTTTGCTTAATCGAGGTCAGATAGCGCCAAGGCCGGGACTGCGACCCCGTGACCGTGCCGTGCGCGGGGTCAAGGGCTGTCGGACAAGGAGGGTTGAACCGTAGCGCTTGACCAAAGCACACGTTACAGAACGATCGGGTTCAACAGCACAATGACGAGGCGTGATTTCGTAAAACTTGGGACGACGCTCGCCGGAGCTTCGGGCTTAGTAGGTGCGGCTCGGGATTCGAAAGCCGCAGCTCAGAACGCACCCCACACAAGGAATGGAGCCGGGTGGACGGCCAAGCCCGTTTGGGCGACTAGCACTGGACTTGAGCCGAATACTTATGTCTATTTTCGTCGGGCATTTATTCTGGAAGAGCCGCCGCAGGAGCAAGCGGTGCTCCGCATTTCGGCGTCAACGCAATACATTCTTTATGTGAACGGCCAGAAAATTGGGTTTGGGCCGCCGATTTCTGACCCGCGCCGCTGTTATTTCGATGTTCGCTCGATCCTGCCTTACCTGCGAAAAGGACCCAACGTGGTTGCGGCACTGGTGTATTCTCTGGCGACCGCGACGGAAGACACGACAAAGGAACGCGGCTGGTTGATTTTGCAAGGCGGTGTGCACGACGGAGGTCGAGAGGTTGTCCTGGACACCGGCTCAGAATGGAAATGCCTCCTCTCCGAAGTCTGGAGGCGCGACGCGCCCAGGCAGAGCATGCAGTTGCACTATGTGGAGATCGCCGACCTTCGCAGGGAACTGCCGGGCTGGAACGAAGCGGGTTTTGATGACTCGCAGTGGCAATCTCCCATCCCGCTCTCAGAGCTTGACCTGGGCAACTTATTTCAGCGCGAGCTGGGTGAAATTGAAGAAACGTACGTTCCGGTGGCCAGTGTCGTCCGCGCCGCGGAGGTTTTAAGGCATGGCCCGTTCACAGTTCCCGCGCTGGAAGTGAGTGACGAGAAGTTTCATCTCTTGCAGACGGTAAGGCTGCGAAACCTCCGGTCCGTGGATGCCGGGCATCCTGCCATCGAAGTTGAGACTCCGGTGGAGGGCCGAGATGCGGCTCTCGTGTTTGACATGGGCCGGATGGTTTTGGGTTGCCCGGTTTTTGCGATTGAGGGCGGCGAAGGCACCGTCATTGACGTTTCGATCTCCGAGTACCTGAAAGACGGGCGCGTGCTAGCCTCCCGGGCAATCACTTCCACCGAGCGGACGAATTTGACGGATCGCATCACGTTGCGGAGCGGGCGCAGCGCATGGCAACGGAGTGACTACAATGGCTTCCGCTACGTTCAGCTCACCGTCCGCGGCGCTAAAAAGCCTCTCACCATCCGAAAGATCGGCACGGTCGAGCGGCGCTACCTTTTCCAGCACGAGGCCCAATTTCGCTCCTCAAATTCCACGCTGGACCGGATCTTTTCAGGATCCAAATGGTCCCATCGCGTCAACAGCCACTGGGGCTATTGCGGCTCCGCGTGGCGCGAACACGCGCAATGGTCGGATTTGCCCTGGCCGGCGATGAATGTGGCAGTGTTCCACGATCCGCCCATGATGCGCTATTACCTTCGGCAGATCGTCTTGGGACAGAACGGGGAGGGCCGAATGCAATTCCCCCACCCGGGAGGCCAAGGGGGCGAACTCCCCGAGCAGACCATGTGGCTTGCGAATGATTTGTGGAAGTGCGGTCTCTATTTCCGAGACTTCGAGCTTGTCCGCGACCTCTTGCCGGCCTGGGTAAAGGCCAACGAATGGTTTAAGAGACACTTGACCGGGCGCGGGCTTATGACCACCGAAAACTGGCCGAAAATGTGGCTGGTGATCGACTGGGGGTATCCCTATGTGAACAATCCGGCGCCCGGCGAGTTAGCAACGTTGAACGTGATCTATTACAACTTCCTGCGCTGCGTAGAACGGTGCGCGGAACTCGTCAAAGAAGCGGGCATTCAGAATGCCTTCAAAGCGCAGGCAGACTTCCTTCAGCAAACCATTCAGAAAGTCTTCTTTGCCGCCGATGAGAATCGCTATTACGAGAAGCCCGAGCGGCAGTCTCCCTCGCAGTTCGCCAGCACCTTAGCGGTGAAATACAGCCTCGTTCCTTCCAATCATCTGCGGCAAGTGTTCGAATTCGCCGTGGGAGAAGAACTGCGTCCTGGCAAGGCGAGCCCGTGGTTCATGTATAGCGTTCTGGAAACTTTTGCGAAGGCGGGGCGGTATACGGACGCCATATCCTCGATTTGCCGCTATTGGAGCTCGTTTCTCGAGGCGGGGGCGACAACCTACTGGGAACTGTGGAATATTCCGGGTGAGAACGTGGCTCCGCTTCCGGGTTATACAGCGGAAATGGCGGCGCGGACCATTACCTACTCGAGCGGGCCGGCCGCTTACATCATCAATCATGTTCTCGGAGTCCAGCCGCTCACGCCGGGATTCGAGCGAACACTGGTCGCGCCCCACTACAGCGGACTCGATTACGCTGAAGGAAGCGCCCCAACCCCGAAGGGCGACATCCACGTGCGCTGGCAGCGCGGTGGCACCACCAAGGCGACAGAGGTTTATGTGACGATCCCGAGCGGCATTCAAGCGCTGATGCGCCTTCCGTTTGAGAGAGCCGAGCCTTTCGTGTCGAGAAACGGTCAGTTGTTCTACGATGGACGGCAATTCCTCAGGAATTCTCGCATCGAGAACCCAACTTCGGCAGAGGATTTCTTGCAATTTCAGGTCAAGCCGGGGTCTTACTATTTCAAGAGCGGCTCCACTCGAGAGCGCAGCGAGTTCTAAGATGAATCGGGACGCTACGTTCGTTATCTGCTCCGAAAATATTCCGTAGCGCCGGCATCCTGCGGGCTTGTTCGAAGCCAGCGAGACGCTGGTGCGACGATTTTCATGTTTCGCGGGTGTCCCGACAAGCCGGGGCACAAGCGAACATCCTGAAAGCTA
>JBOGJS010000089.1:0-8543 GCA_050745365.1 Terriglobia bacterium
TGGAATTCGTCGCTTCGGTCACCCGGGGCAGGCGCGGCAGCGGGCCGTTGATGCCTCGCGCTGCAGCCTTCCGCGAAGCGGAGGAATTGCTCGCCCAATTTGCAATTCTCTACCCGAATGAAGCGATCGTGCGAACCGCTCTGCGCGGCTCCGCGGCCTATGAACTTTCCTGGTACGACGCGCATATGTGGGCCTACGCCGAGCATTATGGATTATCCGAGCTGCTCACCGAAGACTTCGAACACGGCCGCTTGTACGGCTCCGTACGCGCCGTGAACCCGTTCGTCGCGTAGGACCGCTCGCGGAGAACGCTGGCTCACCGCCACGCGTCGATGGCAGACTCGAGGAATTTGCATGGTATGCCCCGCACCAGACTAAGGCTTGTCTTGCGTTCGCTTGATGAGCTTTCCCCGACCGGAATTCCAAGCTACCATGAGAGTTAAGAATGAAACTACCCTATTATCCCGAAACCGATTCGCTCTACATCGACCTGAATTCTATGCCCAGCACGGATTCGCATGAAATCACCGAAGGGCTCGTATTGGATTTCGACTCGGAGGGAAATGTTGCCGGCATTGACATCGACCATGCCTCGAAGAAGTTGGACTTGAAAACGATTGAGACAACTTCACTCCCTGCAACCGCAACGAAAATCGCATAAAGGGACAACGCCCGCGACGAGAAGCCAAGGTCGTGATTGCTTTGCATTGTTTGAAGTCTTGAATTGGTAATCTCGTATTCTGTACGGGATGAGAGTCAACGCATATGCTTCGCGATCTCCAATGGTCTCCTTCGGAAAAGAAGGCCGCCCGAAAGGCCTTCGAGGCAGCCTACGAGCGGGAGTGCGGTGCTATTGCCTCCCGGCTGAAGGAAATGATGCAAGATGACGCGGACCCGCGCTACATCTGGCGAATTCACGAGTATCTCTCCCAGCAGCGGCGCGATACAGATCAGAAATATGACTACCGGTACTCGGTTCTGATTGAAGTCTTCGCCCGATTGCTGAACGAAGGATGGCTGAAAGAACAAGAACTCAGCGGTCTCAGCCCGGACAAGATTGAACAGATTAAAGGCCTTGCAGATTTCTTTGCGGGGCGAGCGTGAATGTCTTGGATAAAGACCGGTGAAAGGGATACTTCGTCGTCCCGCGTCGTGGGACTTCTCTGCATTACGTTCCACACTAAAGATGGCTAGCTTGCGCTCTGCGGCTTGTGCCCGACGACGGCGAAAGGCCGCGAAGTTAAAGAACAACTCCGCGCTCCCTCGCTGCGCGGTACTGACTTTGCCCTAGGCTACTAGGCTACTGGGTCAGTTTGAAGTTGTTGCTGCGAGTTTACCTCGCCAGGTGGCGGCATGAAGCCGCCTGTGTGTCAAACTGACCCATTACCTGCCCTAGTAGTCATTTCTTCAACCCTCAACGGAATGCTATACTCGCTGAGAAAGTCGCAACTTGTGAACGGAGGAGTGTATGCTTTCAATTCACAAGGCCGCGAAAGGTGGTGCATTTTATGGCATTGGAACTGGGGGTGGTGCGTGCGATCCTTCTCGCCATTCTGATCGCTGCTTCGTATCACCTGCGTCCTTTTCATTTATCTCCGCTGGAGTCGGCCTTTCTAGGCGGAGGCCTGGGGGTTTTATTCATAGGTTGCGAGATCCGGTTGCAGAAAATCAGCGCATCGCGTTTGATTGGTGCGGCCATCGGTTTGACGACAGGCATTCTCGCGGCGCTCATGGCGGGCCACCTACTCGGTCTGACATCGGTCGAAAAGCCTACGCTCTCGTTCATTCAGGTTGCCTTGCTGGTGATTCTCGCCTATCTCGGCTCCGTCATCGGATCAGCCAAGGGAAAACAACTCAGCTTCGCGTCGCTCGGCGGCATTTTGGGGACCACCACCCCGGTGTCCCGTGGCCGCAAAGTTCTGGATACCAGCGTGATTATTGACGGCCGTATTTCAGACGTCTGTGAAACCGGTTTTGTGGAAGGAACGCTGATGGTTCCCAAGTTTGTGCTCCATGAACTTCAGATGGTGGCAGACTCGTCCGACTCGCTCAAGCGGAATCGCGGCCGGCGGGGGCTCGACATTTTGCAGCGGATGCAGAAGATGAGCTCGGTTCAGATTCAGATTGCGGAAGAAGACTTTCCCAATGTGCGCGGCGTTGATTTGAAGCTGATCGAGCTCGCTAAAGCCACCGACGCGAAGATTATCACCAATGATTTCAACCTGAACAAGGTCGCGCAGCTTCAGGGCGTCGCCGTGCTGAACGTCAATGACCTTGCCAATGCGCTGAAGCCCGTGGTGCTGCCGGGCGAGACCATGCGCGTGTTTATTCTGAAAGAAGGAAAAGAATACAATCAGGGCGTGGCCTACCTCGATGACGGCACGATGGTGGTGGTGGATAATGCCCGGAAGATGATCTCCAAGACCATTGATATTGCCGTGACGAGCGTGCTTCAAACCACAGCCGGAAGAATGATCTTCGGGAAATATGACGAACGCCACCGGCCCGAGCCGGTGACGCAGCCTTCATGAGATCATGAGCGTTCTGGTAATTATCCCGGCGGCGGGAGCAGGTACGCGCATGGGCCGCGAGACTCCCAAACAGTTCCTTTCTCTTGAGGGTGTGGCCATTTTCGTTCACACGCTCAGAAAGTTTGTCGCAGCCGACGCAGTCGAAGAAATCTTTCTTGCCGTGCAGCCGGAGGAAATGGAGCGCGCCGGCGAGGCCGTCCGAAACGAACGCTTCTCAAAGCCCGTTCGCCTTACCGAGGGCGGCGGGACGCGACAGGACACCGTAGCTCGCGCGCTCGCCATCGCATCGCCTTCCACCGAGATTGTGCTGGTCCACGATGCCGTACGCCCTTTCGTCCCGGCAGAGATGATCGGGCGCGCCGTGAGCGCCGCTCGCGAGCATGGCGCCGTAATCTTCGGCATCCCGAGCGTCGATACGATCAAGCAGGTGGAGCACAACGAAATCCTGGGCACGCTTCCACGCGAGCGGATCGCTCTCGCCCAGACGCCGCAGGCTTTCCGATATCCGCTGATTAAAGAAGCATTTGACCGCGCCGCGCAAGACGGCTTCCAGGGCACCGACGAATCGAGCTTGGTGGAACGGCTGGGAAAGGCGGTGACGGTCCTGATGGGTTCTGATCGCAACATCAAAATTACCAAACCTTCTGACCTGCCTCTGGCGGAGCTATTCATCAGCCTCGAGCGGCGGCAGCAAGAGAGCACGGCTCCTATTGGGTAAACCGAGGGGTCATATATTGGAGAAGCCTCGCAAGACCAGCCCCCCAAGCTGTTGCCCCCATCGTACCGGCTTTGGAAATGACGTGCATCGCCTCGAAGCGGGCAGAGCCCTTGTCCTGGGCGGAGTGCGTATTCCCTTTTCTTTGGGGCCAGCCGGTCATTCAGATGGCGATGCGCTCGCCCATGCGGTTTGTGATGCATTGCTGGGCGCGGCAGCACTGGGCGACATTGGCACACACTTTCCGGATACCTCCCGCCGCTGGCACAACGCCTCCAGCCTCACCTTTCTTCGCCAGGCCCGCGCGTTGCTGAAGAAAGCCGGGTATCGCATTGTAAATCTCGATGCCACGATCAGCCTGGAGCGGCCTAAGCTCGCCCCCTATATATTCGAGATGAGAAACAAGCTCGCCCAGGCATTGGGAGTTTCGGTGTGCCAAGTCAGCGTCAAGGCGAAGACCGGTGAAGGAAAAGACGCCGTGGGCCGGGGCGAAGCCATCCGCGCGGACGCGATTGCTCTAATTGAGATTTTGCCTTCATCATTGCACTCCACCACGGCTTTCCCTCGCGGGCGACGACTGAACCTACGCGAGCCGGATAGAGACAGTTAGTCTGTCTCAGCTTCGGCGCGTCCGGATTCTTGCCTCCGCGGGATCGATAACTGAAACGAGGGGCCCGAAGCCGGTCGGACGACCTTCCAGCCCGGAGTTATGCTGCGCGAAGCCCCTCAAACCGGAGCTTCGCCGCCCATTCGTGAATAGTGCAGGCCAAAGCTGATTAAGGCATTTACATTCCTTTCGGGACTCCAAATTCGCCGTTCGCAGCCTCAGGGTTGCGAGTGGCAACGCGAAAGCATAAAGTAGTTGCAGCTTATCCGAGTCGTGCTCCGGAGGGTGGGAAACCTTCTATGCACCGCGTGAGCATTCGCCGTAAAATCCGCTTTGTTGGGCTTCGCGTCCGCGAACTTCGGATGATCGTGCGAGGAATCCTCTCGACACAACACCCCATTGACGTTCATCTGATTCCGATCCGGCGGTGCAATCTCTCCTGCGCCTATTGCAATGAGTATGACGACTTTTCGAAGCCTGTCCCGCTGGTGGAGCTTGAGCGGCGCGTTAATCATCTGGCGGATCTGGGAACTTCAGTTATCACCATCAGTGGCGGAGAGCCATTGCTCCACCCGGAACTCGACGATCTGATCCGCGCCATCCGCCGCCGCCGCATGATTGCCGGCCTCATCACCAATGGCTATCTTCTCGTTGCTGAGTGCATCCAGCGGCTGAACCGCGCCGGACTCGACCATCTCCAGATCAGCATTGACAACGTGATACCCGACGACGTTTCGAAAAAGAGTCTGAAGGTGCTGGATCAGAAGCTTCGCCTGCTGGCCGAACACGCTGAGTTCAGCGTAAACATCAATTCAGTTCTGGGAAGCGCGATTCAAAACCCGGAGGATGCCCTTTCGGTTGCGCGGCGCGCCCGCGAGCTTGGCTTCTCAACCACCGTGGGCATTATCCACGACCACTCCGGCCAATTGATGCCGCTCAGCCCGCAGCAGCAGCAGATTTTCGATGAGGCCATGGCGGCCGGGAAGCGCTCCTACTCCCACTTTTACCAAAGATTCCAGCGGAATATCGCGCGCGGACGCGAGAATACGTGGTGGTGCCGGGCAGGAAGCCGGTATCTTTACATCTGCGAAGACGGCCTGGTTCATTACTGTTCCCAGCAACGTGGCTATCCGGCAATTCCCCTCGCCGAATATACTCGCGCGCACTTGGCTCATGAATATCTTACCCAAAAGCCCTGCGCCCCACGCTGCACTGTCTCCTGCGTCCAGGCCGTCGGCATTCTTGATAGTTGGCGCGATCCTCAAACCCGAAAAGCATTTGATCGATCCTCAGTTCCGCTCGTCCCGCTTGAATCTCAGCTTGTCGTCAAGAACTGAGCGTTGCTGCTGGCCCTCAGGATAAGAGCGGGTCATTCCGGGCCGCCAAACCGGAGCCGTGCATCAAAGTAGACACGGAGGTCCACTATGCAAATTGGATGGATTGGCCTCGGTCACATGGGATTCCCGATGGCCCGCAACGCGCTGATGGCCGGGCACAATTTAACGCTCTACAATCGCACGCGCGACCGGACGGAGGGGCTCCGTGGGCCAGGCGCGCAAGTTGCCGGCACCGTCCAGGAAGCAGCTTCCGGCAATCTCGTTGTCACCATGCTCTCGGATGATGCGGCCATCGAGGAGGTAGTTTTCGGAGGCGTGCTTTCAATTCTTCGTCGTGGGGGAACGCATGTTTGCATGAGCACCATCAGCGTGGCTCTGGCGAAACGGCTCGCGGAGGCTCACCGTGCGGCGGAGCAGGTTTACGTCTCAGCGCCTGTCTTCGGACGGCCTGAAGCGGCGGCGGCAGCGAAGCTCTTTGTGGTCCCCGCCGGCCCGCGCGACGCCGTCGAAAGCCTGCAGCCGCTGTTTGATGCCGTGGGCCAGAGAACGTACTATTTTGGCGAAGATCCTTCTGCTGCCAACGCGGTGAAACTCAGTGGCAATTTTCTGATCGCTTCCATGATCGAAAGCCTGGCGGAAGCCGTGACGCTGGTCCGCAAGCACGGTGTGGATCCACAAGCTTATTTGGAAATGCTGACCTCTTCGTTATTTAATGCGCCAGTTTATAAAAGTTATGGAACGTTGATCGCTCAGGATCGCTACGAGCCGGCGGGTTTTAGGATGAAACTCGGGTTGAAAGACGTGCGCCTTGTCCTGGCGGCCGGTGAAGCCGCGGCCGTGCCCATGCCGGTCGCCAGCCTTCTGCGGGACCGAATGCTCAGCGCCATTGCGATGGGCCGCCAGGATGAAGACTGGAGTAGCATTGCGCATATCGTAGCGGAAAGCGCAGGGCTGGGAGGGAACCCGGAAATCAGTAAGCAGCACGCAGCAGGCGGTAAGCAGAAATAGATTTGAGAAGCGAGTCCCAACCGCTTCTAGTCGGGATCGTTCATCAACCTTGGACGGAAAGAGGAAGGGCACGGTTCGAACCGCTGCCTTGGAGTTTCCACACTATGAAGGCGATTCGCATTCATCAATTTGGCGGGCCGGAAGCGATGCAACTGGAGGAACTACCGGACCTTCGCCCGGGTCCCGGTGAAGTGGTTGTCCGCGTTAAGGCCGTTGGCGTGAATCCCGTCGACACCTACATTCGCTCCGGCGCCTACGCTCTGAAGCCAGACTTACCCTATACTCCGGGTGCGGACGCTGCGGGCGTGGTCGAAACCGTAGGCGAGGGCGTAAAGAGCGTGGCGGCGGGCGCGCGCGTCTATGTTGGTGGAACGCTCAGCGGCGCTTATGCACAGCAAGCCCTTTGCCGGGAGACGCAGGTGCATCGCCTGCCTGAGAACATCGCGTTCGCGCAAGGCGCGGCCGTGAACGTGCCCTACGCAACGGCTTATCGAGCCCTCTTCCATCGCGCGAGCGCGGTCGCGGGTGAAACCCTTCTGGTGCATGGCGCGAGCGGGGGAGTTGGTATCGCCTCGGTGCAGTTGGCGCGGGCAGCGGGCCTGAAAGTGATCGGGACCGCCGGCACGGAGCGCGGCGTCAAGCTGGTGAAGGAACAGGGGGCGCACCATGTCCTGAACCATCGGAATGCGAATTATCTCGACGAGTTGAGCGCTTTGACGAGTGGTCGCGGCGTGGATGTGATCCTCGAAATGCTGGCGAACGTGAATTTGGGCAAGGACCTCACGGTTCTGGCGCGATATGGCCGCGCCGTCGTGATTGGCAGCCGCGGGACGGTCGAGATCAATCCCCGCGATATCATGTCCCGAGATGCCAATGTTTTAGGGATGACGCTCTTCAACGCGACCGAAGCGGAGCTTTCGAGCATCCATTCCGCCCTCGTGGCGGGACTGGAAAGCGGCGTCTTGCGGCCCATCGTCGGACGAGAATTGCCTTTGGCCGACGCAGCCCAGGCGCACCGGGCTGTTTTAGAACCCGGCGCTTACGGAAAAATTGTGCTGGTTCCGTAAGCATGCGAGTTTTGGCGGCCATCGCCGGTGTTGTCCTCCTGCTGGTCATCCTTTGGGACTCATTTGAAACCATCATCCTCCCACGCCGGGTGATGAGAGAGTTCCGCCTTGCCGGCCTCTTCTACCGTTACACCTGGACACCTTGGGCGTCGCTCGGGCGGCGAATGAAGGCCGGCAAGCGGCGCGAAGCCTTCCTGAGCTACTTCGGGCCTCTCTCGCTCCTCATGCTGTTCCTGGTGTGGGCGGCCGGCTTGATCCTGAGTTTTGGCCTGCTGCATTGGTCAGCAGGCTCGGCCCTCAACGTAACCGGAAAGCCTCCTTCATTCTGGACCGACCTTTACTTGAGCGGGACCACCTTCTTTACGCTCGGCCTGGGAGACGTGGCGCCACGCTCGGCGGCGGCGCGCCTGATCACGGTGATAGAATCCGGAACGGGCTTGGGATTGCTGGCAATCGTGATCGCCTATCTCCCCGTACTCTACGGCGCTTTTTCCCAGCGCGAGGTGAAGATATCCTTGATGGATGCGCGCGCTGGGTCGCCGCCCACGGCGGCGGAGCTGCTGCGCCGGCACGCCCGTCCCGAGCACCGGGATTCTTTGGTCGAGTATCTGCGCGACTGGGAAGCCTGGTCAGCAGAGTTTCTAGAGGGCCATCTTTCCTATCCGATTTTGTGTTTTTTCCGCTCGCAGCATAGCAACCAGTCCTGGCTTGCGGCGCTGACCACCATTCTGGATGCTTCGGCGTTCCTCATCCTGCACGCCCGAGAGGAACTTCAATGGCAGGCGCAGCTTACTTTTGCCATCGCCCGCCATGCGGTGGTAGACCTCAGCCAGGTGATTAATAGCCCGCCTGAGCATCTCCGTAACGACCGGTTTTCTGAGACGCTTCAGGAAGAAATCCGCCGACGGTTGGCCGAGGTGGGCATGGCGCTGGCCGAAGGTGGCGAGAATGGAAGCCTCGCGACGCTCCGCGAGATGTATGAGCCGTATTTGGCCGGGATGTCGCGGCGTTTTATGTTACCCCTGCCGCCCTGGAGCCAACCTCATCCGAATCTTGACAACTGGCAGCGCAGTGGTTGGAAAAATATCCGTGCGTCCCTTGCCGACGACGATTGAGCCTCCCGAACCAACAGGTTAAAGGTCGAGCAGCATATACTTCACCTCTTTGTCCTGTTCTTAGCAAGTTAAAATGTCCGCTTTTTATAGCAAGTGAAATGTCCGGTTTTGCCTTTCGTTCGACGCTAACCGAAGGAGCCCGTAGGGCGACTGAGGTTAGCGT
>JBOGJS010000090.1:0-13312 GCA_050745365.1 Terriglobia bacterium
ATCTGGCTGCAAGGCCTGCACTCCTCATATCGGAAAGCCTACTGGAAATACTTTCTCAAGCTCCTCACCCGTTTCCCACTAAATCGCGCGAAGCTTTGGATGGGCGTAACCATCCTGATTTCCGGCCAGCACTTCATTCCTTACGCCGGGGAACTGGCCCGCAAGGTTGAGAGCGAGCGAGAACGCCTCAGGAAGGCTCGCGAGCCAAGACTGGTACCCGTAGAACAGTAGCCTGCGGCTGTGGTATCAGCAAATTTTGGGCGAAGAGACAACAGGACCTTAATGCTCGACTGGTCGGCACAAAAACGTGACCAGCAACGCAAAAGGAGATCACGAGAATTCCATGCAGCACAACGCAGGCTCGTTCTTCGGAACAATCCTGCCGCGCACAGCTATCCTTCTCGTTTTCGCGATCACCCCGGTCGGTGTTGCTTCAGCGCGAGCCATCAGACCCCGTCCTTGTGACATCTTCGCATCCACGACTCCCTGCGTTGCCGCCTTCAGCACCACCCGCAGCCTGTATAACGCATACAGAGGGCCACTCTACCAAGTCACACGGCAGTCCGATAAAGCCCACACCAACATCAGCCTCCTCCCCGATGGCTACGCAGACGCCGCGGCGCAGGATGCCTTCTGCGCCCACACAACCTGCACCATCACCAAACTCTACGACCAGTCATCGAACCACAATGACCTCACGCCTGCGCTTCCAGGCGGCGCAGCGCGCGGTCCCGGTCCCAACGGCTATGACCTCCCCGCCGTCGCCAACGCCCTCCCCGTAACCGTCGCCGCACACAAGGTCTACGGCATCGCCATCTCCCCTGGCATGGGCTACCGCAACGACAGCCCGAAGCAAACAGCGATCGACGGTGAGCCCGAGGGTGTCTACATGGTGACTTCCGCCCTCAATCTCAACGCAAAGTGCTGCTTTGATTTTGGCAACGCCGAGACGAACAATCGCGACAACAAAGCGGGCCACATGGACGCTATCAATATCATGTGTCACGGCAACCCATGCCGTCCAGACGCAGGGCTCGACATGGAGAACGGCATCTATGGCCACCTCAAGGTTCCCGCCAGCACCACCTTCGTCACCGATGTGGGCGCGAGCGATGGTCAGCACACCTATGCCATTTACCAGGGCAACGCCCAGTCCGGCACCCTGACCTCTACCGGCATCATCCCTCTTCCCAGCGGCTATCAGCCCATGCGACAAGAAGGAGCCATTATCCTCGGCATCGGTGGTGATAACAGCAATTCGGCCAGCGGCTACTTCTTTGAGGGCGCAATGACCAAGGGAATGCCCACCGCTCGCACTATGGAAGCGATCCAGAGAAACATCTTGGCCGCCGGCTACGCCGGCAAGCCATAAAGCCATGGACCGGGACAGCTTTAGATCTGCGAGACCTGAATCCCGCCTCTTGACAATATAGCGAATAAAAAGCGAATATAGACTTCGGGCCTGTTATGAATGATTCCTCGGAACATTCGTCCAAAGCTCTGGTCGGTATTGCCCGGCTGGCGGCAATGAGTCCCGAGTTGCGCGAGCGGGCCGAGGTGAGCTATTACTCCATCGCATCGCGGTCGGTGTTAAACCGTGAATCCTCGGGCCGAATGCCTTTTGCCTGGACCATCAACCCCTATCGCGGCTGTGAATTCGGGTGCAAGTATTGTTATGCGCGCTATACTCACGAGTTCATGGAAATGCGGGATGGTTTGGATTTTGAGCGGAAAATCTACGCCAAAACCGCGGCTCCGGAAACGCTGCGAGCGGAGCTTCGTTTGGCTCGCGACAAAGGCTTGCCGATTGCGCTTGGAACCGCCACGGATCCTTACCAGCCTGCCGAGAAGCAGTTCGAAATCACACGCAGAATGCTCGAAGCGCTGGGTGAATTCGAAGGAATTCAGCTTTCCATCACCACGAAATCAGTCCTGATCCTTCGCGACCTCGCCTTGCTTATAGCTCTTGCCTCTCGGCACTCTCTGAGAATCCACGTGACGGTGACCACCACCAACGGGCGTTTGGCCCGGCGACTGGAACCCAAAGCGCCGCCGCCTGCGAAGCGCCTCGAAGCCGTTGCCCGCCTGGTGAATGCGGGAATCTATGCCGGAGTAAATGCCGCGCCCATTCTACCCGGCCTTACGGATTCGCCTGCCGCACTGGAGAATCTCGCGCGCGCGGCTTCGGGAGCCGGGGCGAAGTTTTTCCATGCGAATCCCCTTTACCTGATGCCTTCGGCAATGCGGCAGTTCATGCCCTTCCTCGAAAGGGATTTTCCCCACCTCGTGCGCCGCTATCGTAGCCTTTTTGCTCGATCAGCTTACCTTCCTCAGGACTACAAAGAGGCGCTTAGCGCGCGAGTGCAAGAGCTCCGCTCCCGATATCGGCTCGATGGTTCCAGCCCGCCGCCTGTCCCCATACCGCGTCAACTTTCACTTTGCCTTTAAATCTAGCGAGTGCATCTTATTCCTCTCCATTCGCCAGCGCGGGCCGGCTTTGGCGCAGAATGATCCGTGGGTTCTGATAGAGGACAGCTCCGGAGAATCGCAAGGCTGGGAGCTTAACACCGAAGGTGTGCGTGCGGCCGCCACGTCCCTCCGCGGCCCTGCTACCCTCATACTTCCAATCTTCTTGTTTGAGAAACGCCACGTCCACGCGCCAGACGACAACATTCATTTCCTTTTTAATTACCTTGGCCGGATCAATAAGATAACGCCATACGATGTACCAGCCCGAATGGTTGTAATGCGACTGGAGAGCCCACGGGCGCGTGCTTCCTTTTGATTCGAGCGCCTGTTCGGGCGGCGGGTTCAGCTTTCCTCCAAGGGACAGGTCGGGGAAACGCTGCTGAGCCACGTCGGGATGTTTGTGCTTCTTGTAGGGGCTCAGCGAGTGGAGCGCCCGAACGCCAAAAATTCCGACCAGACCGCTAAACACGTTCGCCTGCTCGAAGTAGACCTCAACAAGTTCGCTTGTTTCGCGCTCGATATAATCCATCGCCCTGCGGATGTGAGCGATCCTGAGTTCGGGAGGAAGCGGAACCATTCGGTCGAAGCCTTCAGCGTCTGCAACCAACAATAGCTCCTGGGAATACGGCTTTTCCTACATGGAAAGTGGCAAGGGCAGGGTTGCGACTGTGTCCTGAGTACGCGGCGGACGCTTTACCGCCGGACGCGCGGCGGACGCGCCGAACTGAGCGAGCTTTGGGATAGCGCGCTCGGCGATTTCGAAAAACACGGGATCATTTTCGATGCCGATACTCTCAATGCGGAGGGCGAGCGCCGCCGCAACGGTTGAGCCCGCACCCATGAAGGGGTCGAGCACGATTCCCGAGCCAAGGGGCAACGCCGCGCACACAATCTGCCGCATGAAAGCCTGTGGCTTGAGGGAGGGGTGAGGCGCGAGGCGGCGCTCTTCGGGCCGGGTGGGCGCAGAGCGAATAACGTCCTCAAACGGCTGTTCCGGCGAAACCCGTCGCAAACCCCCGGTTCTCCACTTGCGCAAATTGTCCTGCACGCGCCCCTCGCAGGGCTTGCGGAAAAGCCCCCATGGCTCCCAGCCAGACCGCGGCATCACGGTAACCTCAGCGAATTCTCCGTGAGCGTTTTTGGGGCGGTCGCCCCCACGCAAAGTTTTGACCAGCCGGATAATTTCACCGCGTTTCTCAAAGCCAGCGTCCATTAGAGGCCAATAGACCAGATGCGAAAGTAAAGGGTTTGTGGCGATGAACAGGTGGCCCCCTGGCACAAGCGTGCGTATCGCCAGGCGAGCGAATTCAGAAAAGAGCTGCCTTAGTTTCGCGCGGTCAGATTCCGTCAGCACCGTGAACCGAGGCAGCGGACTCCTTTTGCAACCGTCAAAGGACGGCGGAATGCGCCACACGCCACCGTGCCCGCTGCGAAGCTTGGTTTTTTCCTTCTGGGTATATTCCTTCAGTCCATAAGGCGGATCCGTGACAATGGCGTGAATGGAATTTTCCTCCCGTTTTTCCATCCACTCCAGGCAGTCACCCAAGTACAGGTTGTAATGCACCATACGCAACCCTCTCCTCCGTCACGAGCGATCTTACCACGGATTTCGGAGCGAGCGTGGCTGCTCTGCTTTCATCGCGCCACCGCCCCGCCGCTGGCGATCAGTGCTATTGTGAAGCGATGCGCTGGGTTTTTCCTGAAGCCGATCGAGCGGCGGTAGATACTCTTCGGAAGGAATTAGGGATTCCCTCTTTAGCGGCGCGAGTGCTGGCCCTCCGCGGCTATGCGGACCCCGCTTCCGCCGCGGCCTTTTTGCTGCCCGCGCTGGGTCAACTTCTGGACCCGTTCCTGATGCGGGACGTGCGCGCGGCGGTTGAACGTCTCAAGCAGGCCATTCGACGCAAAGAGAAGGTGTTGATTTACGGCGACTATGACGTTGATGGAACAATGGCCGCAGTGGTGCTGCTTACCGCCCTGCGGTCGCTCGGCGCCACAGTAGAAGCCCATATCCCGGACCGCCACGCGGATGGCTACGGCATGCGCGCTCGAGTAATGGAACGGGCCGCCCAGGAAGGTTTCCGGGTTGTCATCTCGGTGGATAACGGGATTCGCGAGCATGAAGCCCTCAGCCGCGCGCAGGAGCTCGGTATCGACTGCATTGTCACCGATCATCATCTGCCAGGGCCGGCAATACCTCCGGCGATTGCCATTCTCAATCCGCATCAGCCTCACTGTTCCTATCCGGACAAGAATCTTTCTGGTGTTGGAGTTGCCTTTAAACTAGCTCAAGCGCTGCTTGGAACAAGTCTCTCCGACAAGGCCTTGCGGTCCTATTTGAAGTTGGTGGCTATCGGCTCCATTGCCGACGTTGTGCCGCTGCGTGGGGAAAATAGGACCATGGCTCACTTCGGCCTGGCGGGCCTCTCGGAATCCGCCGGGCTTCGCGCTCCAAGGAGCCCTGGCCAAACTGGGCTGCGCGCCTTGCTCGCCGTCGCCGGATTAGACGGTAAGCCGGTTTCGGCGGGTGACGTGGCCTTCCGGATTGCACCGCGGCTGAACGCTGCGGGACGAATGCTGAATGCGCGAGACGTCATTGACCTGTTCACGCAATGTGACCCGACCCAGACGCAGGAAATTGCCGGACGGCTGGAAATGCTGAACCGCAGACGTCAGAGCCTCGAAGAGGCGATTCTGGCCGAAATTGCCGCAAGAGCGGAGCGTGCAACGCCAATCGACAACCGTTATTCACTCGTGTTTTGTGAGAAGGCATGGCATCGTGGCGTGATCGGCATTGTGGCGCAGCGTCTGGTGGATCTCTATCACCGGCCCACCCTCGTGATTGCCGTTGAAGATGGCGTGGGGTATGGATCAGGCCGGTCCATTGCCGGTTTTCATCTCTTCAACGCGCTGAGCCAGGCAAAAGAACTTTTCACGCGGTTCGGCGGCCACGCCTCAGCAGCCGGCTTCACGCTTCCTGCATTGAACGTACCTCAGCTTGAGGAAGCGCTTGAGCGCCACGCCCGCTCGACGCTCACGGCGGCGGACCTGGAACCGTCTTTACGCATTGATGCTGTGATCAGCTTGCGCGAAATAACCTGGGAGCTTTTTCGCCACCTCCGAGAGTTCGAGCCTTTTGGCTTTGGTAATCCCGCGCCGGTGTTTGCCGCGAAAGTAGAATTTTGTAGGCCGTCGCGCGTGTTTAAGGAAAAACATCTAAAAACAACCGTGAGAGAAGCGGGCCGGTCGTTTGAAGTGGTCGGATGGGGTATGGCCAAGCGGGCGCCGCAATTGGCCGGGCAGGGGGAAATTGCGTTCACGCTGGCCGAAAATAACTACCGGGGAGAAACAAGTCTTGAGTTGGTATTGAAAGACGTGCGGCCCATGCAGCGATAAAGATGAGCTTTCATGAGCCGTCCGGGTCGTGCCTCAGCTTTCTGATCAAAATGATGGTCTCGTGTTTGGTTGTCTGCGTCCTCCTTCGGGCTCGGCGCTCGTCGGGGATTTCGTCAACCAACAGCTTGTCCACGGAAGCAGATTGGGGATAGTTGTCCCGGACGATCTCGATTAGCGTTGTCGCCGAGTCTTTTGTGCGGCCATTTCGGTTGTAGTCCCCTAAAACCAGCACGGCGCATTTGCCTGGCTTTAGCAAACGCAGCACCTCTCCCACAGCTCGAGTCATTTCCGGAACATACACTCGCTCGTTGGAAGTAAGGTTGAGGTCAATCTCCCGGTAGTCGTCTACGCCCAAAAACCAAAGCCTTAACCGATTATCGCGACCATAATCCAGAGCGCCATAGTATGGCGGGCTTGAAATAACAGCGTCAACGGAATTATTCGCAATCGGCAACGACAACGCACTCTCTCGCAACACAACCCGCTTTAGGTCGGGCCTAGGAGGCTCAAATCGCCTATAAGCACGCGCTATCTTCGCGAGGAGCCGCGGGCGAAGCGGACGATATCGATACATCTCTGGAAAAGCTTCCTGTGGGTACTTTTTAATCCTGAGATACGGCACAAGATGGCTGGCCGGGTAGGAAAGGAATCCGGGCCGAACATGGTGCAGAATACCAAGAAAACAAGCAAGAAGAAAATATTCTCGCCGCCTTCGTAGGACCCTTGCGAGAGCGGAAGCTTCTTCGAGGGTCTTGGGGTGGAAAAAGGCTTTGACCCAGTCAGGAATTTCGGTGAGCGAAACATTCTCCGAAGATGCTTCCTCAATGGCCTTCAGTGCCCGCGCCGCCGCCTCGGCATGAGTGGTGGGTGCTGATACTTTCCCCTTTGTCAATACATAGGCGTAAGGGTTCAAGTCGTTACCGATGGCATGTCGGCAGCACAGGAGAGCCTCACAAGGCACCACTCCTGAGCCACAAAACGGGTCAAGCACCACGTCCCCTTCACGACTGAACTCCTCGATCAATGCGCGAGCCATGCCAGACTTCATTTTCCCCACGTAAGGAGATAACTGGTGAATTGAACTTTCTTTCGCATTAAAACACCCCTCCCACACGGAGCCATCAATACCGTTTAACGTCGACCCAGCAGGAGCTTGAAACAGACCGAGCTGCCTAAGCATTCGTAACGCTTTCCTCCACCACCTTATTGCGGTGCAGTATTCGGGTGCGTCTCATATAGACCTGTTTTCCGCGTTTCGTAACTGATACGAGATGAATCTCCACCAACCAAATATGCTTGGGGTGGTCGCGTCGAGAAACTCCGAAGATATCTAGTACCATCTCCGGCAAATAGAGAGATTCAGGAGAATGGGTTCGGGGAAAGGGCTGTTGCGGCGTAGGGCGCTCGCGTGGCATCAGGAAGACATCCGGCGAAATCTGATCGTTTTCTACAGACCCTCTGTACTTGGGACACCTTCGCAAAGGGGAACCACATAACTGATCTTTGAAAAAGATTGCATCTACCAGTTTTCCGCGCCTCATCAGGTCATTCGCGAGCCTGTTGACAACAATTGAGTGAACGCCTTGCGATGGTTGATTTATGATTGATCCATCGAGATGGCACCACATGACAAACTCTTGCGCCCAGGGTGGCCTCTCCGTTATGGTAATACTATTTCCTTCACCGCCTTTCACGTCGAGAGCGGCAGCGACACGCGGCCGATCCGTAAGAATGATCGTAAAATCGTGGCGCGTCGCCTTTTGGGTTGGCTCGAAGGCAGCGATTTTGCGATTTGCAACAAGGCGGGAGAGAACGCCAGCAACCATTTGATGACGTTGGGTCAGCGAAGAGGCGATAAAGCTTCCGCGGATTGTTTCCACCGCAGATCGGAAGATCCGTTTCGGGTGGTAGTCCTCCGGCACCACTCCTGCCGACCGTAGCACATCAGGGCAGCGGTTGTCCAGATTTCGCAGCAGGTCGATGGTAGGATTGATTTGGTCCAGTGCAGTCTGCTCATGCACGCACGGTAGAATCGCCATTCAGGGGCACCATCGCTCAGGATTCGCTTAAATATACCACAAGCGCGGAGCGTCGTCGGAATTCAGCGGCTTCTTGCGAGATAACACCGCAAAGACCGGACCTAAATGGATTCAAAGCCGCTACAAACGATGGAGGAAAAGCATCTAAGCATAGTAGCGATGAGTGAGAACCCACTTGATTTCCAGAGAAGGCAGCTTCGCACTCGCCGGCGGCGGTTTAAGCGGCTGCTCGGCCTAGCTCTCATCCTTACGCTTGCGGTCATTTTTGTTGCCTTGTGGAAGAGCGGCCGGCGAGGAAACACCACCGTTACCGCTTCTGTGCCACTGCCCAGAAATGTGACCCGCAGGCTTTCCGGTTACACGTTCACGCGGTCCGAAAGCGGCCTTCCGATATTCAGAATTCACGCGGCTCGCACGCAGTCCTACAATGGCGGAACAAGCACGGTGCTCGAAGACGTTGACGTCACCATCTTTGGCCGCGGTAAAAGCCGCCGCCACGACGAGATCCAGACCGGCCGCTGCGATTACGACAACGCCAGCGGCGCGCTCGTCTGCTTTGGCAGGGCATCGATCACGCTCGAGTCACAGCCTCACATGGCGCCGGCACCGGATTTTCGCGCTGCCCAGCCTCTTTTTCTAGAGACTTCTGACGTTTCCTATAATCCGAAGCATTTCCTGGTGGAAACAGACGCGCCGGTGCACTTTCGTTTTGGGCCCGCCACGGGCTCCGCAAAGGGACTTCGCTACAGCACGCGGGAGGGATGGATCGAGCTCGAGAAGGATGTTGCGCTGAAGTCTCCACTCAACGGGGCCGAATCACATCTTTCCGCTGGAGCGCTCTTCTACGACAAGGCGGCAAACGAAGTCGAGATGCGCTCGCCGGTTGAATTCACGCAAGGCAGCCGCCATCTCTCAGCGTCCACGGGCAAGATCCTCCTCGACTCGCAGAACCGGGCGAGGCAGGCGACGCTAAGCGGAGGGGTCGAAGGCTCGGAGCGATTGCCGGGCGAAACGGTTCGAGGAAAAGCAGAGAGCGTGATGGCTGAGCTTGACCCGACGACGGGGCTGGTAGCGGATCTCACCGCAGTCGGCTCAGTCAACTTTCAGACTCACGCCATGGCGGACGGCGATACCCGAACTCTCTCAGCGCAGCAGGCGCAGCTCCATTTTTCGAGCTCCACACATCGGCCAGAGTCGGGTAGCGCCTCGGGTAATTTCGACTTGGTCTCCGAAGCTTTTGAGCCCGCGAGAAAGGCATCGTCACCGCGAGCTTCGAGGCGTGGAGCGGACTTCGAAAAGAGGACGCTGAGCGGTTCTGAGCTTCGATTCAATTTCCGCCCTAACGGGCTCCTGGCGGGTGCGAAGACCGTCGGGCCAGGACACCTTGAGCTGATTCCACTCAGCCCCAAGGTAGGTCGCAGGACTCTCACTGCCGGCCAGATTCTGCTTGCCTTTGACCAGCTTGGGCGCCTTCAAAACCTGCGTGGGCTTTCCGGCACGCACATTCTCGATCAACCTGCCGGGCGCGGCGAGCCGCGAGAATCAACTGCAGAAGCTCTCGAAGCGAGGATTGATTCCTCAACCGGCACTGTTCGATCCATCCAACAGGAGGGCCACTTCCAATTCCGGGAAGGAGACAGGCAGGCCAGTGCCCAGAAAGCCGTATATGACGAGTCGAGCCAAAGACTCTCTCTCGAAGGAAATCCACAACTGTGGGAGCCCGACAGCCGAATCCGCGCAACGCACATCCTCATGAACGTCGATCGCGGCTGGGCAGAAGGCTGGGATCACGTTCAGTCGATCCATTTTTCGGACGCGGCAGAGGGCAGGAAGACTCTCGCTCGAGACAGTAGCTCGGACTCACCCGTCATCGTGCTCGCGGACAAAGTGATCGTCGATAAACAGGAGAACACCGCCCGCTATGAAGGAAATGTGCGGGCGTGGCAGGGTGCCGATGTGGTGGAATCATATTCGCTCGACATCAACAGAAAAACGCAACGGATCACTTCCGGCAATGGTGTTACAACCTTGCTGCTGGAACCCGCGCCCCATCCCGCGGAAGAACATGCGAGGCGCGATCAACGAGAGCCCGCAGGAACACAGCCGGTGAGCATCCACGCAAACCGCCTGGTTTATCTCAATTTGGGACGCGAGGCTGTCTATCAGGGCCATGTTCGAATGAGCTCCGGTTCTACGACGATCCAATGCCAACGCCTCAAAGTTTACTTTTCCAAAGCTTCCGGAGCGGCAGGCGCCGAAGTCGAGCGAGCGGTTGCTACGGGTGGAGTCGAAATAGCGCAATTGCCGGATCGGCGCGGGCACGCGGAGCGCGCGGAGTATTTTGGGACGCCCGGCAAAGTCGTTCTAACTGGCGGCTCACCGGTAATTTATGATGCACAGCATGGTTTACTAACTGGTAATAGGTTGACTTTCTTTATACACGATGCTAGCCTTTTCGCTGATGGAGGCAAGAAGTCACAAACCCTTTCCAAACGCCACATCCCGCCACAGTGAACTATGCAGATTCTCTCTACAGTCGACCTCACCAAGTCATTTAAGGGCCGGAAAGTTGTTGATGGCGTTAACCTGAGAGTTTCCCAGGGAGAAGTGGTCGGACTGCTGGGGCCAAACGGCGCGGGCAAAACTACAACCTTCTACATCATCGTGGGGCTGACGAGCGCCGATGCGGGCAAGGTGCTGCTGGACGGTGTAGACATCTCCGCGTTCCCCATGTATCTGCGCGCGCGCAATGGGATCAGTTATCTCCCTCAGGAGCCTTCGATTTTCAGAAAGCTGACCGTTGAAGAGAACCTGATGGCCATTCTTGAGACTCTTCCCCTGGCCCCTAGCCAAAGGCGCGAGCGGCTGGAGGAATTGCTGGAGGATTTTGGCCTTCAGAGGGTAAGAAGAAGCTATGGGTACTTGCTCTCGGGAGGTGAGCGGCGGCGAGTGGAGGTGGCCCGTTCCCTGGTAATTTCTCCCTCCTTTGTCCTTCTGGATGAACCGTTTGCGGGGATTGACCCGCTGGCGGTGCTCGACATCCAAAAGATCATTCTTCAACTCAAGGCTTCCGGCATCGGAGTGCTGCTGACCGACCATAACGTGAGAGAGACGTTACAAGTGACGGATCGTGCGTATATCATAAGCGGAGGAGGGATTTTTCGTTCGGGAACGCCTGAGGAGCTTGGGAATGATTCCGAAGTGAAAAAGGTCTATCTCGGAGATAATTTCAGACTCGCAATCTGATGAACAAAATGCAGCCCAAACTAGGTCTGAGCCTCAAGGTTACCCAGAAACAGATTCTTACGCCCGGCCTCGTCCAGATGGTCACCGTTCTGGCGCTGAACAAGCTGGAACTGCGGGAGATGATTAATGCCGAAATGGTCGAGAATCCGCTCCTCGAGGAAGTGACGGATATTGTTCCCAGCATCGACGAAGCTGAGAAGAAGAAGGAGGTTGAGGCCGCGGCCGCTCCGGCTGATGGCGCAGCCACCACTGCAGACGATCACCACGACCCTTTCGATGAAGTGGACTACGGGTCGTTTTTCAACGATTATCTCGATCCAGGGTACAAGTCTCCGGCCGCCGAAGACATTGAAAGGCCGTCCTTTGAGAACTTCCTCTCCAAGCCCACTTCCCTTGCTGATCATCTACAATGGCAGGTGAACCTTTCACCTGGTACAGAGGCAGTGCGGGACGCCGCCTATTCGATCATTGGAAACCTGAACGAAGACGGTTATTTGACGGCGAGCCTGGAGGAAGTTGCTACGGCTGGCGGACATGCCCTTAAGGATCTGGAAGAAGCGCTGACGCTTATCCATGAGCTTGACCCGGCTGGCGTAGGAGCGCGCGATCTTCGCGAATGCCTTCTCATCCAGCTTCGCATGTCGGGGGAAGAAAACAGCCTCACCGAGCGCATCGTCCGGGACCACCTCAGTGATCTCGAAAGCAAAGAATACCGCAAGCTTGCGACCGCCGTCGGTTGTTCGGTGGAGGAAGTCGAAGCCAGCCTCGCCAGCATTCGCCGGCTTGATCCGCGCCCGGGCCAACGCTACAACAGTGTTCAGCCGCGTTTGATTGAGCCGGATGTAGCGTTTGTTAAGGTTGGTGATGTTTACCGGATTGTGTTGAACGAGGAAGGCCTGCCCCAATTACGCCTGAGCCGCCATTACCGGCGCCTGCTGGGGGATGGCAATACCGGCGGAGACGTGCGGAAGTACGTGAGAGAGCGCTTCAATTCCGCCCTTCAGCTCATCAAGAACATCGAGCAACGAAAGCACACTATTGCCCGGGTTTGCGAGGCGATTATCCGGCGGCAGACGGAGTTTCTCGACAAAGGGTTGGATTATCTGCGTCCCATGATGATCAAAGAAGTGGCGGAAGAAGTGGGCGTCCACCCTTCGACCGTCAGCCGCGCCGTGGCCAGTAAATACGCTCACACGCCGCAAGGGGTGTTTGAGTTGCGCTATTTCTTTTCTGAGGCGGTGCAGGGGCCCTCCGGAGCCACAACATCCCTGGTGAACCTCAAGCGCATGGTGGCGAAGATGATTGAGCAGGAGGACTCGACGCATCCCTTCACCGACGAGCAACTCACCTCGCGCCTGCGGGATGGCGGTATCCATGTGACGCGAAGGACCGTGGCGAAATACCGCGAAGACATGAGAATTCCAAGCACTCACCAGCGCAGGAAGAAGAGATGATGAGGCTTTCGTTTTCAGAACCCAGGTACCAGGAGGTCTCTCATGCGCATCGAATACACCGGTCGGCACATGGAAGTGACGCCGGACCTTCGCCTCTACACCGAAGAACGCCTGGAGAAGCTGAACCGCGTGCTTCGGGCGCGTTGCGCCATTCACGTCATCCTTGAAGCCTGTAAACATCGGCGGGTCGCCGAAATCACAGTGAAGT
This sequence comes from Terriglobia bacterium, assembly GCA_050745365.1. Taxonomy (GTDB): domain Bacteria; phylum Acidobacteriota; class Terriglobia; order UBA7540; family UBA7540; genus RH2-MAG17b. Next base: position 12,813 of record JBOGJS010000090.1, read on the forward strand.
GGCGAGACCATACGCTCGTAGGTCTCGAGGAAACTACGGATTGCCGCTCTTCCATCAACGGCGCCTTAGACAAGCTGGAAACTCAAGCCGTTCGCCTGCTTCAGCGGCGCTGGACGCGGAAGCACCGCCCCGGTCCCACTTCCGCCATCCGGATGAATGTGATGACGGAAGAACGAGAGCCCGACGAGAATCGCAGGATTATTGCTACGGAGAGCATCCCGATCAAGCCTCTCTCGCTCGACGAGGCGATCGAGAGCCTGGAGATGGCTTCACAGGAAGTTATCGTTTTTCGCAATATCCGGACAGAGCGCGTAAACATTGTTTATACCCGGCGTGACGGCCGCTTGGTGCTGATTGAACCGGAGGCGTGACAGCCGCGCCTGACTGCCTGGAGAATTTCGGGGCGAGACCCCTCACCCGACTGGGGTCGCTCGCCACCCTCTCCCCACGGGAGAGGGCTTAAAACCGCAAGGAATAACCCTCTCCAAGGGTGCCCGACG
>JBOGJS010000091.1:0-9760 GCA_050745365.1 Terriglobia bacterium
GGGAGCCGATTCGCTCCTCTTCGAATCGCCCTGAGCGCAGCGAAGGGGCTCACGGTAAACTCCGCGACCAGGATGAGGGGTCTTGATCGAATTTTCGAGCTGCTAAAGGAGCCAGAGTTTTATGTCCCAAGCTTTAAAAATTGAAGCTGAGCTTCGCGAAGAGCGGGGCAAGAATGCCGCGCGAAGGGTGCGGCGCCAAGGGCGCGTTCCTGCGGTGGTTTACGGTGGCGGAGGAGAGGCCGTCAGCATCTCGATTGACCCTCGCCAGATTGAGCCTTTGCTTCATTCCGAATCCGGGCACACCGTTATTCTCACGATGGAGGTTCGCGGCAATGAGACAGGGCGCGTGATGCTGAGAGATTGGCTGACGGACCCCGTCCGCAGAAACCTGCTGCACGCCGATTTTGTGCGCATTGCCAAAGACACGCGGTTGAAGTTGAAAGTGCCCATTCACGTTGTGGGTGAGCCCAAAGGCGTAAAGCTCCAGGGAGGGATCTTCGAGTTTGTACTCCGTGAAGTCGAGGTGGAGTGCCTGCCTGACGATATTCCCGAAAGCATTACTATGGATGTAACCGAGCTCACGATTGGCCAGAACGTCCGTGTGGCGCACCTGAAATTAGCGCCAGGCGTGAAGCTTCTTACGGACTCCAGCCGCGTCGTAGCCCACGTGGTCGCATTGAAGGCGGAAGAAGAAAAGCCTGCGGTCGAAGGAGTCGAAGCGGCGGCGGCGGAGCCCGAGCTGATTCGGAAGGGCAAGGAGGAGGAAGAAGGTAGCGAGGAAGCGGCAGAGAAAGACAAGGAGAAGGGAAAGGAAGCGAAGTCGTGAGTCGTCTTTTCCATGCCTTCTCAGCGAATCATGGAGGAACAGGCGAGCGGGCTGAAACTGGTGGCAGGACTAGGCAACCCCGGGTACGAATATTACCTCACGCCTCACAACCTTGGCTTTATGGCGATCGACCGTGTCGCCGAAACCTGCGGCGCTGAAATTTCGCGGCCCGAAGGCCAGATTTTGACGGCCATGGTTTCGATCAACGGAACTCCGGTGATCCTGGCAAAGCCTCAAACCTATATGAACCTTAGCGGTCTGGCTATTGGTCGCACGCTTGAGAAGCACGGCATCCGGGTGGAAGATCTGGTTGTATTGTTAGATGACGCGAACTTGCCGCTGGGCGCGCTTCGCATTCGGGATCATGGCAGCGCGGGCGGTCACAATGGCTTGAAATCGATTATTGGCGTCATTCATTCTGATTGCTTTATCCGGGTCCGCATGGGAGTAAGGCCGGATCGTCCCGTTTCAGACCTCACCGGTTATGTGCTGGGCCGGTTTCATAAGGCCGAGATCGAAGCAGTAGCCACCATGGTTGAACGCGCTGCCGAGGCGGTGGAAGTGATTCTGCGCGAAGGGACTGCGGCGGCGATGAACCGCTACAACCGGCGGGTGGCATCCTGAAAGAGAGTGCGAGGTTTTATGCATAAATACGAAGTGGTGTTTATTCTCCGACCCGACTTGCCGGAAGGTGAGATGGAGAAAGTGGTCTCTCAAATGGAGGGCTACGTTAGCGGCGCGGGTGGGGCCATGGAAAAAATTGACAAGATCGGCCGGCGCCGGCTTGCTTACCGGGTTCACCGGCACCGCGAAGGATTTTACGTGCGGTTCGCCTTCGAGAGCGGGTCGCCCGCCGTTAACGAGCTGGAACGGCGACTGAGGGTGACGGATGCGGTGATCAAGTTTCTTACCATCCGGGTAGACGAAGAACAGAAACGGGCTGCGAAACGGGCTGAAGTGCGTGCGAAGAAGGAAGCGAAACGCCCGAAGGCGGCGCCCCCAGCTCAGCCCTCGCCGGCGTCGCCGGCCGAGTCGAGCCCGGCGTGAACAATCAGGAGTTCAATCCATGAATACTGTCAGAAAATCCGGTAGAACTGAAGGCCGCTCCGCGAGACCGGCGGGAACCAACGCCAGCGGGCCCGGCCGCAGGCAATATTTTCGGCGTCGCAAGGTGTGCAAGTTCTGTGATGAGAAGATCGATGTGATCGACTACAAGGAGACACGATTGCTCGGACAGTTCATTTCCGAGCGCGGAAAGATTCTGCCCCGGCGGCTCACGGGCACCTGTTCGCCGCATCAGCGCCTGCTGACGGTGGCGATCAAACGGGCGCGCAACATCGCGTTGCTCCCCTTCGCTTCAGTGCTTTAGCTGCCCGCCGGAGCAGCGGATGGAAGGCGCGAGAAAACACAAAACTTCTCGCCAAGGCGCCACGGAACGCAATAGAGAACCTGCTGAATTTTTTGCGTACCTTTGCGGCTTCGCGCCTTTGCGTGAGGCTTTTTGCTTTCGTGCCAACACTTGCACGCTCGGTCGAGGAACACTGAAAACTTTTTTTGGAGTAAAACATGGAAATCATTTTGATCGAAAATGTGGATAACCTCGGCAGCCGTGGCCAACTCGTGAAGGTGGCGGATGGCTATGGCCGCAATCATTTGCTGCCGAAAAAACTTGCCGTTGCCGCCACGCCCCAGAACCGAAAGTGGGTAGAGCAGCAACGGCAGAAGTTCCTGAAGCAGGAAGCTAAGGAACGCGGAGAGGCGGAGGAGCTAGGGCAACTGGTTACTGGTCAGCGGCTCACCTTCGTCCGCAAGGCCGGCGAGCAAGGGACACTGTTTGGCTCCGTGACCGCGATGGATATTGCCGAGCAGCTTGCCACCCAGGGTTATCATATCGACCGGAGAAAGATTCACCTTTCGAGCCCGCTCAAAACGATCGGCGAGCACGAAGTTCCGGTGCGACTGCACCGCGACGTGGCGGTGACCTTGAAGGTGACAGTGGAAGCCGAAGTGGACGCATCCGCAGCACCCGCTCCCCCAAAGGACCCTGAAAAGAGCGCGTAATTGTTCGAAACGCTCGGATAGCAACGAATCCACGGCCGAAAGTCAAAAATCGAGAGAAAGATTCTCGTTACCTTTTGATTTTCAACGGTAAGCTTTTGGCTGGCGTTACCTCCGTAGCGGCATTGACGCATGTGTGCAACCGTGGCGAGTGAAAGAGTTCTCCCTCACAATATTGAAGCCGAGCGTGCTTTGCTCGGCTCCATCCTGCTGGACAACGCCGCTCTGAACGTTGCGCTTGAAAGCCTCAAGCCAGCGGATTTTTATTCCGAGGCTCATCGGATTACCTTCCAGAAGATGGTCGAGCTTTCAGAGAAGAGCCGGCCTTCCGAGCTCGTGACAATTTCCGAAGACCTGTCCAGGGAGGGCTTGCTCGAAAAAGTGGGTGGAGCGGCTTACCTGGCTTCGCTCACCGATGGAGTCCCGGTGGGTTCGGTGGTGAGCGTCGAGCAGTACACACGCATTGTGAAGGAGAAGTCGTTGCTGCGGGGCCTGATCAATGCTTCCCATAACATTATCGCGCGGTGTCTCGAGGCGACCGACGATCCGGAGACGCTCATAGACCTTGCCCAGAGTCAGATCTTTGAGATCGCCGAAAAGGATGTTCAGTCTGGGTTCTACCGGGTGCAGGACATCGTAAAATCGAGCTTTGGCACCCTGGACGTGCTATTTGACCGCCGCCAGGGCGTCACTGGGATCGAAACGGGATTCGAGACTCTCGACAATCTGACTTCGGGTTTACAACCTGGCGAGCTGATTATTGTTGCTGCCCGGCCCTCACTGGGCAAAACAGCGCTCGCGCTGAATATCGCGGCCCATGCTTCGACGCACCAGAGAAAGGCGGCGGCGATCTTTTCTCTTGAAATGAGCAAGGAGTCGCTGCTCATTCGACTTCTGTGCTCGGAGGGACGGATTGACAGCCATAAGCTGCGGACGGGCTTTGCGAGCCAGGAGGATTGGGCCAAAATGACGAAGGCACTCAGCCGTCTGGCGGATGCTCCCGTCTTCATTGATGACACTCCGGCTTTGAGCGTAATGCAAATCCGCGCCAAGGCTCGAAGACTGAAAGCAGAGCGGGGTCTCGACCTGATCGTTGTGGATTACCTTCAACTCGTCACCGGGCACGGCCGGTTTGAGAACCGGACGCAGGAAGTAAGCTACATTTCCCGCGGGCTCAAGGGGGTGGCTAAGGAACTCAGTGTTCCCGTGCTCGCGCTCTCACAACTGAGCCGCGCGCCTGAAGCCGGGAAGGGGCGCGATCCCCAGCTTTCTGATCTTCGGGACTCCGGCTCCATCGAGCAGGATGCCGACATGGTGATCTTTATTCACCGCGGTATGAGCGAGGCGGATTCGGACGAGCAAGGCGTGATCACCGAGCTCAACATCGGCAAGCAAAGGAACGGTCCCACCGGCCCCTTCAAGCTGGTCTTTCTGAAACCCTACACGCGCTTTGAAAATTACGCTTCTGCGGAAGACGGGATGTAGCGGGTTAAAGCGGAATATTGCCGTGCTTTTTCGGCGGAAAGGTTTCGCGCTTGGTCTCAAGCATCCGCAACGCGGCGATGAGTCTTGGGCGTGTTTCACGCGGCAGGATTACGGCATCCACATAGCCACGCTCAGCGGCGATATAAGGGTTGGCAAACCTCTCGCGAAACTCCTCAACCCTGGCCTTTCGCAGGGGCACTGCATCCTCTGCCCCCTCGAGCTCGTGACGGTAAACGATATTCACAGCCCCTTCCGGCCCCATCACTGCGATCTCCGCTGTCGGGAAAGCGTAGTTGACGTCGGTCCGTAAGTGCTTGGAGGCCATTACGCAATAAGCGCCCCCATAAGCCTTGCGAGTGATCACCGTCACCTTGGGGACAGTGGCTTCAGCAAACGCGAAGAGAAGCTTCGCGCCGTGGCGGATGATGCCGCCGAATTCCTGTGCCGTCCCGGGTAAAAAGCCCGGTACATCGACGAACGTGACGAGTGGAATGTTGAAAGCATCGCAGAACCGGACGAAGCGCGCGCCCTTTACGGAAGCGCTGATGTCGAGGCATCCGGCCAGCACTTCCGGCTGATTGGCCACAATCCCCACGCTCTCGCCTCCAAGCCGGGCAAAGCCCAGAACGAGGTTTTTGGCAAAGTGCTCCTGCACTTCCAGGAAGTAGCCGTTGTCTACCACGCGCTCGATCACCGTCTTGATGTCGTAAGGCTTGTCTGATTCTGCTGGGACGAGCGTGTCGAGTGATTCATCCTGGCGGTCTGCAGCATCTCCCGTTTCGACGCGCGGAGGATCGTCATGATTGTTCTGGGGTATAAAGGAGAGCAGCTCACGGACGAGTGCAAGGCAATCCTCGTCATCTGAGGATAAGAAATGCGCTACGCCACTCACCCGGTTGTGCGTCAGCGGTCCGCCCAACTCTTCCTTCGTAACGTCCTCGTGCATCACCGTCCTGATGACATCTGGGCCGGTGACGAACATGGAGCTGGTTTTATCGGTCATCAGGATGAAATCCGTAATCGCCGGTGAGTAGACGGCGCCACCCGCGCACGGCCCCAGAATGGCGGAAATCTGAGGAACCACGCCTGAGGCAAGGGTGTTGCGCAGGAATATTTCCGCATATCCGGCGAGGGAGGCCACGCCTTCCTGAATGCGTGCCCCGCCCGAATCGTTCAGGCCCACAATCGGTGCACCGGCCTTGAGGGCCAGGTCCATCACTTTGCAGATTTTGCCGGCATTCGCTTCGCTCAGCGAGCCGCCCAAAAGCGTGAAATCCTGCGCGAAAGCGAAAGTGAGGCGACCGTTGATGCGCCCGAAGCCCGAAACTACGCCGTCGCCCGGCACGCGCTGCGCCGCCAGGCCGAAATCCTGAGAGCGATGCTCCACCAGCTTGTCGGTCTCCTCAAAATTAGCTTCATCAAAGAGCAGCGCGAGGCGCTCTCGCGCCGAAAGCTTTCCGGCGGATTTCTGCCGGGCTTGCCGTTCTTCGCCTCCGCCGCGCTCAGCCTCAGCGTTGCGCCGGCGAAGCTCTTCGATTTTTTTCTGGACTGACATCAAAAAAGGAGAAAAACGACGGGTGTTTGCTGATCGCGTTGCGTGGACAATGCCGGCGGCCCCGAGATGATCCTCAGTGTGACGGGGTAGCGGCGCCTGCGCCACCGCTGTTTCAACGGATTCCACTCCATTCTTCGCAGGCAATGATGGAATTGATGGGTTTGCGAGGGTCGTACTTCACGCTCGAAGTGCTTCCTGCCAGCGCCTCCAGAAGAATCCCCCGTTGCGCGAAAGCGGAAACGTCCTGAGCGGCCTCGTACTTCACCCCTGCAACTTCGTACCGGTAAATTATGACGCGCCCTGCCGCGGGGCCTGAGGCGTTGTCAATGACATCTACAATCTCGGCGGAGGCGATTCGTCCCAGTCGGCTGATCTCTCGCCGCCTGAGTCGCTCGACCTCCTCCGGGTGCCTGGGGCGCCAACTTTCGGCCCACCGGGCAATTTGGCGGCCTGCCAGGAAGGCAGTTAAAGCCCCGGCTGCTGCCGTGGCCGCAATGATGGTTGTGTGCGTCCAGCCCTCCACTGTGACTCCACTTTCTCCCACCCTTCCGGAAAGTCCTCGCATCCTCGGTCAATTCAGTAAGGGAAAAACCATCTTAGTCCTTTCATGTTCGCCCTCGCGGGTGGCGCAAGCTTCATTGATTATATCATCGGGACCGGCTCCGGGCTGGTAAGCAGCCGCTACGACGTCTGTAGCTGCTCGAAATCCAGCTCAACTCCTAAGCCGGGCCCTCGGGGAACAACCACTCGCCCCCGTTCGATCTTGAGAGGATCAACAGCGAAGGAACGAGAATGATAGAGAGGGCCAATAATTTCATGATCGACAAACGCGGCAAGATTAGGGATAGAAGCCGCAACGTGGAGCATCGCGCTCGAACCGATATCGCCCTCAAGGTTAGACCCGATAACACACTCCAGCCCGGCCGAGCGAGCCACTTGAGCGATCTCCAGCGAACGCCAGAGTCCGCCATTCTTTCCGGGGTAAATGCTGATCACGTCGCACGCTTCATATCGAATTGCCTCGGTCGCGTTCTCACGGGTAAAAATAGACTCGTCAAGAATAATGGGGATCGAAGTGCACTTGCGCAGTCGCGCGCAGCCGCGAATATTCCAGCGCGGCAAGGGTTGTTCCAGCGCATTAACCCCCAAGCGCTCGAGCTGAGGAATTGCTGCACGAGCTTCCTGCTCCACCCAGCCACCGTTGGCGTCCACGGCAAGTCGGAACTTGTCACCGACCGCAGAACGGACCGCCTGCACCCGCGCGATGTCGGAGCGTACTTCAAGGCCGACCTTAACTTTAACAGCCTGGAAATCTCTGCTGGCAAAGAGCTCTGCTCGGCGGGCAGCCTCGGCGGGCTCATAGGCGCCAATGGAAAATTTCAGTGGAATTTCCAAAAGTTCTCGTCTTCCGCCCAGCAGGGTGTAAACAGGAACGCCCAGGCTTTTTCCGATCACATCCATGAGGGCCATCTCCAGAGCGGCTTTCGCAAACGGATTTGCCCAAAGCAGCTCATCCATGCGGTCGGCAAGGGTCGAAACCTGGAATGGATCCTGGCCAATCAGGGCAGGGGCCAGAACCTTATTTATCGCAGCCAGCATGCCCTCTTGAGTTTCACCGCTCCATGAAGCGGATCCCGACGCCTCCCCGACACCGATGACATCTTCATCCGTCTGGATCACCGTGATTGCAAAATCACAGATTTTTGTCGATCCCAACGCACTCCTCATTGCGAATTCAGGCTTGAGAGGTATCGAAACCGGATAGGCGTGTATCGATGAAATTTTCACGAATTTATTAGCTCCCTTCGAGCCAGCGGTCCCCAAGGCTCCTCCGGTTACCTGAAGGGATCTGCGGCATACGTTACCCGTTAGTGGGCTACTCCATGCTGGTGCATTCTGCGGTGCAACTCGCTGCGCGCCTGGGAATAAATGGCGCGGATTTTTGCGAACTGATCAGGATTCGGCCGAATCGCTAGCGTTTCGACGTAAGCTTCCGCGAAGTCGATCAACTTCATAAAATAGGCAGCAGCTTCTGGGGAAAATAACTCCTGGCCCGGAACGGTGATATACACCGGCGATGTGTGCGCCGCGATCTTATATCTCCACGACGTCGTGGGACCCAGGCGCGAAGAGCATCGTGCCGCGAGCCAGCCCGACCCCGGCACCTTGAGCTTGTCGCTCAGGCTGATCGTGCGGCTTCCACCGGGCTCCTCTCGCGACGCTATCACGCGACCGTTGAAGATCACTTCCAGCTTATGGCACGGCACGAAGGAGTGAACATCGGCGCGAAACTCTACTGTGCCGCCACCCGACCCGATGGTGACCTCTTGGCCCGGTGGACGGCCCTCAACCTGGAAAAGCAGCAGCGGCCCGGAGGTCACAAACGTGTTGCCGCCGCGAACGCCCTTTGCCCAATTGGCAAAGGTGAATTCCTCCTCACCGATGTAAGTGTAGCAGCGGTTTGTGCCTGCTGGAATGTAAGCGCCCATCTTGTCGGTCCCACCCACGGCAGGCAGGCGATAGCCGCAGTTCAGGTAGTGATACCAATCGCGATAGCGCAAGGTGTTGAAGTGCTCGACGGCCGAGGGATGCACCTCGATCTCATTACGCGGCCAAATCTCGACAGCATCGATTTTGCCCAGCACGACATCGACGGCACTTTCGCCGGTGGGGAAAGGAAAGTGTGCAAAAACCGCCAGTCCGTCGCGCGCCCGGCAAGCCTCAGCCCATTCCGCAAGGCATGCCCACAGCGGGTCACCGATAAAGGCCTCATCCGGACCGTCTGCCGAAAGCGGGAAAACTGGCGCGCCATGAACGCCACACAGCGCCAGATGGCCCAGAATGTGATGCCGGTTTTCGCTTCCGATCCAGACCATCGTCTCGTGATCTTTGGAGACGAGCGGCCCGTGCGGGATATCGCCGACTAATGAAAACTCCTGACCACCTTGCATTGCAAGCAGATTGATCAAGCTTAGCCCCTCGGCTTGTGCTTCGAGCAGAGCCGTTGTTGGCGAAAGATAATGCACATGGGTATCTGCCGTCACCCAGCCCTTCGAACGCAGGTCGGCGATGCGCTCAATTTCTACGGTTAGCTCGTGTTGGCCTGGCCTGATTTCAACCCGCTGCCGGACCGGGTGGTGCTCAAAGCCCTTGGTCATTTCGAGGTAAACCTCACCTACCGGGAGTTCCACCTGAAACGTCCCGTCCACGTAGGCGAATGGGGTGTCCATTAGCTTTACGTCGGCGCCATAATCCTGAAACTGGCCGTCATTAATGTCCTCCCGATGTCCGTAGGGAGGAATATAACGCCCTTCTTTGGAGCGAAATGCCAGTCGCACCGGGGTCGGCTGGTGCGTAACCGAATCGAGTACCCGGCCATGAACCCATTGCTTGTCGCGCACGAGCAGCTCGATCCGGCTGCCGGCGGGCTCTCCGGAAAGCTCCTCGCCCGCTTTAACGAGACCTAGATCGAACTCAAGCCTCTTCCCGGTTTCAGTGTCTTGAAGGGTTAGTGTTGCGCCGCGGCTCGCTGCGACATCAACATACAGGTGGCGAGCGGCAGGGGCAGGCTTAGCCTCTTCGCCAAGGCCGGCAGCGGGGGAGGCAAGCCAATCCTCAACGGAAAAATCGGGTAGAGCATATGTGCGAACGACGACTCCCAGATCGACGTCAACCTTCCAGCGACTCACCGCCTCCCGATCCGTTTTCGGCAGAGTAATGCGGTAGACCGCGAGCCTCTCATAGCGGAAGGGATATTCAGGAAGGTGATAAAGCGTTACGCCAGCTAGCAACAGCGGGTCTGCCGCTGAACCTTCGAATCGTAAGCTGCGGATGCT
>JBOGJS010000092.1:0-3579 GCA_050745365.1 Terriglobia bacterium
GGTTGAACGTTGGCGAAGTGCGGGCGAAGAACTTCTCGCGACTCTGATACAGCGGCTTGGCATCGCCCATGATCACGTCATAGAGGTCCGCCGCAAACATCGAGAGTGACAACTCTCCGGTTTTCAGCTCGTCCAGAAGCTCAACCACTTCGTGCCAGGGTTTCCACGGAGTCTTCGTCATTTATTGCTCCTCTGCTTCAGGCGCTTTGTAGCCTAACTTGTACTGCGCGTGTTCCAGTTCGGCGCCGACGGCGCACACGTGATTTGAAATGCTCTCAAGGATTGATCTTTCCTCGCTCCCGTGCAGCGCAAGCTCAATCAGCGCCTGGAGAAGCTGATGGAAAAGCTGATTGCCGCGCAAGCCTTTGCCGTCCAGATAATCATCCACCTTGATCTGCTCCCCGGCTTTCCAGAGGTGCATTAGACGGTGAGCCTGGTCGATGAGCGGCGCAGGACGCCCGCCGCTGTCTTCGCCCATCGCAGCCCGCCCCCGCTGGATCCACGGCCGCAGCCTGACCTTGCTGCCCGTCCCTTCTTCTTCCGGGCCCTCCGCGTCCTCTGCGGTGAAATCCTCTTCGTCGTCTTCGCGCTCCGCGAGGCCGCCCGTGCGAACCAGGATGTCGTAGTGGTCCGCAAGGGCGCTATCCGAAAGCCCGCAGGAAATTGCATAAAGAATGCAAGCGCCGGCTGGCGCATCATCCATGCCGAAGTCGTGCCGGTGAAGAAGATAGTAGGTAGTCACATCGTCGAGGCCGGAAGCGCCTTCAGCCCCGCCGTTGTGCGAAAGCACGCAGCCAACAACGAAATCAACCACCATCCGCCGCACGTGCCGCAGGAACTCCGCCACCTCCAGGATCTTTCCCGGCTCATTCGCTTTCTTCACCACCGGGTGCTTGCTGTAGGCTTCAAGTGCTGGCCCTGTCGCCGCCCAAACGAAATCCGGGCCACGAATGCCGGCATCCCAAAAATCGCGCAGCCTGAGCGCAATTCTTTCGCGCATCTCTTCCAGCACGAGATTATCCCAGCCTGGCTTCGCGGCCTCAGGCCGCTTCTTGCATACGAGCCAGACGGAAGACGACAATGCAGCCGAGGTCAAGGCCCGATTCCGCGTTCCCATCTCAGTCTGAATGGGCCAGCTACCATCCACAGCAAAGCCTGCCCGGATTATGGCAGAGACCAGCGTTTCCCAAGCGTCTGGCTGCTTGTTGGCGAACACAATTACCAAGCGGCCGTCAGATTTAAGTGCACGCTCACACGCCTGGAACGCTCGAAACATTCCGTCTTCGTAAGATAGTTTCGATTTTTCCTTGTCTCCTCCGAAGCGGCTGGAGTCGTCGATCAGCTCACCGTCGTTCTTTACATGATCCCATTTTGGAGATAATGGCTGCTCAAACGCTTCGTCGATTTCGGGAGAGAAACCGTGCAGTACCCTGCGCAACCACACGTAGAAGAAGTCCATCAGGTCCGAGTACGGGATTGCATCGTAGTAAGGAGGGTCTGTTATGACGAGATCCGCCATTTGCTGGCCAGCGGTAACAGTTGCTGAGCGGCTTATCACTCTTGCTGCGGAGTTCTTTGTCTTGGCAGTCGTAAGGTGAGCGATTACGAGGCTCACCCAGTCGAAGGCGCTAGGGTAACCGCCCGTTGTGCTACCCAGGGGATTGACCTCTGCAAAGTCCCAAAGGATTGGCAGCGCGAAACGGGCGAATGTTCCTTCGACCTTTTCACCTCCCTGGTTCCATCTCGAGACGTTACTGTTTTGGTTTGCCAGGCGGTCTAGCATCATCGAAAGAAATGCGATTACTGCTTCTGCTTCGTAGTCGGTATAGGCTCGATCAGACAATTCCTTCCGGACGTTCCCTGTTTGCCTGACGAAAGTGCCCAGCGCCAAAAGCTGGCGAGGCGTGAAGAGGTCGCACCAACGCTGGAGTCCGTACAGAAAGACCGTAAACGCGGAGCCACCGCCCACACGACTTGCCCCCTGAGGGACGGGTTCTTCCGGCAACCCGTAGGGAATCTCGGCAAACACGCGTCCCAATTCCTCGCGAGCCGCTTCGGCCATTCGCCGCTCTTCGTGCCTCGGCAGGCGGTACTCCTTCCCGTTCGGTCCATCCACGACGACGGCGGTCATCTCAGCGCCCAAGCGGCCATGAAGCCCCTCCTGCCGGATGTCTTCCATTTCCATCGCTACGGTCCCCAGCTTGCCGCAGCATGGGCACCAGGCTCCGTTGCGGCTCATCGTTCCTTGGCCGATTCGCTTATCATGCTCTCTTCGCTGGGCCGCGTTTCCGCCGACAACCGGAACGTCGTTCTGGACGCCAAAAACGGTGCCATTCTTCTCAACGTTCAGCTCCATGGTCAAGAGCACGCGCTTCCTGTCCTTTTTGCAGAGCCAGCGGGTCTTAAGGAGAGGAATCGTAGCTCGGCAATTCTTGCACGCGACCGTTCGCGCCCAAAGATAGGCTACTGTGGCCTTCGCGATCCAGCGCGGGTTGCGCGGGTCTTTCAGATATTCTTTGCTGAACTCAGCATTCAGCGCGTCGATGTCGGGTTTGCCATCTTCGGTAAGCGGGACGAGTCGCGGAGCGAGATTCTTCGCTTCGCGAACGCCCTCACCCACCGCTATGCGGTCCCCCCTCTCCCCCGGGGAGAGGGGACGGGGGTGAGGGGTGAGTGGTTGGAAGTCGGCGTAGGTCGGATAAAACCGCGCGAGCTCGCGCCGTGCCTGATCCAGCACCCACTTTCCCCACGCCCGCACATGCCAGGCAAGATCGGCGTCCAGATGCAGCGAATCGAGCGTCGTGCCAGATAAAAGAGGCGCGGGGTTCTCGCCGAGGCCAAGCTTCTCAAGCTGGGTTCGCAGCAACGCTCCTTTGAAACCTTGGGCCTTGAAAAACGCCTCCATGAACTCGCGATCCTTGAGAACGAATTTGGGCAATGGCCGTTTTTGCCCGGCGAGTTTCTGCGGGTATTCGAGAGTGCATTTCAGAATGAACCAGGCGACTGGGTTGATGTCGATGGCCGTCGCTTCGCAGCCGAGGCGCATCGCTTCAAGAGGGATTGCGCCGCCGCCCGCAAACGGATCGAGCACCTTGGGCGCGCGCCCGCCATAGGCCTTGCGAATTTCGTCACGAAACCAGTCGAGGTCGGGGCTCGACTCGCGGCCCCAGTGCAGGATGCCGCCGACCGTCTCCTCCTTCTTTCGCTCGACGATTTTGCCGGAGGGCATCTTCTTTCGCTCGATTTTTTCGACAACCCTGCCCGCGAGGCGTTCGAGAATCTCCCTTCGCTTCTCAGGTGTGCCGGGGTCAGGAAGCAGAGTAGCGATCAGCGCTGCCCGGCACGCCGCGAGCGGACGCCGCGCCGGCCAGATGTGCAGCGTCGAGATATGCCCATGCCGCACATTTTTCTCATGCACCGAATCCAGCGACGCCTGCTTCAGCGGAAAGGCCACTTCGATGAGCCTGGGTTGGTCGCTCATGGCAGTTTGATCTCCGTTCGGGTTGCGATCGAACGAGCCAATTCCCGAAAGTCCTTGTATGCCCCCTGCACTGCCTGGAGGTGGGATCCTATCGCCCC
>JBOGJS010000093.1:0-5704 GCA_050745365.1 Terriglobia bacterium
GCGGTTTTAAGCCCTCTCCCGTGGGGAGAGGGTGGCGAGCAGAGTGAGCCGGGTGAGGGGTCTTGCGCCGAAATTTTCGGAGCAGGAGAACGACAGAGTTGAACAAGGTGCCTGGAAACGACAAAAATTCGGCGGGACTAATCAAAGCGCTCAAAAGGCGATATCCGGCATCGAGGTTAACGCTTCCCCTTGCCGCGGCTGTCTGCGTTTTTCTGTTGGCGGTGGCGGGTTGGGCGCAGGAAAGCGCTCCACAATTCCAGGTTACTCATTACTCCCTCGACGTCACGCTCTACCCTTCAACCCATATGCTGGAGGCAAAGGCGGAGATCAGCCTGGTTCCGGGAGCAAACCTCAATAGCCTTTTTTTCAGGTTGGATAGCGCATTGCGCGCAAAGAGCGCGTCGGGACCGGGTGGCGAAGCTTGGCAGGTCTCGCAGCAGGGGCTGGATCTGACACTATCATCTCCAAACCCGCTTCCGGCGGCGACCCCTGCCACTGTGACCGTCGTCTATAGCGGACAGTTGGTTTCTTCCGACGGAAGCCCGGTTGAGGGGCTGAGGCTTGCATATGTGGGGCCCGAGGGCTCGTATCTCCTTTATCCGTCGTGTTGGTTTCCTATACGTGGCGAGGGTCTGGACCGTTTCTCGGCGCTCATGCGCGTCACCGTCCCGCAAGGCGAGACCGTGATTGCCTCCGGTGAAACTTCGGGGCCCATCTCGAACGGATCGGGCGTTACTTACACCTTCCAATACACCCACGATTCTTTTCCAGGTACCATCATTGCGGGTAAATATAACGCGTATCCAACGGCGGCGGCGGGGGTGAACATCACGCTGTATCTGAAGCAGAAGGAAGCCTCATACGCCGCCACATATGGTCCGCTGGCCGAGAAGGCGCTTGCATTCTACGGGAGCAAATTTGGCGTGCTTCCGTCTCAAAACCTCGCCATTGTCGATATCGACAACGACACGGTGGGCGGCTATTCCGCGCCCGGTGTGGTCGCCTTGGCCGACCGGGGCTTTACCGACCCGCCGGATGGTGAGCTTTTGTCGCACGAGATTGCCCGCCAGTGGTGGAGCTGCCTGGTGAGCCCGGCAACGCCCGATGACGCCTTCCTCGACGAAGGTCTGGCCACCTATTCGGCTGCGCTTTTCATTCAGGATTCAGAAGGAGAAACTGCCTTCGAGAACCGAATGCACCAGGTTGAGATTGGCGCTTTGACCCATGAAAGCGCCGCACCGATCGCCCAGGCAGGCCAATTGCACCCATTCAGCCCGGAGTATACCTCCGTCGTCTTTGACAAGGGAGCGATGGTGTTGCACATGCTCCGCTGGGTGATGGGAGACCCAGCTTTCTTCCAGACGCTTCAGAACATGGCTCGCCAGTACGCCTGGAAATCAATTACGACAAATGAATTTCAGAAGCTGGCTGAGGCAAGTGGGAAGCAGTCGCTTACTTATTTCTTCGCACAGTGGGTGGATTCCACCGGCGTCCCACAGTTCAAGCATCAATGGGCAATCTACCGCACGCAAACAGGCTATCAGGTGGTCGGAACGCTCCAGCAGGACCTCGACATTTTCCGGATGCCCATTGATATCCGCGTCTATGTTCAAGGGAGCCATCCTGTGAATCAGCGCCTTGAAATGATCGGTACTACAGCGGATTTCACGGTGAACACGCCTCGGCGGCCTCTGCAGGTGGTCATTGATCCTGGCAGCTATATTCTACGTTACACGCCGAAGATCAAGATTCTGGTCGAGATGGCCCGCGGCGATCAGCTTGCTCAGGCGCAAGAGTATTTCGCGGCCATCCGACAATACCGGAGCGTGCTGAAAGATAACCAAAACGATTCCCTTGCCCATTACCGGATCGGGGATATCCTCTTCACGCTGCACAACTACAATGCTGCCCTCGAAGAGTTCCAGGACTCTCTCAACGGCGATCTTCAACCTCGCTGGGTGGAAGTGTGGAGCTACCTGAAAATCGGAGAGATATTTGACACGATCGGCGAGCGCGACCGAGCGCTCAACGAGTATCAGCGCGCCTTGCACACGAATGACAATACGCAGGGAGCGCTCGACCTTGCGAACCACTACCTGCAAAAAGCTTACACACAACGGTCCAGCCAGCTTGGCGCCTGAAGCCGAAGAGAGCGCCGCGGGCTCACGCGTTGAATTCGAGTAGGGCGATTCCGCCAGGCGGCAGCTCGATGGGAACTTCGGTGTCTGTTCCTCCCGCAACAAGGCTGCTTTCCGGGTGAGGCAACTCAGCGGCTTGGCGCAGCTCTTCGAGTTGCTGCTTCGTCGGATATTGTGGACTGCCCATGTGCTTGTATGCGGGAAGGGCTGATCCGTGTTCGTCGTCTACCCGAATGACGGAGAGCTTGTTTCTGTGAGCGAGGCCTCGAATCAGCATGCGAACCGAGAGGGACGTGCCCGGTTCCAGATTGCCGTGCTCGCCGCGCCGCATTTGGTTCCACACGATGATCGCTACGGACCCGTCGGCGCGAAGAGTGGCGATGGCCGGGCCGTTTCCTGCTGAAAGGCGCTCATTCCCGAGGCGGTGCAGCAAAGAGAAAGCATGAAATGAAGGCTTCAGGATGCGGCGCATGGCGATCAGTCCGAAGCCGCCCCAGAAGATGTCTTTGGCGATGCCTTGCTCCTCAAAAACATCACTGAAACACCAATAAGACATGGCGTCCACCAGGCCGCGGCACCGGCTGAGCGTGTAAACGATAAAAGCGGCGTTGAACGATGTGTCCGTAAGGGCAGAATCGTTCATGTAGGTAGAATTCCATTCCGTAATAAAAATGGGCAGGTGTGCCATAGGAGAAGCCGTAACCTCATTGCGCACCTTTCGCAAGGCGAGAGGGATGACGTCCTCGAGCGCGTAATGGGGTTCGCCGCCGAAAACCTTAGATTGGGGATCGTTGGCATAGATATGAGTACTGAAGAAGTCGAGAGGGGCATTCCGCTGGGCGCAATATTGAATGAATTCGGGCGCCCAGCCAGCCTCCGCCGTGGCCGGGCCGCCCACGCGCAGACGTTTATCAACGGACTTTAAGGCGGCAGCGGTGCGTCGGTAAAGCTCAAAATACTCCGCTTGCGTGCCTGACCAAAAATCAAGGTTTGGCTCGTTCCAGACCTCAAAAAACCATCCACTGAGCTCGGCCCCGCCATATCGGCTGAAGAGGTGGCGCGCAAAGGCAGTAACCATTTCCACCCAAGCGTTCATATCCTTCGGAGGAGTCACGTTCGCCTTGTACCAGAAGACCGTCTTTTTACCGCTCGCAATGGCCGTTGGCATAAAGCTCAATTCGACGAAGGGCCGGGTGCCCGCGTCGAGCAGTGCGTCATAGATCTGATCGACGTATTGGAAATTGTAAACCGCATCACCCCTGGGACTCAGGGTGCATACACCGGTGTCATCATCAAAAATTCCGTGGAAGCGCACCGCCTGGATCCCGGCGCGCTCGCGAACCTGGAGCAGATCCTTTTGATAATCCGAACGTAGTGCCAGCGAGGCCCGCCCCGAGCCAATGATAGACTCCCAGTAATGGTCAAAAGCTCCGATGGAATGGCGCGCGTCAACCGTAAATTTCACGGGGTTTCCTGCCGGGGAGGGCGGGGCCGGGGATGTGGCCTGCTCACCCAGCGCCGCATCGAAAGGTTTCGCCAGAGGTATGGCCATTGAAGCCAGAAAGCGTCTGCGGTTTACTTCCGGGATCATATTTTCTCCGTCCTGAATACGGCCGTCACTCGATCCCCAGCTTGAGCAGCCCCCAGTCCCGCAGAATGCGTTAGCGGCGTAGGGCTCCCTGGAAAGTGTGTTCCGGACGTAGCCGCGCCAGCTTCATGGCGCGCTGGATGCTTTCGTTGCGCATGAACCAGCGCCAGACGCCCTGGTCCAGAAGATTCTCCGCGCTCAGCAAGGTGATGCCCGTATCAATCGCGATAACATCATTATCCACCCATCCGGTGGTGGGATTAAACGCGTCGGCGAAGCCGTACCGTTTGTAAATTCGGCTTCCGAACCGCGCTACCATGGTTTCGAGCGCGGTCAGACAGATGTGGGGAGCAAACATCAGCGATCCGCCCGGAGCGCACGGCACCACCGTGCCGTCGATAATCGAAGTGTTGGTTGGCGCGCCCCACACCATATATCCATTAGCGCTGTCAGAAGCTGTAAGGCCCCATACATTCTCGGAGTAGCTCTTTGGGAACGCATGGCTTAAGGAGATGCAGAACGCGCGGTTGGCTTCTGTAGCGATGAAGGAGTTTTGGAAGTAATCGATGTTCGAGGGCGGGGCATCCCGCCGCCCGCGAAAATCCACCCAGGCCTGCGCGTACTGCTGTGTAAAGAGTGGAAGGTCACCCACAAACGTGTAACCTTCGAAATGAACAAGCGGCCGCCGCCATGCGTACCAGGAGCTCGGTGGGATGGGATGAGTGGGGGAGCCGATGGCCAGAAGGTAGAGAAGCATTAACTCGGAATACGAATCCCACCGATCGGCCAGAAATCCGCGTTCCGGCCGCCAGCCGTGCGACAGCAGGTTAGGGCTGCCGTTGAGCATCCATTGGAAATCCACACGGTCGTAGATGAGGAGGGCCAGACGCCCGATTTCGCGGTCCCGTGGAAACGCCTGCATTGTGGTCAGCACTCCCGCCAGCAGCAGGGACGTGTCGATTGAGGAGATCTCGCTCGATAGAATACGATGACCGTTGGTCTTATCCATCCAATGGTAATACCATCCGTGGATCTCGGGAGCGCGGTAGGCCAGGAATTCCAGCGTTGTCAGAATCCGCTGCCGAGCCTGCGCTTTGGTGATCCAGTGATGTTCCGCTCCAATGCAAACAGCCGTCAACCCGAAGCCAGTGCCCGCAACGTTCGCGACATCCCGTCGCGCCCCGGTTTCCGGCAGGCCGACGACCAAGGAGCGGTCCGGCACGAGGCCGGTGTGAGCGTCCGCCTGCTCCCAGAAAAACAGAAAACACCGGTAAGAGAGGTTTTGGAGAAAAAACCTGTCCTTCCCGGTGATGCCGCGGGGATAGGCGGGAGTGCAGGGTTGAAGCAGGACCGCTAAGGTGATGTATAAGACCAGCCGGCCCGGGCGGTAATTGCCCAGCCGGAAAGAGACGACGCGAAAAGATAGAAAGGTCAAGCGCGCGCGCCTCCGGTGCTCGGTCCACTGAATTGCCCGACCGCGAGTGCGCTAAAGCCAGCAAGAGTCCCGGCACATGAGAGAAGGGCTCCTGACGCGCGAACGGAGATAATCCCCAAGCGCAAGGTTGGGCGAGCCGAGCGGGAATTGGAGGAGCCTCGCATAACCGGGCGGCCCGCATTCGTGTCCCCCTCCGCGCTCTTCAAACGACTGCGCGAAGCGTGCGACGTTCCTATTGTAGCGCGATGGCTTCGAGCGCCGATACCGCGAGATCGTGGGTCATCGTGGGTCGGTTTGAATTGAAGCGGCGAGTTTCGCTCGCCAAGTGTAGTGTCCTCGAAATAGGGGTATACAGGTAATCTGGGTGGCGCAGCGCGGACTTCAGCCGCAACCAGACGAACTGTCATTCTGAGCGAGCACTAGCGAGCGAAGAATCTCTGTATTTGGCAAAACGGAATACCGGGATTCTTCGCTGCGCTCAGAATGACAGGCTTCAAAATGTTTGTTATAAAAGCAAAGACTTACGATCTTGCAATGCAGACA
>JBOGJS010000094.1:0-20148 GCA_050745365.1 Terriglobia bacterium
GAAGGGGTGAGTTGTGAAGCGTGCCACGGCCCGGGCGCGCGCCACGTGGCACTGAGCCAAAAAGGCACGAGCGGCGAGGCTGCCCGTCGATCGATCTTTAACCCGGCCACCCTCGAGCCCGTCGAGATCGAGAATTTCTGCGGAGAGTGCCATCGCACGTCCCGGCTCGTTACCCTGGAAGGACTTCACGGTCTCGATACCGTGCACTATGAGCCTTATCGGCTCGAAATGAGCCAGTGCTGGATCATGACCCGGCGCATCAGTTGCCTCACCTGTCACGACCCGCACCAACCGCTCCAGCGCAATCCCGCTGCCTACGATGCAGCTTGCCTTTCCTGCCATCCCTCGAGACCGTCCAGAAGGATGGCCGCGGGCCAAGCCTACGCCTGCCCCGTCGCCACTCATAATTGCGTTACTTGCCACATGCCCAAATGCCGGCTTCCTCGCGCCCCTTTTTCGATGTCAGATCACTTCATTCGAATCGTCGCGTCCAATGATGCGTGCTCCCAGCCGTGAAAAAACAGAGTAGAGGCGACTGGCACCTCAAACTTTCTTCTAACCGGAATGCCGGAAGTGAACGATTTCGCCATCCTTGACGAGGTATTCTTTCCCCTCCAGCCGCAGGCGTCCACGATTTCTAGCTTCGGCGAGGCTGCCACACGCAACGAGATCGTCATAGGCGACCACTTCGGCCCGGATGAAGCCACGCTGAATGTCACTATGGATTTCTCCTGCCGCCTCCAGGGCCGTGGCTCCGGATCGCAGGGTCCAGGCGCGGCACTCATCTTCACCCACCGTAAAGAACGAAATCAGGCCCAGCAACTGGTAACTCGACCGAATGACACGCGCAATGGCGGATTCGGCCAGACCGAAGCTCCTCATGAATTCAGCGCCTTCCATCTCCCCGAGTTCAGCGAGTTCGGCCTCCACCTTGCCGCAGATTGCGGTGATCATGGTATGAGGTTTATGTTTCAGGCCTGCCGCGCGCGCAAATTCTTCCGCCTGTCCAGTGCGCGCCACATCCTTTTCCGCGAGATTCAGGATATAAAGCACGGGTTTGAGAGAGTAGAACATGAAACCTTTTACCACACGCTCCAGGTCGGGCGAAAGCGCCGCCTCACGCAGGGGCTGCTGCTGCTCCAGAGCCACCTTACACCTGCTGAGCGTCTGAAGCTCCAGCTCGAGAGCAGGATTCTTCTGTTTCTTGATGTCCTTTTCCAGGCGCTCCAATCTCTTTTCGATCAAACTCAGGTCGGAAAGAATTAGCTCCAACTCGACCGTTTCCAGATCGCGCAGGAGGCCCCCTGGCTCGGCATCAAATGCTCGAACCACGTGCGCCAGTGCCTGGACTTCCCGCAGCGCAGCGCTTTCGAGTCCGGCGCGAGCGAGATCGATGACGCTTCCAGGAGTATCGACGTATTCGATGTTTGCAGGAATTGTTTTCCGCGGATGAAACATGTTGCTGAGCCGATCGAGACGCGGATCCGGAACACTCACGACCGCGACGTGAGATTCGGCTCTACCCGTCGAGAGTCCCGTTCCGTGGGACTTCGTCACGATCCGGAAAAAAGTCGTTTTCCCGACCTGTGCAAGCCCCACAATTCCTATTTTCAGCACTTCAGCCTCTCCTTGTCACAAACTGTTGAGTCTACCACAGCGGCCTCAATGCTCGTGGTGATGGAGGTGGGGATGCGAATGCAACTCACCGGATGCATGGACATGGGCGTGGGCATGGAGAAGGTTGGCGTGCGCCAGCAGCGTCGTATCCGCCAAAATGGCTGCAGGGGAGCCTTGGGCGAGAACCCGGCCACCGTGAATAACGTAACAGTAGTCGGCGATCTCCGGGACGAGATCGAGATCGTGCGTGGCGGTCACCACGGTCTTCGAGCTGCCTCGGCAGCGCAAGAGAAAATCAATCATATGGCTTTCGCTCCTCGGATCGAGTGCCGCAGTCGGCTCGTCCAGAAGCAGGACTTCCGGATCGAGCACGAGCACTGAGGAAAGAGCCACACGCTTCTTCTCTCCCGTTGACAAATGATGGGGCGATCGGTCTTTCAAATGCGTGATCTCCATCATTTCCAGCGTTTCCAGAACTCGGCAGCGAATCTCCTGTTTGGTCCAGCGAAGCTGGAGTGGACCGAACGCCAGTTCGTCGAAAACGGTGGGAGAGAAGAGTTGGACGTCGGGATTCTGAAAGACGAGACCCACCCGACGACGAAACTTATAGCCAAATAAATCGTCCTGCAGCCTCTCTTCGGTGAGTGGCTCGCCGCAGAACAGGACGCTGCCTTTATCGGGAAAGCAGAGAGCATCCAGCATGCGGAGCAGCGTGGACTTGCCGGAGCCGTTGGCTCCCAGGAGAGCGACCCGTTCCCTCGCTCTCAGGGTCAAGGCCAGCCTATCAAGCGCCGCCACTTGGTCATAGTGGTAAGTGACATCTCGAACGTCAAAAATCGGATCCGTCGTCTCCATGATTTACCGCCCCAGCCTAAAGGCCGCTGCAGCCAGCGCGCCAAAGAGAGCTAGCATGACCCAATCGAGAGGGCGGGTTTGAAATTCAGTGAGCAGGTAAACCTCACCGCGGAATCCCCGCGCTTGCATCGCCAGGAAAACGTCGGAGCTGAGTTGAAGGCTCTTGGAGATCAAAACACCCACGCTACCGGACGCCAAACGACGACGCTCAGCACCGCTGAGTTCTCCCACCATCCTGCTCTGTCGTGATTCGAACATATCCCGCGCGGTTTCGAGCAGCAGGAAGAGATAGCGGCAGGTCATCCCCAGGATCACCACCACCACCACCGGAACCCTTAGCACCCGAAGCGCCTTCAACACCTGACTCCACGGAGTGCAAAGGATCAGCAAGGCGGAGAACGTGGCCGCCGTCTCAACGCGGGTTATCAAGAAACCGGCGCTCGTCAGGCCTTGGGCCGTAATGGGCCAGCCTGAGACGGGAAGGTGATACAGCGCTCGTCCTGGGGTAACGAAGAGTGCAGGCAGCGCGATCGCCCCGGTGAATAAGAGCACGGCAATCCAGACCCTCTTTAGAAGCACCTGAACAGGCACACGTGACAGCGCGGCGATGAGCACCGCGACCGCGAAGAGCCCCACGATAACCCAGAGCTTGCGGGCCGCCGCGACCGCGACGATCAGTACTAGAATACTCGGAACCTTAACACGGGGATCAAGACTCTGAAGCAGGCCGTGCGCTCTCGAACGATCTTCGGCGTAGAAAGCATGCTCTGTGGCCTCAGCCAAAGCCGTGATGGTACGTTCCACAAAGCCATGCCCGCGTCGCATCTTGGACATGGCTCAGGTTCCTCCAGTATGCGCTTTCATTACAGCTTCTTCTTCCTCGTAGGTTTTGCGTCGGGCGGGGCGGCTTAGTAAAAGCGCGAGCAGGAAGATAACTCCCGTGCCAAAGACAGCCGAAAGAAAATAGCCGAAGGCAGGCCGCCGCACGAACGAGGGAGCATAGTTGGGGAAAGGGGCCGTCCACACAGAGGAGAGATGCCGCAGCCCTTGCGGTGCACGCCGCGGTGGTGTTGCATTCCCGGAAACCGCCGCGATCTTCCTGCGGGTCGCGGGATTGGAAAAGTCATGCACGTTCCATTCTCCCCATGCCTTACCCGCTGCCAGAATACCCAGAGGAGTCAGCACCATGAGCAGGGCCGTGGCAAGCCAAAGTGGCCTTGTGGCACTCCAGCCGCTTCGGCTTTCTTTCTTTTCATAGGCGGGCACGCCTGGGGCTGTGAGCCTCAACAAAGAAGGGTCTGCCCGCTGCAGGTAAGCTACGACTCCTCCGGAAATCACCAGCTCGCCGAGGCCTGCAAAAGTCAGGTGGGCAATCATCATGGCGGGAACCGCGATGCTGAGTGGGTAAGGAGCATAGAGTGGCGCTCCCGTGGCATCCTTAAAAAACCGGGGCTGAAGCCCCAGTTCAATAGCCGCGCAGAGCGCGGAAGCGTTGATCGCGAGATACCCGGCCAGCGCTGCCGCGACAACCCGGCGTGATGAGGTGATCGCACTCCGGCGCGCGATGATGCGATATGCGATGTAGGCAACCAGCGAGCCGATAATGGCCATGTTGAAGCTGTTGGCACCGAAGGTGGTGATGCCGCCGTCCCCAAAAAAAACGGCTTGGATAAAAATCGCTACGGAGATGGCAAGCATCGAAGCCCACGGCCCAACCACGATCGTCGCGATTCCCACCCCGACGGCGTGGGCTGTGGTCCCGCCCGGAATGGGGAGATTGAACATCATAATGACAAAGGAGAAGGCAGCAAAGACGGAGATGAGTGGCACCCGGCGAGTTTGAAAATGCTTCCCCACTCGCCGCAAGCCGATGCCCCAAAATGGCACCGCGCCGCCATACAGAATCGCACAGGATGAAGGGCTGAGATAACCGTCGGGGATGTGCATGCGTAGCCCATCGTAGCACGAGTTATGGAAACGTGCTACCAGAGCTGCGCCACGCCAATACGGTTTGCTTTGAGCGCTACCCTTGAGCAGCACTCGGTGAAGTCAAGATCAGGGTGGTTCGCGGGTTTGAGGCGTCTGGATGGTCGACTGCACCGAAAACACGTATAGAGTCGCACAGGCTGCCGCGACGGCGGCGCTTCAATTATTCCGTGGCAGGCACTTGGTTTGCGAGCAGCCAGTAGTAGCCAAGCTCGCGGATCATTTCCTGGAATTGGTCAAAGCTCACGGGTTTTTGAAGATAGCTGTTGACGCCAAGGCGGTAGCTCTCCACAATGTCCCGCTGTTCTTTGGATGAAGTCAGCACGACTACGGGAACCAGGCGGGTTCGTTCATCAGAACGAATCGCCTGCAGCACCTCGAGCCCGTCTACTTTCGGCAGCTTCAAGTCGAGCAAAACAAGTCGAGGCAGCGAGTTGCTGCGAGCGCTGTACGCGCCGCGACGGAACAGGAAATCCAAAACCTCCGCGCCGTCGCGGGCCACCTGGATAGTATTCGCCAGTCGATTCTGACGAAACGCATGAAGAGTTAATTCCAAATCGGCAGGGTTATCC
Organism: Terriglobia bacterium; assembly: GCA_050745365.1. Classification (GTDB taxonomy): domain Bacteria; phylum Acidobacteriota; class Terriglobia; order UBA7540; family UBA7540; genus RH2-MAG17b. Next base: position 5,031 of record JBOGJS010000094.1, read on the forward strand.
TCTGCCAGGAGAATCTCAATTTCCTTTCGAATCATGGCTCACCTCTGCTTCTGAACCGAGGGTGTCCTTGCCGCTTCCGAGGGTAAAGAAAAATGTCGCTCCTTTATCCACTTCCGCTTCCGCCCAGACGCGTCCGCCATGTTTTTGGATGATGCGCTGGACGATCGCGAGCCCTACCCCGGTGCCTTCATAATCCTCCGCGCGGTGTAATCGCTGGAAAACACCGAAGAGCTTATGGACGTATTGCATCTCAAACCCGGTCCCATTATCACGGACGAGGATGGCCGGATTACCGTTCACTCTCATCTGCCCAACCTCGATCACCGCAGCTTCGCGCCGGCGGGTATACTTGACGGCGTTGGAAATCAGGTTTACGAACACTTGTCGCATCAAGACGCGATCGCAGTCCATTGTGGGAAGGCTTTCAACGCGCCAGTCGATTTTTCTTCCTTCCCATTCAGGTCTCAAGTCGCGGAGAACGCTCTCGACCAGCGGATTAAGTTCTACCGGCTTGCGAACTAATTCCTCGCGCCCGAGCCACCCCAGGTTCAGCAGGTCATCCACAAGCTCTCCCATGTTCTTTGCGCCGTCGCGGATCAGCCCCAGATACCGGCCCGCCGTGGCATCAAGTTGCGAAGCATGCTCTTCGAGCAAAATCTTTGAGAACCCGTCGATTTGCCGCAAGGGAGCGCGGAGATCGTGGGAAACCGAGTAGGAGAAAGCTTCGAGCTCCTTGTTCGCGGCGGTGAGCTGCCGGGTGCGCTGCTCCACTCGCCGCTCCAGGCCGGCATGAGCCTCCTCCAAGGCGCGGTCGCGCGCCTGGATTTGGTCCAGCATCTCATTGAACGACTCCATAAGAAATGCCAGCTCGTCGCGATTGCGACTTGGAAGCACCCGCACCGAATAGCTTTTCTCGCGCGCCACGGTCCTCGCCATCTCCGCCAGGCGGAGGATAGGCTCTGCAACGGTCCGGCGAAAGATCGAAGAAATCAAAAGAGCCGCAGTGAGAGAAACGAGTAGGACCGCGCCGGCAATTACACCGCGCCGCACCATTTGCCTCTCCAACTGCTGCATGCTGGATTGAAGCAAGACGATGCCGGCGGGCTTACCCTGGAAGGCGATCCGGCGAACGAGCGTAAGCTTCCCATCGCGGAACCAGTGAATTTCCGACCGACTGGCAGGAACCGCCAGAGGCGTTTGGAACACACTTTTCTGCCCGCGCTCGTACCCGGCGAACGCTTTTCCAGCCACCGTGTAAATTTCCGCAGCGACGATGTTGGGATTGGCTTTCAGCGCGGAAAGGGTACTTTCGGCGGAGTGCGGGTCGTTGAAGATCAGCGCAGAGATGCTATTAAACCCGATAATCTGCGCCTGAATCGACAGCGTTCGGACCATCGACTGACGAAAAACACTCAAGTCATAAGCCGTGAAGGCTACACACGCCAGGAGCAAGGCAATACCGCTCACCAGCAGGTTCAGCGACGTCAGTTCCGTGGTGATCGATATATCCGTGACTTTTCGCATCGGCGATAACCTACAAAAGGTCCGAAATAATCGAACCAATGAGAAACCCGTAGCGCGGACCTCCGGTTTTGAGGTCCGCGAGTTGTGAGTGGCCGTCCGTGGGACAAGCCCCAGAAGCAGAGGGGTCTGTGCTACCGTCTGTTCGGAGAGGTTTTTCGGCAACGCTTAATTATTTAGCACGCGGCGATGCCTTCTTACCCTGATCGCTACCTTCAACAGTTGCGAGCTCAGCGTCAGTCCAGCACGCCGAGCGGCGTCCAGATTCACTTCAAAATGCACCTCGTTGTTTTCGAGGACGAACTGGATGATGCCTCCACGTTGATTGAAATCAGGTATATCACTGACCGTCAGCACACTCTTTCCACCGAGCGCTTGCAGGATGTCACTCAGTCCTGATTCTTCTGAGGAGCTGATGAAGAGAATACGGCAGTCCACCGCGTCTTGCGGTTTCAGGATTCGCTCCACAACGACGCTCATACCGCTGATGGATTCGCCCGCCACCGCCGAGTTTAAAGCCGCGCCAAAGGGATCCTCACCCAGCACGCATATGGCAAAGGAGCTCGTTTGTCCGGCGGCGCTACGCGGGGGCCATTGGACGAATTTGCCGAAGTTATACAGATACGCGGCCTTCACCTCGTATTCGGTGGGACCTGAACCCTGCAAGTACGGCGACGCAACACCGGTCAGCAACCAGGCCACCATAAACACCACCACTCGCAGCGGGCAACCTCGATCGTACGGAGCGACATTGTCCTGCGGAATGCGTCTCAGAGCGCTCATACGGCAGGTGTATCTCGTAAAGTTTGGGACTCCGGTCACCAGCGAAGGGTGATCTTCCCGTATGCGCTCCGCCTGATCTCAACCGGCGATCCGGCGGGAGCGGTAAACTCGGCGTGCTGCGGTTGCAGAAGATTCCGGCCGGCAATCGAAAACTCCAGATGTTGGTTGGCGCGCCATCCCAAGCGCAAGTCCGCGGTGCCGTAAGCCGGAATCGAGAGGGCGGGCAGAGCGCTCACATAGCGGTAAGTCGGATCAAGCTCAAACCGCCTCGGAAGATTAAATTGCGATTGGAGGGTGATCTGGTTTTGAGGACTTGAGCCATCGTCTGCGACCGCGTTGCTGTCGCTGTCGACGAAGCCGGGCCGCGGCGTTAGGTTCATATCGAGGAAGGAGTAGGATCCTTTTAAATCCCACCAGCGCCTCAGTTTCCAATCTGGAGTAATTTCAAATCCGTTGGTGTTGCCCATCACTCCATTGACGTAAGGAATCGGGAGAATCGCGCGGAGCGGCGGAGTTTCCACGAAAGGCGACATTGATCCGTAGCTTTCAAGGTAGTTGTAATCGTTGTGAAATGCTGCAACATCCAGATAAAAATTGGGCTTAAGTAAACTGCGATACCCGGCTTCGTAGCCTATCATTTGCTCTGCGAAGAACCGGTCAGTGCCAAGAATCCTCAGGTAAATCGGAAACGGATTCGTCGCAAGCAAACCCGTCAGGCTTAGACCTTCATCAATATCTGCCGGAGTCCTAACCGAGCGGGTGACGGCCGTCCATAGCGCTTTCCGGGGACCGGGCGACCACAGGAGCCGCACGCTGGGCTCGAATTCAAAACCCGTGTAGTTGTCATGGATTATCTTCGATCCTGCCGTCAGCCAGAGGTGGCTCTGAACGAGAGCAATCTGGTCCTGAACGAACCCGCTGTAAAGGCTGTCCTCCATGCGGTGCGGAAGTATGTCCACCGTCGGCACTGTCTGAACGACGGTTCGTGGGCTGAGGTCAAGCCCAGCGCCCCAGATCAGATCTTGCCGGTGGCCGAGCGGGAGGTAATGGATGAAATCAACATCGAATGTGTCCCGAAGCTCCCCCAGTTGCGGCGTGAACAGGTTGCTCCGGTCAAAGTAAGCGCGCACTTGCACGTCGGAACCGTTTTTGAACTTCCGCTTCCAGTGCCCCAGGAGATCTCCGCCCGAAACGTTTTCGATTCCGTCCACATTACTCTGGGAGGGTGGCGAGTAAGAAGCGATGGAGGTCCGGATGCCGTCGTCACCCTTGTAAATGTCTCCCTCGATCGTCAGCGACTCAAGCCCTTGCGAGCTCCAGTCTGTCCTGAAGCCCGCTTGACCCGTTGTCCAGGAGTCATAGGGATCGTGGTCCGGATGGAATTCGGGAGCACGGTCAAATCCCATCCCGTAAAATCGATAGTCGAATGTCTTGCCGTCGCCGCCGCCATAGCGATATTCGCCCGTAGCTCGGTCTACATTTCCCCCCCCTGCTGTCAAAAGCGATCCGTGGCTGTCCTTAGCATCTTTGGTGATAATGTTGATCACACCATTGACGGCGTCGGGTCCCCAAATCGTGCCGCCCGAGCCCCGGATGATTTCGATCCGGTCAATGTCCTCAAGCGGCACCATCTCAAATTCCCAATAAACACCGCCCTGGAGCGGCGAATAAACCTTCCGACCATCAATCAAAACCAGCATATACCGTGAAAACTGGCTGTTGAGTCCGCGGATGGCCACAGCCCAATGGTCTGAGTCGATTTGGGCGACTTTCACGCCTGGAGCTAGGCGAAGCACGTCAGGAATGGTGGTCGCGCCCGATCGCCGGATATCATCCTGGGTTATGACGTAGATCGCTGCAGGAGTCCGCCAGACTTCCTCGGGCTCCTTCGAGACCGTCGTCACCTTGATGTTCCCCAATTCCAAAAGACTCATTTTTGTGAGTTGCGCGCTCGGCTTTCGCTTCTTCGGTGAGGGCTGGTGTGCAGCAGTATGCGGGAATAGATGCCACAGCTTGCGGCCTTTCAATGAATCGTTAGCCCACCCTCTTTGCGTCGCGCCCGCGGTCACGATCAGGCCCATTGCAAACACCGCGAGCATCCCGTGCCCTCCAGACTGCTTTTTCCTCACTCGTTTCCACATACTTCCCCCGAACTTGCTTTCGCCCTGCAGGAAAATGTTCCGGCAGAGGCGTGGCCCGCCCGGTAAATCGAGCGTTCCAATATCGAGGGGTTCAATGGCTGTCGAGAGTGCCTATACGAATCCCAGCATGGCAGGATAGACGGGTGTGATGGAGATCAACGGGACAAATGAGACAGAAGCTTTTTGGAGAGTTACGGAACATCCCCAGGCAGGAAATCGTCGGCCGGAAAGCCCAGCAAGCACTGGCTTTCCGGAAGGCAGAATAAGGACACCCCTCTTGCTCTTTTTCTCGCCCCCTTCCCGGTTCGAGCGAGCGAAGGAAGTAAATTACGGGGCGATCCGAAGCCCACGGTCGATGCCGTGGGCTTCGATATCTTGCCCGGAGAGATCGGGGCTGGACGATTCGGATTGTAGCCCCACACGCGGGCTTTTATGCCGCCTGATGATGATGCTCGATGGGCTCGACGGTCACTTGCGTCGCTCGCGCCCTCGCGGCTGCCCTGCACACTGCGGTGACGGTAAAGGCCCCTATGAAAGCACCGATCAGGGCCGGAATAATGTAAATGTTCCACAACATCACCTGACCCCACCAGTGCCCGAGCACAGCGGGCCCAAGCCAGGCGAAGATCCATGCCAGGATCCACTTGCCAAAAAAGCCCTCAGCACCCGAAAGGAACCGGTAGCGAAAGGCCCAGTGCACAATGATTGCTGCAAAGGCGCTGATAAACAACAGAATCAGAAACGAAAGGAAACGCATTCCAATTAACGGTGCAATCATATCAACCTCCTTGAAATAGAATTATGCGCATTCACCTCTGCGTAAGGACCGCCTTCAGCCAGGGCCGCCTTCTCGTGGCAAAAACGCAAGCAGCGACGCTGAGGAGCGGAAAAAGTCACCTGGATTGCGCACAGTCGGGCGGCATGCATGATGCTGAGCCTGCGCAGGGCTACCGGGAAAGATGGCCGCATGCAAACAGCCCAGCGCCCAGAGGCATGCCCGTTGGACAAGTTTTAGACTTGAGAACAGGAAAGAAGATCCCCTGGCACGCGCCATCCCGTGCGGACCCTCTACCTTGTTTGAAAGGCAGGAAGGACGAAACCGATCACCAACTTCGCTCTCCAGAGCCACTCCGCTACCTCCGCGGCGCCCCCTGGTTCATCGCCAGTTCGTGTCTGGCTATATTATCGCTCTTGAAAGGAGAGGGGTCAATGCGGCAACTGCTCTAACGTCACCACCCGAAAAATCGATAAGGGTCGTCCCATTCTTGCGGTGTATCCAAGTAAAGCCCATCGAGCCAGCGCTTCTCATTCCCATTCACAGGTTCTGTGATGTGCGATGGCAGCGAATAACCACTCACCGCTCCCATGTTCCCTAGCAAGCGCGCGAGTAGGCTGGAAACCCGGCGGAAGGTTCGCTTAATGTTCATCTGCGCGCCGTAATCTCTGAATTGCCACGGCGCAAGTTGGCAGAAGACAACGTTCATGCCTTCTGCCTTCGCCAGAACTCCATCGCCGACCACCGTCGCGCCCGTCGAAACCAGGTTGAAATCGCGAGGATCACGATTATGCACATCAGCAGGTGATACACCCGCGAATGGGGAGTCCACGCCAAACGTATCGAAATAAGAGGCGATGTGCTCGCGCTTGGCGGTAGTCAACGTGAACGGCAAAAACGCGCTTGCCTCGTCTCCATCGAGTCCGACAGCCAGCACGTGGCCGCCATCCTTCACCCATTCGGCTATATTTTTGGCGTCCTGCGCAAGCTTTTGTCCGCCACCCGGGCCCACCACGAGCACCCTATCCGAGCTCAGAGCACCGCCGTCGTAGACTGAGGGCGCGAAGCCCGCCGCTCGCAGATGGTTCAGTCCTTCGGGCTCGCCTACGTAGACCACCGTGCGGCTCGGGCCGGGCTTCCGCGTGGCGACGTAATCGAGGATGTTGCGAGCCAGCGCCTCAGCCGCGGGATCCGATTCGGTGCGACCGGTCACGTCTGTTTGGCAAAAGAGGATCATTCCCTTGCCCGTCCGGTGCTCAAGCAGAGAGCTATACTGGAGGGCGTAACCGCCGTCGAGGACAGGCAAGAAATCTCCGCAGGCCGGCTTTTCGATCAGCGCGGAGGCTACATTGCCGCGATTGCCGCAGCGCCACACCCGCGTCACAGACAGGCCGGCCCATTCGACCTGAGGCGCATAGTGGAATCGCGCGGTTTGCGTATATGTAAGCTGTGGCGGGAGGGTGGTTGAGTCGCCGCGCCAGTTGCGCAAGTGCTCTTCCGGAATGCCCGCCACAAGCGGATGGTCTGGAATGCGCTTGAAGAGCCACCGCATTCCATACTCGGCTATTCGGAACCCGAATCGCTTTTCAAGCACCTCGCCTGCCTGCTCGAAGATGACCACCTTGAGGCCGTCGCGTACGCGACTGACGTCCGGAGCCATGCCTTCGAGCTTGAGAGCGGCTTTGCCGATGATGAGCGTCTCGTAGTCCGATAGATCATCGCTAGCACCGATTTCCTCCGCACGGACTCCCATCTTGCGGAGCAGTTTGGCGGTTTCGCCTTCAGGGTCAAACAGAGCGAGCTTCACGGGAGCCTGTGTCGCCAGAGGCCGCGTCAGCACATCGATTGAGAATGAATCCTGCTGCGTCTCGCCGCTTTCAAACTTGACGGTTGCCTCGAGATCGTACCGGCCAGGAGCGAGGTCAGCGGGCAGCTCCAGCTTCAGGGGAATCCGTTCTTGGTTGCCCGGGGCGAGCGCGATTTTTGCCGCCCCGGCAACCGGGCTGGGAAGGCCGAATGACCATGCGCACTCTGCCGCCGCCTCCAGTCGGGAGTTGTTGATCAGAATCAGTTGCTTCTCCAGCGTCTCTCCAGGATAAAAATCGTGATCCTTGGTCGTAAAGGCTGCAGTGTTCCCGGCAATATAGGCCAGCAGCGGCATGTAGTTGCGTACGAGCGCGGTCGCGGCGGGCGTGGGCGTGTAATCGGAAGGGTGGAAGGCCAGGAGAGCGCGCATCTCATCTTCCCGCAGGTAGGCCGGCTGTAAGCTGGGACGTTGCAGGCGTTCCCAGTCGATGGCTAAATCGAGGTTGTTAACTCCTCTTTCCGGAGTTGGATGTTTCCAGTAGAAATCGTAAATCCATGGCGAGGTCCCGGACACACCCCAGGTACGAAAAGACCGGAAATTATCCGTAACGTAAGGAGCAATCACTTTGTAGCGGTCCACAAAGATCTGTGAGTCCAGGCTGTAGGGATATTCATTGCGTCCCCAAACGCGACCCAGCCGAAACTGCTTCGCCTCCCAGCGCAGGTTTTCTTTTTCCGCTTCGGTGATCTGGTAAGAGCGCGGGCCGAGGAACTGGGCATCCCACTCCGCGAGGCAGAATTCCCACGGTACTCGGGCATTGCCGAACGCTCGCTTACCCTTGTACCAGCCGCGGTACATCTACCAGTCCCACGGAAACGGCACGCTGTATTCACAGGTGAAGACGGGCTTCTCGGCAACCGTGGCCCAGTATCCGAACCAGTCAGACATTTCCTGGCCAGGAACCCAATTGACGTAGAAGTTGATTGTATCCATCGCTCCCAGGTTACCCCCCGCGTGGTGATACACAATGCGGGTTGAGTCCAGGCCTTGGATAATCGCTTGCGCTCGCAACGCGCGCTCAGCGTTGCGCAGGGACCAGGCCTTATGCGGGCGCCATAGGCCATCAAGCTTGTCCGGGTTCATATCTTCGCTGTAGCCGCACGCGTTGTGGCTGGTGGAGTAGCACACCACGGCGGGGTGGTTCTCGGCAACGTGCACGTAAAATTCCGCGTCATGCGCGTAGCCGTTCGTTTGATCGGCGTCCGGAGCGGTCCAGTTGTAATCGGCAAAGTGCGGCTGGGTGAAGGCCATGAGCACGCCTTCGTCATCTGCCGCCTTCAAGACTTCACTGAAGGACCGGTGCGAGCCGGGCACACAACTATAGTTGTGGGTATATACGAAGTTCACGCCAAAGCTCTTGAACCGCTGGAGGGTGGCTCGCGTGGCTTCATAGCTGGCCATCGTTGTGCCGCCCTGGCCGTTGTTGAGCGGCACGGCCTGGAGATGAATGCGAGTGCCATTCAGGTAGAAGTCCCGTCCTTCAATCCAGAACTCCCGGAAACCGAAGCGGGCGGGTAACGCAGTATCGAGCAGGTTGCCACTGCCATCCAGCAGGGAGACGCTCGCCTGGTATTGGTTCTCGGGCGTGTGCGTGTCCCAGAGCTTCTCTGGACGCCAGTTCTCTGTGAGAGGAATACGACCGTTTGAGATCTCGTGCGGTGTAAACGCCGGGCTGCTGAACTCCGCCACTTGCCGGGTGCCGTCGTTGATCCGGGCGCGCAGGATGTAGCGTGCCTCAGGATCGAGCGCGGCGAGCGCTGTGTTGAACGTAATCTGCCATTTGCGCACCGAAGTCTCCACTTTCACGTCCGTGATCCGCGGGCCGGCCGGTGCGCCCACAAGATACACATCACCGCACAATCCCCGCCGCGCCACCTTGCCCGCCGCTCGCTCGGGGGAATTCGTATTGTTGTAGGAGAGCATCAGGGCATGGAGTGGCAGAGCCTTCACCAGCATGCTGAGGAGATACTTTTCGCCGGGGTGGCACATGGTGCTAAGGTCGAGCTCGCCCCACGGGTAACGCAGTTCTCCTGCCTTCGCGCCCTCGACGTAGACTGCGGCGTAGGAGTTCAAGTATTCGGCGTATAGGGCGACGCGGTGCCCATGCCACTCTGAAGGTATCGTGATCTCCCGCTGATACCATGCCGCCGTAACGTCGCCTACGTCCTCGTCTTTCCAACTGGGGCTGGGGAAATAAAGCTGGGGGCCGGAGAATCTGTCGTGTGTCTGTCCGTCGCCTGGCCAGCTATCGGGAACGCGGAAGTAGCCCCAGCCACCGGAGGGCACTGCGGCTGCGTTCGCAGCAGCGGGCTGCCAACGCCACAGACCGTTAATGCACACTCGCTCGCGCGTCGGGGTTCGCTCGCGATAAGCCGTGGCCAGATCCCAGACCACGGTGTAAGCCCCGGGTGCTCGGAGCGCGGCGCTCGCGCAATCTGTCCGGTAGAGAACCGAACCGGCAGCGGTACTTAGCGACCCTTTCAGAAAATTGCGGCGATTCATGTTTCCCAACTGAGAGATCGTCAGGCCAACTAAGCTCATGGAGGCAGGCGAATAACTGTTGGCCCACGGCGCGAATGTAAAAACCCTTCAGGGGCGGTACAAAGCGCTGTGCCGCCCCTGATGATCCAAGGTTTAGAAGATAAGCTTCATGCCGAGCTGAATCTGCCGAGGCGAGTTCTCCTGAGAGGTGATCAGCCCAAAGGTTGGACTCCCAAATGTCGTATTGGGATAACTAAATTGCGGGTGATTGAAGGCATTTATGCTTTCAACCCGCACCTGCAGGTGCATGCCTTCCCGAAGCTTGTTGAAGGAGAAGTTCTTGTAGACCGCAAGATCGAAGTTCCTGGCGCCCGGTGAGTATATATCGAGGAGCTCACCAGCCGTCCCCAACGTGAACGGAGCCGGGGTCGCGATCGCGGAACTTGAATTAGCGAAGTAGTCTTGGAGATTCACACCCGGGGCCTTCTGCAACCTCCCTACCAGGTCCACGTGCTGGCAACCGTAAGTTGGAATATTGACTCCGCACGATTTCCAACTTATCGGGAGTGGCTCTCCGGTGTCGAAGGTCCAGATTCCCGTCGTCTCCCAGCCGCCCAGGATGGTGTCCACCGGCGTCTTCCAGCTTGAGCCCCAACGCCTTCCCTGACCGAATGGTAGGGCATACGTGTATGCGAGGTTAAAAATCTGAGGATCATTGTATGAGGAAAGGCCATACTCCAACGCCAGATCGTTCGGATCCCGCAGTCGAGGTGTGCCGAGGCCCATCCAGCAGACGTTGTCGCCGTTGCAAGGAGTGTCGTTAAGCGACTTTGACCAGGTGTAATTGGCGAAGAATTCGAGACCATGAGCAAAGCGCTTCGCCGCACGCAACTGCAACGCGTTGTAATTGGCGTTTGCCCAGGGAGGCTCGATAATGTTCGTGCTGTTAAATTCCGGAAAAGGCTCTTTCAGGTGAGCCGCCGAAATCGTCGGAGAGCTCAGCGGGCCCGTTTTGATTATTCCGTAAAACGGGTTCGCTACCTGCTGATCAAGCGCGGTCAGTTGCGCCGTAGAAAGCTTCTCAACTGACGGGCCCAGGTGGTCGAGATTCGTGTAGCCGGCGAAGAGCCAGTGCGTTCCTTTCTGGCCCACATAGTCAGCCTCAACCAGGATGTTCCCGGGAAGGTCACGCTGAACACTTAAATTCCAAGCATAATCGGAGGGAACAGTCTGCCAGCCCGGCCAGTTCACTCCGCCAGTCGGCGTCAGGCCAACAAACGTCAACGCCCCGAGCGAACTGCCGGCTGCAGTCACCAGACCACCAGGAAAAGGATTGTTGATCAGCGCGCCAGGCACCGCGCCGGCGTTCTGATACGTCAAAATTCCCGGCGTTGACGCCGTGAATCCATCCTGGCTGCCTGTGCCATCTTCGGCGAATGCTCCGTACTGACTTAGGTCGTAAAAGATCCCGGCGCCGGCCCGCACGACCGTCTTCTCGTTCAGCCGATAAGCCAGTCCAACCCGAGGCTGCACCGCTCCATAAAAGGTAGTTGGGTACATCCCCCGGTTCGAAGGGCTGGCGAAGACGTCGCCTCCCATAAGGTTGGGCATACCCGGAACCTTCAGCGGGTTAGGAATGGTGGGATCGAAATACTCATAACGGTTATACCGGTCTGTGCCCGGATATTGCACGTCATAGCGGACGCCAGCGTTTACTGTCATTTTATTCGTGGCCCGCCAGGTGTCCTCGGCATAAAGGCTCCAGGTCTTCTCCGTCCAGGCGGGTCGCTCATATGTGGCCCAGGTAAAGCTGCTTCCTCCCACGCTGGTACCCGTGAGGAAAGTAGCCATGGCGTCTCCGCCGACAAACGATCCACCCGATTGGTTTGCTGTTCCCGCCTGTTCGAACTGGAAATATCCCTGCGGGTAGCCGTCATCAAAAGTATTCTGCTGCGAAATGCGGATCTCGCCGCCAATTTTGAAATCGTGGCGGCCGAAAATCCAATCCAGACTGGGCAAGATATCGTGCGCTTGACGCGCCACGTGAGAAACCTGAAACTGCTGCGCGCCAATGTTTGAGTCAGTGCCCCTCGCGTATTCGTCCATGGCGATCTGGGGAGTCATCGGCGTGTAACCTGTGTTGAAGATAGAAGCAGGAAACCCAACGTCGGTGATTGCGTTGTATTTGGGATAGAAGGCACTCGTCCCTGGATTTATCCATCCGCCCCGGACAAATCCATAGGTCACGGTGAGCAGCTTGTTCGGCCCAAAGTTGTGAGTGATGGTCAGTTCACCGTTCCAGTCTGTGGTCGTTTCGGGACCAGTACCGCAGGGATCCCAGGCGTTGTCAAAGCACAGAGCGTCATAATTGTTCCCCCAGACATATGCCAGCCGCGCACTACTCTGTGTGCTGGCACCAAAACGACGGTCGACTTTGAGGTCGATGGAATTGCTGTTGTTGGGGCTCGATCCGCTCCCCGCCCAATTATCGTACGGATTGTAGGAGGGTGAATTCGGATTGCCCTGGGGCAATGGAAAGTACTTCATAATCTTTGCGGACGTGGGATTAATCAGGTTGCCCGGCGTAGCCACAGGCTGGAATGGCGTGCCGGCAAGGGTCGGATTGCCGGGGCTTTGATAAGTCGCCAGGTTGTCGAACGGTATGAAAGCGCTGCGCGCCGCTCCAATCCCGGGAACGAATGTGCCGCTATAGGGATCCCAAAGCTGGCCCGCGGGCGCGGAGCACATCCCTGCTGAATTGAACGTGCCTCCCTTATAACCGCATAGCGCGCTGAAATCCCCGCTTCGTTCTGCTTGAGTGGGAACACCCTCAGCGAACTGTGACAGCGAGGATGTTCGAATCCCCTGGTAGTCGAAAAAGAAAAACGTCTTGTTCTTCTGGATCGGGCCGCCGAAAGTACCCCCGAAATTGTTCCAGTGCAGCGGCGGAAGCTTTCCCCCGGCCCGGTTACTGAAGAAATTGTTGGCATCGAATTTGTTGTTCCGGTCAAACTCGAAAGCCTCGCCGTGAAACTGATTAGTGCCCGAGCGCATGACCATCTTCACAATAGTAGTTCCGCTGAAGCCGGTGTCGACGCTGAAATTGTTCTCCTCGACCTTGAACTCCTGAATGGCGTCGATCGGGGGCACGTACCTGATGTCGCGCTCCTCAAAATCCGGACCTGATTCGGTCATGCCGTCGAGCGTAACATCCGTGATGGCATAGCGCCCGCCGTTAGCATCGAATTTCATCCCGTTGTCGTTGCCAGCGCTTTGCCCGGGGGCGGGGGCAACTCCGGGCGCGAGCTCGATCAGCCTGGTTGCGTCTCGCCCCACCAGCGGCAGCTCGCGAACCATATTCCCGCTTACCGACTGGCCCAAGTGCGCATTCTGAGTTTCGAGAAGAGGAGGGGCGCCACTCACCTGCACTGTCTGCACCGGAGAACCCACCTGCAAGATGGTGTTCACGCTGGCCGCCTGGTTGACCACCAGGGGGATGCCTTGCTGCACGTAAGTCTTAAAGCCTTTCGCCTCGACCTTCAGGGTGTAGGTAGCGGGCGGCAGGTTCGGCACAACGTACAGTCCTGTGCTGTTGGAGACCGTGCTATAAGGGACCCCGGTGCTCGCATTCGTCAGCGTGATCTTCGCCCCGGGAATCACGGCCCCTGACGGATCAGTCACAATGCCCGTAACTCTGGCCGTTGGGAGCTGCGCCTGAACAGGCAATGCAGCCAGAACGGAGAGACACCAAAGCAATATCACCGTTTTTGCGCGCCATAGTCGGCGCAGCGGGCAATGTGCGGACCACCTGAGCAATGCTGGTTGCCGCAAGAGCGGGCAGTGAGACTCGCTGTCTGGGGACGTTCGTGAAGCGTGGGGAGTGAAGCACTTTGCACTCCTTTTCAGCGCGCCGCTAATTCCTGAAGGCATCATGGTCTACCTCCTGACGTTATCGACGTTCGTAATAATAGAATCGATTTCACGCAATCTACACCACACTTTAACGTCAGTCAAGTGTTATATCGTTATATCGTTATATGTCGCTATATCGTGCTTTTGAGATTGTCCTTTTGGGATTTGCAAAGTGATTAAGCGAACGGGGAAGCGAGGGAGCGCCGATGGCTTGGCGGAAAGAACTCAAGTCCAATTTACCCACCAGTTCCCAAATTGCTCGTGCCGGGTGATCCTCTTCGATCAACTGCTCAACATCAATCGTCCGCCACACCACCTGCTGGCGGTTCACCGACTCCAGCCGGGGCTGGCCCTTGACTGCAGGCTGCACAGGCTGCGAAACCACCTCCTGAACCTCTATACCGTCCCACATCGATTGCTGACTGCTCTCGCTTTCACGCGCCATGCTGTCTCCTCCGGCTTAGGGTTGGGGCAGGACGCCGGGGAGTGCGTTTCAGAATTAAGGTGTGTTTGTCTTCCACCACCCACTCAATCATTTCGCCCTTTTCAATCTCCAAGGCTTGCGCCAAGGGCGCGGGGCAGATCAAATACCATTGGCGGTTCTTGCCGCCGCGTTGAATCACCTGCACGGTCGACTGGTAGCCCATACTGGCCTCCCCCGGAAGTCCGGTCGGAGTCAGTGTATCATAGCTATATAGCTAGTCAAGAGCTTTTTCAATTTTTTCACAGCTTCTGCGGGCTCGGACTGCTCTCTTCTAGTGCATCAATCGATAGCGCGCTGACGCGGTTTCTTCGTTCCGGCTACGCCGGGCGAGGAGGAACACATCAATCGAAGCGCCCGCCGCAGCGGCAAGAGCTGCCGCGGCTGTGCTTACCGCCGGGACGTTCTACCCCCTGGACCGCTCGCACAATAAGTACGCCCTATTGCCCTCGCCATTCCGGAGGTTTAGGCACTTGCTCAGGAAGGACCTTGGTAGCCTCGCAGTATGTGATCAGAGTCATCCCACCGCCCCGAGATCAGTGTCCCTCCCAATCCGGGTTTTCTCCCCTGAGGGTGTTGTAGTCATGATCCGCCCGCACCATCGACGGCGATTCAGTGAAGGAAACGGAAAGCCCAAGCAAAGTCCCGAGCCTTCGACCAAACTCCGAAGGCGGCATCTCCGTATAGCCATTGCCGGGCGCAAACAACCGCGGGTCCGGTTCGCCGATTTGCAGACTGAGCGCCTTCTTCTCACTCGCCGGCTGATACGTGCCATCCGGCTTCTCCATCTCAGTGTGGTACGTGAGCACCTGACACGCAAGGCCCGGAGCGGCCCACGCCTCGATGCGATAGCCAGGTGGCGCTGGCGGGCGGATCTCGACCACGGCTTGGCCGAGCACCTTCCCACCGTTTTCCTGAAGGAGCATCTCCCCGGCGTACACGCAGTTGGGCGGAGGATGGAGAACAGAACGCCTCCAAATCGCCGCATAGCTCGGGGGATAACTGGATTTAACCTTGGCGGCATCCAGAAGTTTTACCCTGCTTCCGTCGATGTAGCGGATAGTGCGAGTGTAGACATTCTTCTCGATCTGTAACGGTCCCGCACTGAGCACGTGCACCGTAGTTCCGTCCGAACGACGCGCGAGGGTGCTGATGTC
>JBOGJS010000095.1:0-13790 GCA_050745365.1 Terriglobia bacterium
ATGATGAACATCCTGAACGGCGGCGCCCATGCGGACAACACCGTTGATTTCCAGGAATTCATGATCATGCCCGTGGGGGCGGAAAGCTTTTCTCATGCCCTGCGAATGGGCGTTGAAATCTTTCACACTCTCAAGAGCGTCCTGAAAGAACAGGATTACCTCACGTCCGTGGGGGATGAAGGCGGTTTTGCCCCCAGCCTGAAATCAAACGTGGAGGCCATCGAGCTGATTCTCGAGGCCATTGACGGCGCCGGCTATTCGGCAGGCCACGACGTCTGCCTGGCGCTCGACCCCGCAGCCAGTGAAATGTTTGATGGCCGCGAATACGTCTTTTTCAAATCGGATGAGTCGAAGAAGTCCTCGGACGAGATGATCAAGCTTTACTCGGAATGGGTGCAGCAATATCCCATCATTTCCATCGAAGACGGTCTCGCGCAGGACGACTGGGAGGGCTGGACGAATTTGACTCAAGAGCTGGGAGACAAAGTTCAACTGGTAGGAGATGACTTGTTCGTCACCAATACCGAAAGACTTGAGCGTGGCATCGAAGAAGCCGCGGCGAATTCGATTTTGATCAAGCTCAACCAGATTGGGACGGTTTCTGAGACCATCGCCGCCATCGATCTGGCCCGCCGTCACGGCTACACGGCCGTCGTTTCTCACCGTTCGGGAGAAACAGAAGACACCTTCATTTCCGACTTCGTGGTCGGACTGCACACGGGGCAAATCAAGACCGGCTCGGCCAGTCGGACGGACCGCGTGGCCAAATACAATCAATTGCTGCGGATTGAAGAAGAACTCGGCCCGGTGGCGGAATTCCCCGGGCGCTCGGCATTTAACGTCCGCGAAATTGCGGCTCCCGCAGAGGAATAACGTGGAAACGGACGATGGGTGGCGCAGACATCGCGCACTTTGCGATGTCTGCGATCCTTGAAAGTCGCAGACATGCCAAAAGACGGCATGTCTGCGCCACCCAGATTATGTGTATAGCTATTTCGTGGACACCACACTACCTTGCTCCGATTCTAATACCCACGGCACAGAGGCCATGCCGTGGCTACCCCCTCCGATCCTAATACCCACGGCACCCAGGCCGGCCGTGGTGAACCTGTCCGAGTTCTAATCGGACGGTACTTTCCAGATATCTTTGAGCGGAGGGGAATCTCCAAAGGTCGGATCCGTGATGCCCAAGGCCCGCAGAATCGTCGGGCCGACGGACGTCATCCGGATGCGGTGGAGATCGACTCCCTGCCGGATTCCCGGCCCCCAGGCAATGAAGGAGGCTTCCAGACCTGCGCGGAACGGCAGGTATCCGTGGGTGCCTCCCGTCGGTTGTGTGCTGACGAGCGCGCCCCGGCCCGAGCTCCCGAACATGGCGCCTTTCGGAGCGTCGAGCGCAAGCTCCGCCTGCGGGTCAGCACCCAAGTCGCGCAGCGCCTGCGGCCCGAGCACCGCCCACACCAGACGCCGGTCCAGTAGCGGTTCGAGCGCGCGATCGACTGCCGTGCGCAAGTCTTCCGTCTTGGGCCAGTAGATGAAGAATGAACCGCCGTTCGAAACCGTATCGATTTTCCCGCCAGTAATATTCCCACTCGCATCCGCCGTAAGCAGGCCGGCCTTAACAAGAAGCGTATTCGGCGAGATCACGCGTTGGACCGGCAAGAAGCCGTGATCAGAAACGATGAAGACATCCGTCTCGGCGCCGAGTCCGGCCTCTCTCGCCGCAGCGAGAATGTCGCCAATTTCGCGATCAGCGCGACCCAGCGTGGCTGCAGCTTCCGGGCTTAGAGGACCGTGGTGGTGTTCGGTTGCGTCCAGGTCGATCAGGTGCACCAGCATGAGATCGGGTTTGTGCTTTTCGAGAGTGAAAACGGTAGCGCGCGTTCTGAGGACGTCGTTATCGGCATTGGGGCGAGGTGGACCAAGCGCAGAGAGCAGTTCCAGGGCAAATTGCGGGTTCATGAACTTCGCCACGTAGAGCGGGTCCGGAACGATCACCTTGGCAGGCTTCCAGATCTCGGGTACGTCCCAATCGACGTCGGCGCCGGCAG
Source organism: Terriglobia bacterium (assembly GCA_050745365.1). Taxonomy (GTDB): domain Bacteria; phylum Acidobacteriota; class Terriglobia; order UBA7540; family UBA7540; genus RH2-MAG17b. The sequence goes on from JBOGJS010000095.1 coordinate 2,052, forward strand.
TAACGGGCCACCCCATCGTGGCAGTCGTGAGGCCGTGGCGGCGCGCTTCATCCCATATCGTCGTCGACCGGATCGACTTGGCAAACCAGAACCAGGCAAAAGGATTCTTGCCCGCCACCCGCGAGGAAAGGTTTGTGTAGATGCCGTGCTCGGCCGGAAGCCTGCCGGTCACGATGGTGGTATGTGAGGGATAGGTGACCGTTGGATAGACGCCCTCCACAGCCTCGGCATAGCTTCCTTGGCGTTTCAGGCGCAGCAGGTTGGGGATTCTAATACCCGATGGCGGGGACATGTAGAAATGCGCGCCCATTCCATCCACTGAGATGACCAGCACGTGATGTTGCAGCGGCTCGGGCGCGGCAATCGCCGTCCGGCCAACCAGTAAACACGTTAGCAGCAACAGGCCGGCGACTTTCATAATCCTCCGCAATCTCATCATCTCTCTTACAATGTGGAGTGTGAGTTTGGCAAGCACGCAGCCTCCTACGCCTAAGCTTCTCGCTCCTGCCGGCCGGCGCTGGACGCGCGCGGCAACGGCGCTGGAGCTTCTTCTCGTTTACGCCTGCATCTTACTTTACATCTGGCGCTGGCAGAGCCGGCATCCTTTTCTTTGGATTCCGCTGCTGGCCTTCATCATCTTCACGCACGTTCTTCACGGCGACACGCCACGCGCTTTGGGGCTCACCTTTCATGAAATACGCGGAAATGCTGCGATTATTCTTCCGCTCGCAGCGGTGATTTACGGCGGCGTCGTAGTCTATGCGCTTTCTACGCATCGGCTGCAGCTCATCTGGCCCGGCCGAGCGACGTGGGAACGCTTTGTAGGCTACGGGATATGGTGCTGTTTCCAGCAGTATCTGGCACAATCGTATTTTCACCGGCGGCTGATGGAGGTGGTGCGAACGCCGCACCTGGCACCCGTGTTGGTGGGGTTGATGTTTGGAGGGGCGCACATCCCGAACCGGGTGCTCGTTGTCGTCACAATAGTCGGCGGCATCATTCTGGCGGAAGTTTTTGCCCGGCATCCGAACATCTGGCCTCTGGCACTGGCGCAGGCCGTAGGCGGCCTGCTGATCGCCGCGCTCGTTCCCGCAGCGATCATCCATAATATGCGCGTCGGCCCAGGATATTACACTTACCGGCCGCCGGGGCGTTGATCGTCTTTTCAAGCAGCTTTGGGCCGGTAAAGGTGGCTTTACGCCGCCATTTCCGCCCTGGCGGGATAAACCCGCCTCTACACACCCAAACCGAGCGATTGCGAGGGATAGAATCCTTCCAGTGCAGGAAAAAAGCCGGCGGGCTTATCCCTGCAGCTAACGGATCATCATCTTCCATGCGTGACTTCTTCGGGCATCCTCGTGGGCTGGCCACGCTCTTCCTGACCGAGTTCTGGGAACGATTCAGTTATTACGGGATGCGCGCCTTGCTCATCCTTTTCATGACGGCCACCGTCGAGCGGGGTGGCCTGGGTTTTTCCTTCGCTAAATCCGGGGCCATCTATGGGGTTTATGCGGGCATGGTGTATCTTGCCACCTTGCCTGGCGGATGGATTGCCGACCGCATCCTCGGGCAGCGGAAGGCGGTGCTTTATGGCGGCGTCATCATCGCCTGCGGCCATTACTGCCTTGCCATTCCCAGCCTGAAAACTTTCTATCTGGGCCTGGCGTTCATTGTGACTGGTACTGGCCTGCTCAAGCCCAACGTCAGCACGATTGTGGGGCAGTTGTATCCCGCCAATGACGTGCGTCGTGACGCGGGTTTTTCCATTTTTTACATGGGAATTAACCTCGGAGCCTTTATCGCGCCGCTCGCTTGCAGTTATCTGGGAGAAGAAGTCAACTGGCATTACGGCTTTGGCCTGGCAGGTATTGGCATGACTCTCGGCGTGATCCAGTATGTGCTGGGTTGGAAGAACCTGGAGGACGCGGGGCTGCCGCCGAAAGAGAATTCGGCGGCCAAGCGGCAGTTGGCGGTGGCGATTGCCGTCGCGGCGGCCTTGGCGCTATTGGCGATAGGCTTGATTTCAAGCGGCTGGGTTCACGTCACCGCGCAGGAAATCTCGCATGGTTTCGGCGTCGCTCTTGCCGCAATCGTGGTGGGAATGTTCGGGTGGCTCTTTCTGTCAGGGAACTGGACCTCCGACGAGCGCAAGCGGCTATTTGCTGTCTTTGCTTTCTTCATCGCATCAGCTCTTTTCTGGTCGCTCTTTGAGCAGGCAGGATCCACTTTGAATCTCTTCGCCGAGAGGAACACCAACCGCAGCCTGTTCGGGGGCTTTCCGGCGGGCTGGTTTCAATCCGAAGAGCCTTTGTTCATCATCGTGCTGGCGCCCGTGTTTGCGTGGCTATGGGTAAAATTGGGCAAGCGAGATCCCTCAACGCCGTCCAAATTTGCGGCCGGACTGGTTTTTGCCGGATTGGCCTTCATGCTGCTCGTCCCGGTTGCGGGCAGGACGAACAACAGTCCACTCTGGCTGACCGGCACGTATTTTCTGATGGCTCTTGGAGAATTATGCCTGAGCCCAGTGGGCCTGAGCGTCACCACCAAGCTCGCGCCGGCAAGAGTGGGCGGGCTCATCATGGGCTTCTGGTTTCTTTCCGACTCGGTGGGTAATTACGTGGGCGGGACGCTCGCCTCGTTTTACCAATCTTTTCCTCTTCCCCGCATGTTTGGCATCGTGGGAGGTATTGCGCTCATTGCCGGCTTGATCATGTTCCTGCTAGTTGGCCCTATCAAAAACCTGATGGCGGGAGTGTCATAGGGCCGTTCACGAACGCCCGACCGCAGAAGATCTCAAGCGAAAAAGGCTTATCCTGCCGGCGGTCGATGTTTGGCTTGTTCCATGGCAATCTGATTGATGTGGCCCAGGGCCTTAGCGCCGGAAGCGCCTTCAATCGCCTTGACGGCAATTTCCTGCACCTGTTGTTTCGCCTCATCGAGTTGCTTCTGAAGCGCTGTAACCTCAGAAGCTTGCCGGGCAATGATTTCCTGAAGCGACTTCACCTGGAATTCGGCCAGCCGCTTATCAGCTTCACTTTCTTTGTTGAGCAAAAGAATCCGCTGCTCAAAACGCTCTTCAGCCGCGCGGACCGACCGCGCTGAAGCCTGCTCGGCCTCTTTTTGGAGTCGAGCGGGGAAGGTCTCCACCTCCTTTGACAGCCGCGCGAGTTCGTCCTCCCTTTCTTTCAGTGCGGCTTCCCGCTGCTGCCAGCTTTTTTCAAGTGTTTCTTGTTTTTCACGATTCTGTTTTTCGAGCAGCTTCATGCCCTCTTCGTATTTATCCTGCTCCTTTTTGCGCTCGAGAGATTTTTTGTATTCGTAATCCTCCACCTCGCGCTGGCGCTGCTTGCGAAGAGTGTCCTCCTGCTCCTTCCGGTCGCGCTCGGACTGCCGCTTTTCTTCTTCCCACGCTTCACGCTGAAAAGTAATTTCCTCTTCCAGCCGATCCTTTTCGCGGGCATAGTCCTGCACAAGCTGGTCGAGTGCCGTCGAGGCCACATCGATTTTATGGAGCCGCTCCAGCTCTTTCCTCTCAAGTTCAACCGCCTCGCGCGCCGTGGCGAGGCGATCAACCTCCTGAGTCATCTTCGCGGCGAGCTCTGAGAGCGCCCTGGAGATCTCAACACCCAGGGAAGAAACTTCTTGGACCACACCTTCTACCGTGATTCCTTCAACCGTCTGGCGGATTTCCGCCGCCTTCATCTTCTGCAGCTCTTCGGCCTTCACGTCTCCGGATTCCCGCGCTTCATTCACCTCCTGGCGGATCACCGCGAATTCCTGCTGCACTTCTTCTTTCGGGCGCTTCGGCCGCGCCACTGCCTTGGCTGTTTTCGTCGCCATTTTTATTCACCTCCCGGCGGTTAACATTCATCCAGGAGATTATCAGATCAGGCGAGCCCCGCCAAGCCCCTTTGTCTAGCGCTGAGTTGGAGAAGTTCGCGCCATTATTCAGTCGCGCATCAGTGCGTCATTTCGCTTTGCGACGCTCGCAAACTTATGAAAAGCGACCCCTCATCCGCCCTCCTACGTCGGGCACCTTCTCCCTGGGGAGAAGGTGGGGGGCCGATTCGCTCCTCATCGAATCGCCCTGAGCGGAGCGAAGGGTCGCTGGATTCGTTTTTCAAACGAATCCAGTGATGCATAAACTGATAGCGCGGGATGATACAGAAAGGGTGGCGCATCCGGGCCACAATTGATCGGGCCGCTGGGGCCGTTTCGCCATCATGATCATCTGGCAAGCGCGTCGGATACAGCTTTTTGGAGCGTCTGGAGTCCTGCCTTCACATCGGGTCCGACGTGTGCTCTCAGCAGCCGGCGCTTGCGGCCGGCCAGCACCTCGAAATCTCCTCGTGCTTGCGCGGCTTTGACCACGCCAAAAGTGAATTTGTGGCCAGGAATGGGCAAATCCTGAGCGTCGTCACAAGTGATTTGCAGGAAAACACCCGTGTTCGGCCCGCCTTTGTAAGCTTGGCCCGTGGAGTGCAGAAAGCGAGGGCCGAACCCGAGGCATGTAGCAACGCGCCGGGCGTCACGCACGGCGTGCCGCATGTTTTCAAGAGCTTCTTCGTGTGGAGGATTCATTTCAATATAGGCGAGCAAGGCAAAATAGTCGCCCGGCTGCAGGCGGCCCAAATGCGCCCGCAGATAATCGACCAGAGTTTTACCCTTCGCCTTGAAAAACTCCGCGTTCACCGGGTCAGCAAAAAGCTTGATACCTTGTTCTTGGAGGATCGGTGTTTCACGAGGTAACGAGCCCGTTTTCTCATATTCTCCCGTGAGCTTGCGCGTGGCCACTTTGCTGGCTTCGACGTCTGGCTGGTTAAAAGGATTAATACCGATCAGCGACCCCGCAACGGCCGTCGCAATTTCCCAGCGGAAGAATTCGCGGCCAAGGTCGTAGCGATCTTCGAGCGAGATGCGAACGACGGGATGGCCCGCCTTTTCCAACTGTTGGAGAGCCGCATCCTGTTTTTCGTCAGGCTCCGATTCGAGGCGCAGATAAGCGAAGACACGGTCGCTGCCGTAAACTTCGGGCGCTCCCAGACGCTCACCATCCACCGGAATGAGGCCCCGCCCCTCTTTGCCGGTAGATTCGGCCAGGAGTTGTTCAAGCCAGGCGCCAAAGTGCCGGATGCCGGGCGAGGCAATCAGGGTCACTTTATCCCGCCCTTGTTTGGCAAGCGTCCCCAGAAGGTTCCCGAGCACCACGCCGGGATTCTTCTCAATGGGAACGCAGGAGCTGCACGAAGTGGCCATCACTTCCGCCGCGTCCAGAAGCTTCGGCACATCTACCCCCATGATGGAAGCAGGGACCATGCCAAAGTCCGAAAGAGCTGAATAGCGCCCACCAATGCTTGGAACGCCCGGAAAGACGTGACGGAAACCGTCACTTTCGGCGAGTTGTTGGAGCTTGGAGCCAGGATCGGTAATGGCGATGAAGCGGCTTCCCGCTTTCCCGTCCCCTGCCGCTTTACGCGCGCGCTCGTAAAAATAGTCTTTAAAAATGTTCGGCTCGAGCGTACTGCCGGATTTACTGGAAACGATGAAGAGCGTCTTCGTGAGATCCACCTTGTTTTCCGTTGCCTTGACCTGGGCGGGGTCCGTCGAATCCAGAACATGAAGCTCGGGCCGGCCGGCGATCTTGCCGAACGTGCGGGAGAGCACTTCCGGGCAAAGGCTCGATCCGCCCATGCCGAGAAGAAGCGCGTGAGTGAATCCCGCCTGCTGGGCGTCTGCGGCAACCGCTTCGAGATGGTGCTTGTGAGCAAGTTGATCCTCGGTAATGCCAAGCCACCCTAGCCAGTTACCTTCATCCGTGCCCGTCCAGAGCGTTGCGTCGCGCGCCCAGAGGCGGCGGACGCTGCCTTTGACGTGCCAGTCTTCGATCGACTGTTTGACGGCGTCCGAAAGCGGCTGAGGCAGAGAATAAGTCTGGCCGTCCGCACGGCCTTTGACACCCACTTTGCACTGACGGTCAAGAGCGTTGAGCAGCTTATCAAAGGCATCAGCAAAGAGCCGCACCCCATCTTTCGTTAACTGATCCGTCACGCTTTTCATCGAGATGCCGCTTTGCGCGAGCATTTCCATTGTTTCGTGCGCAGCATCGAGATCCTCTTCCAGACTGAGGCGGGCCCGGCCATGATCCCGGAATGCTTCGAGCGTCTGCATGGGGATGGTGTTCACGGTGTCTGGCCCAATCAGTTCCTCCACGTAGAGCACGTCCCGGTATTTCGGGTTCTTCGTGCTGGTGCTTGCCCACAGCAGCCGCTGGGTGTGCGCGCCTTTTTTCGCGAGCGCTTTCCAGCGCTCCGAAGCAAAGACCTCTTTATAGAGCTGGTAAGCGACCTTGGCGTTCGCGATAGCAACTTTTCCCTCGATGCTGTGCAGCAGGGCGCGTTCCGCGGCATCCGAAGCGCTTTTGAGGCGCTCGGCGGCCTGATGATCGACAAGGGTATCGATGCGGCTGACGAAGAAGCTTGCGACGCTTCCCATTTTGCTGAGATCCCCGCCGCTCTTGGAATAGGTTTCAAGACCGGAGAGGAAAGCTTCCGTCACTTCCTGGTAACGCTCTACGGCAAAGAGGAGGGTGATGTTAATGTTGATGCCTTCGCTCAAGAGCTGCCGGATGGCCGGAATTCCTTCAACAGTGCCTGGCACCTTGATCATCACGTTCTCGCGCGCTGCCATCCTCCACAGTCTTCTGGCTTCCTCAATAGTCTTCTGCGTGTCTTGAGCAACGAAAGGAGAGACTTCCAGGCTCACGTAGCCGTCGCGCCGCCGGGTTTTCTCATAGACAGGGCGAAAAACGTCGGCCGCCGCCTGGATGTCCGGAATGGCGACGCCTTCAAAAATCCTCATCGGGTCAGTTTCACCCTTGCCGTAGAGCTCGTCGAGCGCCGCCGTATAATCGGTGCTGCCGACAATCGCTTTCTCGAAAATCGAAGGGTTAGAGGTGACGCCGGTGGCGCCGTCTTCCTCCACAAGCTTTTTGAGCTCCCCGCTGGTAATGAGGCTGCGGCGAATAAAATCCAGCCAGACGGCTTGGCCCAACTGTTCCAACGCATTCAAGTTGTTCATGGCGTGCCTCCTTATATTCTTTAGATGAACGAATTGGGCCTGGAGTAGCGCGCTTCAATTTCTTTCACTTTTTCCAGTCGCCGGCAGTGACGTTCTTCACCGCTGAAGTGAGCACCTAGAAACGCGCGCATCAGTTCGTGCGCCAGCTCCTCTCCAATCACTCGTCCGCCCAGAACTAAAATGTTCATGTCGTCGTGCTCGACGCCCTGGTGCGCCGAGTAAGTGTCGTGGCAAAGCCCGGCCCGGATTCCTGGGATTTTGTTGGCAGCCACGGAAGCGCCCACGCCGCTGCCGCAAACCAGCACGCCGCGCACAGCGCGCCCCTCACAGAGGGTGAGTGCCAAAGCCTCCGAAAAGTCCGGATAGTCGACAGGCTCCTCGCTATGCGTGCCCAGGTCAACGATCTCATGGCCCATGGCGCGCGCGACGGCGATCATCTGCTGCTTCAGTTGAAATCCGGCATGATCGGCTCCAAACGCAACTTTCATACCTCATCAACCTCCCCGGATCGTCAGCTCGGCGTTGACGGCCGCCCCGATGATGCCGGTTTCTACCCCGGTCGAGACCACCTCGAGCTGGCTCCCCTGCAGCGGGCTCATCTTCACCATCTCGTGCAAATAAATACCCAACCGGCCAATCTCCACGAATTTCGAGTTGCTGCCCGTGATGAAAAATTTGCCGGGCCCTTCCATGGTAATGCTGGTAGCGGTGGCTGCGGCGAGCGCCCGGTGCCAAAGCTTTACGAATTCCGCGCATCGTGCGTCCCCTTCCTTCGCATTGGCAAAAACTTCCTCCGGCTCCATATCGAGGAAGCGCAAGCGCATGGAGCGACCGCCCATGATGCCTTCCAGGTGCCCGCGCCCTCCACATCCGCAAAAGCGCTCACGCGGGTCGAGCGTCACTACCGAATGACCACCTTCCCAAACGCCACCGGTCCAGGGATAACGGCCAAATCCCACGCCCTGCCCAAGGTTCCACACCCGAATGAGCCGGTCCAGCATGCCTTCGGCGGCAGCAAGCCCTGCGGCGATAACGTCAGCATCGTTGAAGACACGCACGGGAACCGGCAGAATGCTTTCCCTGAGAGCCGTCGCCAGCATCTCCTGTAACCTGAAGCCCTTGACCTGCGGCAGGTTCGGGGAGTCCTCAATGATGCCTTCGCGCACAATGCCCGGCAACGCGACGCCAATTGCCTCAATTTCCACCTCTTCACGAATTCGCTCAATCTGATGAAGAATGACCTGCGCAATGCTCTCAGCAGGCATTCCGTCCAGAACGTAAGCTGAGCCGCCCGATTCAGGATAGAGACGCAGTTGGCCTAATAATCGCCCATTCTCCACGAGGCCCGCGGCAATCTGTTTCGTTGCCAACACACCGACGGTTCGTCCCATGATAAGGTTCCTAGAGGTTCGCCAGCTTATTCAGCCCGTTGAAAGCCGCCGACTTGTAGCATTCCGCTAAGGTCGGATAGTTAAAAACGACGTTGACAAAATACTCCACGGTGCCTTTGAGAATGAAGACGGCCTGGCCGACATGCAGCAACTCCGCGGCCCCATCCCCAATGATGTGAATTCCCAGTAGTTCTTTTGTCTCGCGGTGAAAGATGATCTTAAGGCGGCCCGTGGTATCGCCGCGAATCTGGCCGCGTGCGATCTCGCGATAGTACGCGATGCCCGTTTCGTAAGGCGCATCCTCCTGGGTGAGCTGCTCTTCGGTTTTTCCAAGGAACGAGATCTCCGGAATCGAATAAATTCCGTAGGGATAATTGGCCGGATTGGACTGAACAGGGAGGCCGATGGCGCGCCCTGCCGCGATGCGCCCCTGTTCCATAGAGACCGACGCCAGGCTGGGGAACCCGATCACGTCTCCGACAGCATAAATATTGGGCTGGCAGGTGCGGTAGTCCGATTCCACCGGAATACGGCCTCGCGAATCCGGGGTGATCCCGGCCGCGGCCAGATTCAGCTCTTCGACATTACCGACGCGTCCGACGGCGTAAAGTAGTGCGTCACCAGAAACCTTCTTATTGCTTTCGAGGTTTGCTACCACCTTGCCGTCCGGCGTCTCTTCCACGCTTTCGACTTCTTCGCCCAGGCGCATGATCACGCGGCGGTCCCGCAAGTGGTAGGAAAGCGCCTCCACGATTTCCGCATCCGCGAACTCGAGCAGACGCGAGCGCTTCTCCACCAGGATTACGCGGACGCCGAGCACCGCAAACATACAAGTGTATTCTACGCCGATTACTCCGCCACCCACGACGATCAGAGTCTTCGGCAGTTCCGTCATCTGCAGTATTTGGTCACTGTTGAGAATGTTGAGGTTGTTGAGCGGGACCTTGGAGGAGGTCGCCGGCTTGGTTCCGGTGGCGATGATAATAAGTCCGGCACCGTATTCGGCGACACCCCGGGCGCCTTGAACGCGAACGGCTTGCGGGTTTTCGAAGGTTGCGGTGCCATAGACCACGTCAATCCCGTTACGAGTAAGTTGGGCTTCTGCCACGTCCACTTCCGTCTTGATCACGTGCTGCACCCGAAACGCCAGGTCCGCCATCGTGATCTTCTCCTTGAGCCGGTAATTTGGCCCGTAAATGCTTTGATAGGCGTAGCCGGAAAGGTGCAACACGGCTTCCCGCATCGTCTTGCTCGGAATGGTGCCCGTGTTAATGCAAACACCGCCAATCTCCTGCTGCTTTTCCATCAGAGCGACGCGCTTGCCAGATTTCGCAGCCTGGATGGCGGCTCGCTGTCCCGCCGGCCCGGACCCAATGACGATCATGTCGTATTGATGCATTCGTCCATTATACAGAGCGTCATAAGGCTACGAGGAGGGGTATTTTCGCGAGCGTCGAAAACGGGGCGCTTGCCTGGCGTGGGCGAGGACATTAGATTTTGAACGGGGAAGAGTAGGCAGGTGGCTGTATTGGGTTAAGAGGCTGCTGATCGGCTCATCCACTTCATCATTCCGAGGCAAGTCATACGACGTTCTACTGCGGCTTCCATCGTTTGATGTTCGCCGGAATAGAGGATAAGGAAGGAGCCGAGCCTATTGGACGACGTCCGGAAGAGTCACTTCGGTTCCCAACACAATTCTCGTCAAAGTCTGAAAATGGTAGCCCATGACGGCCAACGTCATCGCGATGTCAAAAGTCTTCCGATGGTGCAGGGCAGACTTTGCCACGAACTTCCAGTAACTTGACCGCGAATCGCTGAGGATCCCCAGCTTGATGAAAGATCGGACCAGCGCCATATAATCTGAATGCACGCGCGGTCGGTGATTGGGGTGCTTGTAGCGCTCAAGGAAAGTCAGCGCGCGCTCGTAGTATGCCTCTGGAGTGTAAATACGCCGCAGAATATCCCTGTACCCCTGGATCAGCTTTTGAGCATTCATTTTTGGAATAAAGTTGAGGCGCAGATCCATGTTGTCGCCGTGGCCTTCATTCAGAATGCGCCCTTCTTTTGTGAGGCGCCGGAAAAGCTGAGTGCCCGGAAGCGCCAGCAGAATGCCCACCATGGCCAGCGGAATCGCGCTTTCACGAATGAACTGTACCTGGCGGTCAAATATATCTTCAGGGTCGTTATCGAAGCCCACGATAAAACCTGCCATGACTTCCAACCCGTAATCCTGGATGCGATGGACGCTCTCCACAAGATTCCTGCGTGTATTTTGCATCTTGTGGGCTTCTTTCAAGCTGGCCTCAACCGGCGTCTCGATGCCCATAAAAACCCGCGTAAAATTAGCATCTTTCATCATTTGGAGAAGCTCGGCATCGTCGGCCAGATTAATGGAGGCTTCCGTGAAGAAGCTGAAGGGCCGCCGATAACGGCGGTTCCAATCCGCGAGAACGGCCAGCAACTCCTTGGCTTTCCTCTTATTGCCAATAAAATTGTCGTCGACGATAAAGACGGAGCCCCGCCATTTGCGGTCACGAAGCTGGTCCAGCTCCGCAAGCACCTGCGCGGGAGTTTTGGTACGCGGCACGCGGCCGTAAATCTCAATGATGTCGCAAAATTCGCAGTTAAAGGGGCAACCTCGGGAGTACTGGATGGGCATGGCGCTGTAATAGCGGGTATTGATGAGACTCAAGTCGGGCACGGGCGTCTTGTGAAGGCTCGGTAGGGCAGTCGCTTTGTAAGACGGCTTCGGATCGCCGCGCTCGAGATCGGCGATGAGTTCCTCCATCAGATCTTCCGCTTCGCCGTAAACCACGCTGTCCGCATGCTGAGGCAACTCGGACACGCTGTTGGTAATGGGTCCGCCGACCACCGTGCGCAATCCCCGGGCGCGGCATCTCGCGAGCATCCCGAGCACTTCCTGCCGGTGTACAATCATGCCACTCAGCATCGCGGTGTCCGCCCACTTCAAATCAGCATCCGTGAGAGGTCGGATGTTCGTGTCGACCAGACGCTTGTTCCAGTGTTGAGGCATCATCGCGGCGATCGTGAGAAGACCCAGCGGCGGGTAAGCGGATTTTTTCCCCTCGATCGGCAGCGCGTGCTTGAAACTCCAGTAGGTATCTGGAAACTCAGGATAAAGCAAAAGGACATTCATCGATGACTCCAGCGTTGGGTTGGCCCTACTTTGAGCATACACTTCGCCGGCGCACACTGACAACCGGAATTCTGTGCTTGGGGCAGTATGGGCGGTATCCGGCTCGAACGGATG
>JBOGJS010000096.1:0-22795 GCA_050745365.1 Terriglobia bacterium
ATTGCGTACATAGCCACAAACGGGTCGATGAAGCTGTTATCGCTCCCTTCCATGCCGTGAGGATGGAAGATCAAGTGATCTCGGACGAATACCGAATCGAATCCTAGCTCCTCCGCCCTCTTCGAGCCCTCAAGGATCTTCTCACGGTCGGTGTGTTCACCGAAGTGCGGCAAAAGCAACCCATATTCTGTCGCCATCTTTAGCTGTTCCTCTCTTTCGGGCTCGCGATCCGTCCATAGCCGGGTTCTCCCGTCACCTTGCCGTTCTCAAAGACGAACTGGCCTCGAACCAAGGTGTGAACTGGCAAGCCTTGGACCTTCCGCCCAGCGTATGGGGTCCATCCGCATTTACTTAGCACGCTCTCGTTAGTGATCGTCCTCTCAGCTTTCATATCGACGGCCACGATGTCAGCGTCGCTCCCGACCCGAATCGCGCCCTTTTGGGGATAGAGGCCGAACAGCTTCGCCGGCCTCAGTGATACGAGTTCGACTGCGCGAGCCAGAGGGATTTTCCCGTTCGAGACATCGGTCAACAAAAGCGAGAGATACTCCTGGGCGGAGGGGGTTCCGGTGTGCGCTTTCCAGCCGTCTGTCCAGCCGGGTTCCTTCTCCTCCTTCAAATGCGGCGCGTGGTCAGTGGCAATCACATCCACGGTTCCATCCAGGACAGCGTTCCACGTCGCTTCCGCGTTATGAGGCGGGACGTAATAGGAAAGAGCGTACGATCCCAGCCGTTCGATGTTCTGCCAGTCGTTGCCCAGCCACAGCGCCCAAGGATTAACCTCGGCGGAAACAGGCCGGCCTTGCGCTTTCGCGGCTCTGATCATGTCCGCGCTCTGGCTGGTCTGAATGTGGAGAACGTGCAGGCGGACTCCGGTAGCCTTCTGCAGGTTAAGCAACACGCCGATCGCGGTATCCCAAATGACCCCGTCGTACGAGGCATAGGCTTGGGCATAAGCGCGATAATCTCGCTTGCCTTGGGCCCAAAACACGTGCTCTATCTGGTCCATTAACTGTTGATCGTGCGGGTGAACCATGATAGGCAGCCCGGTTTTCTGCACTGCCTCAAAAATCGCAAGCAGTTTTCCGTGGTCGTGCACTCCAATCCCCGGCATATGAGGATAGGAACGGCCTGTATCGACGACCATGAAGACTTTAAAGGCCAGGATTCCCATCGGGGCAAGCCTAGGGATCTGTTCGAGTACCGTGCCGGCGGGGTTGACGTTGTAATCGACAATCGCCTTCTTTTCGTATAGTGCGAACATGTCCTTCAGAATTTCTGGAGTTGTTGGCGGGGGACTCACGTTGGGCATGCCTACGGTGACGGTTACGCCGCCCGCCGCGCAGGCGCGGGTAGCGGTCGTGATGTCCTCCTTGTGGGTAAAGCCGGGCTCCCGGTGATGCGAATGCGTGTCGATGACGCCAGGCAGCAGATGGAGGCCTGTTACATCCACCGTCCGCTTAGAGCCGGCGGTCTGATTTCGCGCATCAATTCCCACGATTTTCCCATCCGAGATGGCGACATCGGCGCTTACGAGGCCGCCCTCGGTCATTACCTCAGCTCCCTTGAGAAGAAGATCGATAGCCAGGGGTTATCCTCCTAATTGAGTTTTGACTTCTTTCGATCGGCCAAGCTGCGCCACACGCGTTCCGGCGTGAGGGGCAATCGGCGGATTCGAACGCCCAGCGCGTCATACACCGCGTTTGCCAGGCTTGCTCCGACTGGGTTCAGAGCACCTTCACCCGCGCCCTTTGCGCCGTAAGGTCCGGCGCCATCTTGATTTTGAATAAGAATCAGATTTACGTGGGGTGGCAAGTCTGAGAATTTGGGCACGCGATAGTCGAGCATTGTTCCGTTCAAGAGCTGCTGTCCCTCATACACGAGCTCCTCGAACAGTCCACTGCCCATCCCCATGGTTGCGGCGCCTAGGTCCTGTCCTTCAGCGAGCGCCGGGTTGATCGCTAGCCCCACATCGCCGCCGGTGACAAGCCGCTGAACTTTAATCTGGCCCGTGTCCTGATCTACAGCCACCTCGACTCCGATACAACCAATTTCCCAAAATGCCGGGAAAGCAGACAGGTTTCCAGCCAGCCGCAGATAAGCGCGACCGATCACATTGCAATCCGATAGCCCAAAGTAAGCTTTGAGGACCTCTGCCCAGCTCAGGTGCTTGTCGCGAAACCTCACGCCGCCCTGCTCTTTTGCCAACGCCCCAGGCTCAGTCTGAAGGACTTCCGCCGCCATGACCACCATTTGAGATATAGCCTCCTGGCAGGCTTCCAAAACCGCGCGGCCCATAAGGGTGGTCGTACGGCTCGCCCCAGTCGAACGCTCGAAGGGAGTGATGGCCGTATCAGAACCCACCAGTTGCACTTTTTCTAAAGGGATCCCCATCTCCTCGGCGGCAATCTGAGCCAGAATGGAATGGCTACCCTGCCCGAGCTCAGTGCTGCCACTCAGCACGATGACGGAACCATCGCCACAAACCCGCACCTCAACCGTCGTGACGGGAAACGCCCCGGCGTCGCTCGCCGAGCATGCGACGGCGTGCCCGCGGCCAGCCGGTAGGGATTCGTTCATTCCCAGGGATTGGGCTACGAGCTGCACGTCGCCCGGCAGATCCGCATCGATCGGGCGATAGCCCGGATGGATTACTTCGCCACTACGCGCGAGATTCGCGAGATGGAATTCGATCGGATCGCGGCAGAGCTTCTTCGCCAGCTCGTCCATTTGCGATTCCGCGGGAAAAGTTGCCTGGGCAGCTCCAAAGCCGCGGAATGAGCTGGCCGGTACGGTGTTGGTGTAAACCGCGTAAGCGTCAACTTTTATGTTGGGAAAGCGATAAGGCCCAATGATGCGGTTGGCTGCCTTTTTGCATACGAGAGGACTATTTTCAGCATAAGCGCCGGTGTTGAGATAAATCGTTGCTTGTCGCGCTAGAAGAAGTCCCCGGTTATCCACGGCCGTCTTGATAAGCACGCGCGCGTCGTCGCCGCGGGTCGTGAGGATCGCTTCCTGAACGCTCAGTTGAAGCTTTACAGGACGGCCTGACTTCCACGAGCAAGCCGCCGCCAGCGGCTCGATCTTGGTGTAGGACTTGCTTCCGTAGCCGCCCCCAACAAAAGGCACAATAACCCGCACTCTGCTGAGCGGTAAACCAAACACTGAGGCGAGGTCGTGGCGCACCATGAACGGATGCTGCGCGGAGGAGTACACCGTGAGTGCGTCCGTTTTGTAATCGGCAACCGATACATACGCTTCCATCGCATAGGCATAGGTCATGGGAAAGTAATATTCGCCCTCAAGGACGTGGCTGGCGCCGGCGAAAGCTGCTTCGACGTCACCCCACGCCACATGTACCTCCTGGCAGATATTGCTTGGGCGCGCAGCGCCTTGGTCCTCGAGCCCCCGGAACTCGCCCTCTTGATAGACTCTCTCATGAACCAAGGGAGCGCCCTCCGCCAGAGCCGTGTCCGGGTCGAGCACGGCAGGCATTTCCTCGTATTCGACAGCAATGCTTTCCAGCGCCGCATGCGCGCTCGATTCGTCGCAGGCTACCACAGCGGCTACAGGTTCACCCACAAAGCGGACTTTCCCGATAGCTAATAGCGGATGATCCTTGAGCGCGTGACCGTACCACGGATCGATGCCGCCAAGATCATCCCCCTTCACCACGGCAAAGACCCCCGGCTGTCTAACCGCAGCCGAAGTATCCATTCTGACGATGCGGGCGTGGGCGACTGGGGACCGCAGCACCTTGGCGTACGCCATGCCTTCTAACACAACGTCACTGGTATAGATAGCGCGACCGGTGACCTTCGCAACACCGTCAGCCCGAGGCAAAGACTGGTTAACAACTCTGAATTCGCCGGGCCTTTTCACGGTCGCCCCACCGTCTCTGCCTTCATCTGAGTGGCGGCGCGCTTAATCGCTTTCAGGATAGGCAGGTAACCGGTACAACGGCAGATATTGCCGTCCATGTGGGATACGATCTCCGCGTCCGTGACGTCGGGCTTTTCATCCAAGAGTGACTTAGCGGCCAGAATCATTCCCGGAGTGCAGAACCCGCACTGAAACGCAAACTCGTCTATAAAAGCTTGCTGAAGGGCATGAAGCCGGCCATCTTCGCCACGAAGGCCTTCGATTGTGGTTATCTGGCGGTCTCGAGCTTCATAAGCAAGAAAGGTGCACGCGCTTACCGGAAGACCATCGATTAGGACCGTACAGGAGCCGCACACTTGAACCTCGCACGAGACCTTGAGTCCGGTAAGGCCGCAGCGCTCCCGTAGCACCTCGGCAAGTGTCTCGCGTGGTTCAATGTCAAGCTCCGTTTGAGCGCCATTCAAGCGGCATCTGATCTTCACAGTATCTTCGTACCTTCACCTGGAATCTGGCCGGCGGGCCCAGCCTGGCCGGCCCGCGCGGGGGCTGCTCCTTTTCCCGGAAACTCTTGGCGCAGGCGAGCCCTGAACTGCGCGAAAACGTCGTTTGACCTCCGTCGAATGGGCGCAGCGCCCAGGGCAGCTAGTTTACCTAAGACCTCGATGGATGCCGTGAGCGTTAGGAGCGTTTCTTCCAGCTGTAGCGATTTTAGATTCGCGGTTAGGCTGCCGCTCAACCGATTATGACCGCCGCGCTCCAGGCCAGTCAATTCCGCCTTGAGATACGAGGGCTCGACAGTTTCCATGATTCGGATTTGAAGATCAAGCTTCAGCCGAAACGGCCCGATGCTTTCAACGACGGATGCCGCGTAGCTTTCATTACCCGCGTCACTGGCAAGAGCCGGTCCCGAACCAGCCGGCGAAGAGGCGCCGGAAAGTTGATGGTCTTCCAATGCTGCAATGCTTTGGACGCCTGGAATCAGCGAGGCCAGGCGCTTGGTATCCCGCAGTAAACGCCATACTTCAGCCTGGCCAGCATCCAAATTGAGGTTTTCCGTGATATTCACCTGCATAAGCGTTCTCGGCTTTCCCTACCAACCTAGCTCGTCATGCTAACGGGCTCCGCTCTTAGGCAACCTCTACTTGGGTGAGCGTGGCCTTGCCTCTGTGTGATCGTCAAGGCATCTGTTACGGGATGCTTTCCCAGCTCTGAACTCGCTCGTACTTCAAATAACGATCGTACCAATCAATGATCTGTGGCGTCACCTGATCGAAGTAGTCGGTGTACGCTTTGTAATGGGATGTTTCTTTTTGCAGGATTAGCTTTTTGGGAGGACCCGCTTTTTCAAAAAGACGAAAGGTTTGGTCCTCCGGCGTGACAGCATCGTTTTCAGTGGAGATGAAAAGGATCGCGCGGGGAGAAATACTCGCCACATAGTCCTCGGGCCGAAAATCCATCAAGGCATCCGCGCATCGCAACGGAATCCGGTCCGGGATTCGCGAATCCACATCCTTTTTGACGGCGGTCTCTTTTCGCTCCGGTGCTACCACCATCAGCTCCTCGCGGGGATTGACCATCTCGCTGTGCCCCTCGAGCACGCGTTTCTTGCGATCTTCCGCCACGCGCTTTAGGAACTCTAGCCACTCGTACTCGCGGCGCATGCGGCGCAGCCATTCGCGGCCGCTAGCAAAAGCGTAATTACTGACCACGCATTTCACTCTGCGGTCCACTGCGGCGACATAGATGGGATTAGCGCCGCCTGTTCCCCCTGAACCGAATAATCCGATCCGGTTAGGGTTCACCTCGGGCCGGTTCTGAAGGTAAGTAACGGCGTTGCGGATGTCGTCGGCCTGGTTAAGAGGCAGGAGCAATCCCTTCTCGCCTTCGCTTTCACCGAATCCCCGATAGTCAAACACCAGGACCACATATCCTGCTTCGGTAAAACTCTGGTGATAGCGCTCGTAAAGCTTGGCGTCCATCAATCCCAGCCAACCCGGACCTTGAACGATTCCAGGCCGACCGGTGCCGGGCGCGTCCGGCATCCTGAGAATGCCCTTGACCTTTGCTCCTTCACTGTAAAATGAGATCTCCTCAGTTTTCATGTGCGCCCCTAATGTCAAATAGTGCCAAAATGACCTTCCGATTGATTCCGGTTTATTGACCTTTGCCAGCCACGCCCGGCGATCTGAGCCGCCCCTGCTTCACTAACTCATCGCTGGTGTGACATGTTGGCGATGTGTGCCCCGGTCCGTGTTGATGCCCTAGCGGCTGTCTTCTTGCTTGCCAGGGATTTGAAATGGACACCTTTGTGGTGCTAAAGACCAACTCCCTCTTCGAAGGCCTCGCGACCGTGCACAGGCCGCTCTCGATTAGTGCAACCGGTTGCACCATCATAACAGTCAAACTCTTCCTGTCAAAATGTTTTTTTTGTAAAGTCAAACGATGTTTTGGAGTCTTCCTTACCAGAGAAGCTTCAGCCCGAACTGGATTTGTCGCGCGGTTGTAAGTGTCGGGGGGCCTATCAGACCGGCCGTGGGTTCAAGAGTTCCCGAGCTGTCAAAAATTTCAGGGGCCCCAAGCTCGAAGTTAGTATTATTAAGCACATTGAAGAACTCTGCCCGAAACTGGACTTTTAGTTTCTCCGCGAAAAGCGCTTCGTTCTTGAACAGCGAGAAATCGAACTCTGTCATTCCCGGACCCTGCAAGGTGTTCCGCCCCAAGTTGCCCAGTGTTCCAAAAGCCGGGTACGAGAAGCACTGCAACTTGACGTAATTATCAAATTGGCCTGGATTAATTGCGTTAGGTGTACACCCGGGTATCGCGTTAAAGTTCGGCCTTTGCTCGTCCGAGCGGTCAGTCCCCGTGTTGGCTTGGTCTCCGGCAATGGTCAAAGTAAAGGGAGTCCCGCTGTGGGCCTGGAAAACACCGCCGAGCTGCCAGCCTGAAAGCAGGAACCGCGGCACTGGAGACTTAATCGAGGCAGGCGAGGGCACATTCCACGTGTAGTTAACCACCAAATTTTGGGGAACGTTATAATCGGAAACGCCCCGTTGAAGCCTGGCATCAAAAGGCCATGGGTTGTCAACGCCATTCAGGTACTCGTCATGCCCGAACGTGGCCGATCCTTCGTCCATGCTCTTCGACCACGTATAGGCCACTTGGAAAGCTAGTCCATGAGCGAATTGTTTGGCGAGGTTCGCTTCCAGCGCGTTATAGGTAGATTGCCCTTCCCATTGAGTAGACTGTATCCGCCCGAAATTGGGGTTGACGACCTGAGGCGATGTAGGGCCGGTCGGGAAGACTAACTGTCCGCTGGCGTTTGTGGTAACAAGAGACGGAGGAACCTGATTGAAGTCGTCAAAAACCACGGGCTCGTGGACGCCGCCGGAGCCGACGTAGGCTACGGTCAAGGCCAAGGTACTGGCAAGCTGGCGTTCAATGCTGAAATTCCAGTTCATGACATAGGCGCGACTCGGGTTGAACTGGACGTAGTCGGCTCGGTTCGTACTCGGAGTCAGCAAGGAAAGGCCTCCTGCTGGAAAGGCGTCGCCGGAAGGGTTATTGACAGTTCCCTCGACGGCGAACGGTACCGATCGTGGAAGCTCATTGATGAACAGATAGGGCAGAGGGAGTATGTCGAACATGCCGAACCCTGCGCGAATGGCGGTCTTGCCGCTTCCCGTGGGGTCCCAAGCCACGCCCAGGCGCGGCTGAAAGTCTTTCGTCGTGGGATTTTGATAATAAGGGGCGCCTATTGTCACCGAGGCGTCCGTGATGTTTCGAAGATTGGCGATTTTGTTGTGGGCTTCGCTGACCGGTGTTGCAAATTCGTATCGGACCCCCAGGTTGAGAGTGAGGTTGGGGCGAATGCGATAGTCGTCCTGGATGTATGTCCCCAAATACGTCGTGCGCATCCCCCGATCCAAATTGGCGCCGGGGAAATCAGACGTGAAATCGAGGGCAGGGGCCGAGGTTAGGAAATCCGAAATCGACCCATAATCCCACTCGCCATTCGGCACGTTGCCGGCGATCACGTCGAATTCAATCCGATCCACGATCCCACCGATTTTCACGGTGTGCCGCCCTTTGATCCAGGTCAAATCATCTGAAGCCTGAGGGGCCGTGTAATTGTAATGGTCAGCGCCACTCGCGCCGAGACCGCCCGCAAACCCCGTGGTGCCAGGAACAGTAATAATGCCCGCAGGCTCACCCGGAACAAAGCCGAAGCTCGTGCTTGTGACGATTGGATTCGGACTGATCGCAGAAATGTCGTCCGCGTCTTCCGCATGCGTCCGGCTAACTCCCACCCGAGCCGTATTGAGCAGGGTAGGCTTGAAAACATGGTCCAGCGATAAAATGACGTTCTGACGGCGCGACGGAGTGCCAATCAGTTTCTCGTCATAGGGATCTGGCAAGGTGTTCGCAGTGTTGTCGAACGAGTAGCTGCCGTAAAGCATCGTTCTATCTGAGAAATTGTGGTTGATCTTGCCGATTGTATAGTATTCGTTGCCAATAGCCTTGCCTCCGAAGAAAAACAGTGCCGTATCTCCTGTGACCGGCCCATTGGGCAAGGGGAAAGCGGCCAGGTAAGGCACCATGTTTGGAGCCACCGTCACAGGACCGGTAGTCAAGTCGCCGTTGCGAGCGGCGACTGAGAGCGTATTGGAGGCCTCCGAGATACCCAGGTTCTGCCGCAGCGACTCAAAGTTCGCAAAGAAGAAAGTCTTGTCTTTCTGGATCGGACCGCCTACGGAGCCTCCGAATTGATTCCGTATAAATTCTGGTATGTTCGGAATATCAAAGAAGTTGCGGGAGTCCAGAGCGCTGTTCCGCAAGAAATAGTAGGCGTCACCGTGAATCTGATTCGTGCCAGACTTGAGGACGGAGTTCACGATGCCCCCCGAACTGAAGCCGTATTGAGCGGTGTAGTCACTGCTCAAAACTGAAAATTCTTGAATCGCATCCACGCCCAAATTGACCCCTAAGGTGCTGCCCGGTCCGGCGTTGGTATAATCGTTGACGATCAGCCCATCGATGAGAAAAACATTCTCCGTGTCGCGCCCTCCGGAAATATCCAGAGCCTCCCCATTACCTCGGGCGGCTCTGCCACTGCTACTGGCGCTTGAACCGGTCGTCGGAGTCTGCCCGACGCCGCCTATCACTCCAGGCTGCAACGTTGCCAACTGCAGCCAATCGCGACCGTTCAGGGGAAGTTGACGAATGGCGGTCGCGCCCACGACACCGCTGATCGTGGCGTTCGTCGTTTCTATCTGCGGCGGAGTCCCCGTAACCCGCAGAGTCTGAAGAGGCTGACCTATGCTGAGAGAAAAATCCACGGAAACATTCGCCCCAACCGTCACGTCGATACCGCTCTGGATCAGACTCTTGAAGCCGCGAATGGAGGCTCGCATGGTATAGACGCCTGCCAGAACGCCCGGGATTTGGTAGGTCCCCAAACTGCTGGTCGTCGTCCTTCGCACGGCGCCCGTCTGGACATTCGTGGCGACGATTTTCACGCCTGGCACTACGGCGCCGCTCGGGTCCCGGACAGTGCCGAACAGGGTCCCTGAAACTGCCTGCGAGTACGCCAAGCAGCCACTGAGCAGCACAATCACGGCTGCAAACAGGATCTGCCGGGTTCCCTGAATCGTAAAGTGTTTCATTGGAACTTCCCTCCTGATTGTTGTCTTTCTAAAGAACTGATCGCTAATCCCGTTTATGCTAGCGCTTGCGCAACTCGAAGGACGCAACGAAGTTAACAGCAAAATCCCGCAAATGCAAGGCCAGTTTGGTATCAGTTGGTAGCGCCGACGTATGAATTGGAGCTGCGTCCGGGTGATGTTGAGCTTCACCCCGTCGCCAAACCGAGCCCCAAGGCAATTCCGGCTTAGCCTACTGGCGGAGGAATAGGTAGGCCGGTCAGCCGCAAACCCGCGGTGTGGACGTTGTAACGAATGTTGATCCCGATGAGCAAAGCCGTGAACTGCTCGACGATGCGCGCATTCTCAAGATTTCCGCCATTCACAGCCCGGACCCCGGGAATCTCTTCGGCCAGCCGGGAAGCGGCTTGCCGGGCTCGCTTATCGTCGCTGCAGATGATGACATCGCAATCGACCGGCGCGTCTCCGTTGAGCAAGGTTGCCGAAGTGTTTTGGAAAGCCGCAGCGACTGCTATCTCCGTTCCGAGAATTTCCGCGGCTTGCTCGGCAGCCGAGCCCTCCCATACGCCTAATGTCCGAGTTGCCCGGCCGCCTAGGCTCGCAGCGAGCGGCACGGTCGTGTCAATGACGATCGTGCCCGGCTTGAACGCAGGCTTGAGTTTCTTCAACAGGCTGACGTGGCCCTCGAAAGGAACTGTGACGACGACGATTTCAGCAGCCGCGACGGCGACGGCGTTCTCCAACCCGTCGACGCGTGCCCCGGCGCCAACCTCTTGCCGCACCTGAGCGGCGCAGCTTTCCGCGTGCTGGGGGTCGCGGGAGCCAATCAAAACGGTTTCCCCAGCGCGGGCCCATCGCAACGCCAGGCCGCGCCCCTCTGGTCCCGTTCCTCCCAGAATGCCAATGGCTCGATTTGTTGCCTGTCCGGCGCTAGTCGTCACAGGTTCGGTATCAGACTGATTCGCCAATTTATCGTCTCCTGTTGGGTACGGGTAGTTGAGATGGATAATCCAATTCTTTTACCGGAAGAGATCCATCTCAGAGGCCCGAATCAGCGTCCGGCCGGTTCCGGGAGGCCCCACGGACCGGAAACCCTGAATGATGGCCACGGGGACATGCTTAGTCTTTTCCATCACCAGCTCCGCGGCGGCTGCGAGCTCGTCCGCTACAGCAATGACCGTCGCTTCCAGCACACGCTCGAAAGTATCTTGCTGACCGCGATAGTCCACTAGAGGCGCAAGGCCAGCGACGCCCAAGGCGCAATTGACCTGTCCCTCTCGCCACGGTCGGCCGAAAGAGTCAGAGATAATTACGCCGACAGGCGCACCCAGCGCTTTTTCCAACTGAACCTGCAACTCCATCGCTGACTTATCTGGGTTCTCAGGCAAGAGACTCACGAAGCCCGGCGGGCAGTTCGAGTTATCGACGCCAGCATTGGCGCACACGAACCCGTGATGCGTTTCTGTGATAAGCACACCGCGATCCATGCGGACGATACGCCGGCTCTCGTTAAGAATGACTTCAATCAGGCGCGGATCCTTCTGACACGTTTCGGCCCATTCACGGGCGTGATGGGAAGGCTCGACAGAATCGAGTCGAACGAGCCGCCCCTCCGCTTTTGACACGATCTTCTGTGCCACGACCGCAATATCACCTGCGCTGACGCGACAGCCCAACCTAATCACGCCTTGCGCAATCATCGCGCCTAGATCATCGCCAACCACCACCTCGCCAAGGCCCGTCACGCCCAGCACTCGGACTTCAGGCATCAGGAAGAATCGCCGCCTTTCAGTTATCCGCAGTTCTCTTGCCCGGCCTCAGGCCATGGGCACCGTAATGTTGTCCCAGAAGCTGCGGCGAGGGGGGATCACTACTTTCTGGACTTGCAGTGAGGGGCCATTCACTCCGTCAAGGAGAAGGCTGAGATTCAGCTTGAGTCGTTAACACGTGTTCTATGTTCGGGCACGACATGTGCACGAACTGAAGCTTTGCGCCTAATTCCGTTAACCCCATCTTTCCAGGCGTGATTTGGTGACACGTGGTGCAGCCCTCCGTCTGAAAGCGCTGATTCTTTTGCTTCTCGTCGGGAGTCCATTGGGATTCCGGCGTCTCGGCGATAATGTTCATTGCTGTCAGCAGATCAACGCACCCCTCGCCCTGCTTCTTGAGCTGCATGCCCCGGTCCGTGTACCCAAAAGCTCCCTGAGTGGTCATGGTATGACAGTCTTTACACCCCTCATTCTCATAGATGTTCCGGGCTGTTTCCAAGGGCGTTTTACCCTGGAGGTGGTTGAACGTGCTGCCAGGTGGAGAAGACCGGGAAGACTGAGACGATTTTCCGCCGCAGGAAATCAGGATGCCCACCAAGCAAACGCCTACTGCGCTAGAAGCGATCAAACTGAGCCGTTCTGACATGTTACGTTTCCCTTCCCTTTAGTGAGGCGCATCCAAGATCTGGGTGAATGGCTTAAAGAACTGAGGCACGCGGAAAGTAAATAGTCCGTTTCGAACCGAGTCTGTGGCAAACACCAGGCCGTCTCCCGGGTCGAGCGCCACCCCCCCAGGATGGACGAGGTACGTCGTCATCCCTTTAATGACAGCGCGAGGAGGAACGTCTCCGCTGTCGGTAATTTTCCAGACGCCTATGAAACCCGGACCTCCATTGTTCTCCGCCCAACCCATAGGTATCTTTACATCCGGGTTAAGTCCCGCAGTCGGTTTAGCGAGCGTATAGGGAGCAAAGTAAAGGTTGTTGACCAGCGCTGCGAATATCTTGCCTTGAGCGGAATCAATGGCAAGCTGCCAAGGCCGGATGATGCCGGTCTTTGGGCCAGCAATAACAGCCTTCGGCGCTACGTTGCCGTTGGCCGTGCGGTCAAAAATAAAAAGGCCAGTCTGGTAGCCCTTGATTTCCGCTGTGCTGCTGACAACAATCAAATTGTGGATTGGATCCACTCCGACGCCTGTAATGTCCACCAGTCCCGTCTTCTTTCCAGTGATCACGCGAATCGGCGCCACATCTCCGTTCGCCTCTAGTGGAAATACGAGAATGCCTCTCCCACTTCGGTCACCCACCATGATCTCCCTGTGCTCGGGATCAACAGCCACGGTGTGGGGGCGGTTTAACTGAGTGAGTGGCCCCTGGATCACCCGAATGGGTGGCTCGTCACCGCTTGCTCCACCCCGGAAAACTAGGACGGCTGCGGCCAATGCCACAGGAATGATGATTTCATCATCGACGGCATCGTAAGCGATCCCGTGCATGGTTCTGCTAAGGTGGGTCGCTTGCCCGCCGATGACGCGTATCGGTGCCACATCTCCGTTTGCCATCCTGGCAAACGCGCTGATTCGCGGTACGCTCACTCAGTTCGGCACCAGAATTTCGCCGCGCTTGCTGTCGTACGCGGCGGCATACGGATTATCAAAGCCAGAAGTAGGGGTTCCGGCAGGAGCGTTGCGAATGATTCGCGTGGGCGCGGCGTTACCCGCCGCGGCGCGGGGAAAAACCAGCGCCGTGTGGTCGTCAAAATTAGCTACCCAGAGGTCTCCGTCTTTCCGATCGAAGGCAACGCCTACCGGACCTACTATTCCGGTCTGGCTTCCTCGTATCACTCGCAGCGGAGCTACGTTGCCGTGATCGCTCCGTCGAAAGATTAGAATGGAGTTGTCCCCGTTGTTAGCCACCGCAATCTCGTTATGGACCTCGTCGACAGCAACGCCCATCGGCCAATCCAACTCGGTCCGGGAACCCTGAATCGTTCGTATCGGCGTCACATTGCCTCGCGACGTATCCGGATAGACGGTGATTGAAGGCGCCTCAAAACGCCCTTGCGACACAAAGGGAGTTTTGAGGGCCACCGGAGCATTGTAGGCGCCGTACGCTGTAATGACCGAATGGCTGCCATCGTTGGCGACTACGATTTCGTGGTGCGACGTGTCCCAATACACTCCATGAGGATCAGCCATGCCCGTTGCGGGTCCGCGAATAATCCGCACCGGCGGATCCAGTTTGCTCGCATCCTGGCGGTAGATGGCGACCATGTGGAGTTGCTGAACCGTCAGGGCCAATTCGTGACGCGCCGTGTTCAAAGAGATTCCCCAACTTTGATGCGGTATATACAGGGTCCGCGCCGGTGTCGCGTCTCCATCGTCATCGTAATGGAACACCACTAGGCGGTCTTCAATATCGTTGTTGACGACGTAAATCTCGCGCCGGGCGGGATCAACCGCCACGCCCGCGATATAACCCACGCCGGTATCCGGCCCGATAATGCGCCTGAGCGGGGGTGTGATGGCGGATGACAAGCTGCCGGAGTTGAGATGATACATCAGCACGCTATTACGGTTTTCATCGCTCATAACCGCCAGGTTGTTTTCCGGGTCCAGGGCAATCCCATCCAGCGTTGGATAGGGATCCACAACCATGCGCACCGGCTGAATCGGCCCGCCTTCGGCTGCGGGAAATGTTGTCGCGACGCCTTCACCCGGAGGATCTGGAGCCAAACACGGGTCCCCAGCCCAGAGGTAGCCAGCCGGTTGAGCTTGCGCTATCTTGTTCCTTCCGGACAGGGCAAACGGAAGGAGAATAAACAGAGCCAAAAGCCCACCCGCGGCCCAAATTAAAAGTTTACTCCTTGATGGTGTCACTCTTTTCATGATGTCTCTCTCCTTGCTACCTATTCATACGAATTCAGCCCTCACGGTTGTGGACGGAAAACCCATATTGCGGCGCCCTGGCCTTCGTACTGCGGGAGAGCTACAAAATACTCGCGCAGTTGGGGGACGAACAAAGAGTTTCTTGCTCCAGGCCGGGTGCGAATTGTTGCGAGAAAAGCGTAATGCGCCGGGTCGCGCTGTTGAAACACATCAACGAATCCCTCGCCGCAGGAAACGTAAACGCGCCGATTCAGAGCGTCGTAAAAAATGTCATCCGCATCCATATTGATGTGAAAAGCGGAGATTACCTTCCCAGTGTCCGTATTGATAGCGATAAACATCGCGGGAGTACGAGTGGCCACAAACAGGCGGTGATCCGCGCCATCCAACCTCATCGGCACGTTGGCGTCGCCAACCAAATCAAGCGGCCACGTGGCGACGACACGATTCGTCTTCAGGTCAATGACCCCGACCTCTTCCCTGGAAGTAATATTGACGAAGAGACGATTTGTCCGCTCGTCAACGTCCATTCCCTCGATGCGAGCCGCTGGGATCCGAATGTCCCCGATGTGTTGACCCGTTGTCGTATCAATGATTCCGATCGAAGCAGAGTGGGATGCCGCGTCCCTGCCGCCGTACACGACGTAAAGGCGCTTTGTGGTCCGATCATAGGCGATGCAATCTGTCCCCAGGCCCAGCTTGACCGTCTTGACCCGTTGATAAGAGCTCGCGTTGAAAATCTTGACCGTTCCGTCGCCGTCGGTAACGAAAAGTTCGTGCGACTCTGGCTGATAAAGCAGCCAATGCGGCTCCGTGAATCCGCGGATACTGGCAATGGATTTGAAGGTCCGTACGTCAAACACCTGAACGGTCTTGTGCTCCTCTTCGGCGACAAAGAGCCTGTGACCCTGAAGATCCACGGCAAAGTGATCGAAATGCCCCTCCACGCCAGGCACTTGGATCGTCTGGACCAGCTTCAGTGGGGTGACTTGTTGGGCTTTAACGCTGATTGGAAATACGCAAAGGACAGCTAGGCCAAACGTCCCAGCGCTTCGCATGAGCAAGTTTCGCGCCATCATGAGGTTCAAGGCGCCTCGCCGAGGGCGCCCTTGATTCTCTTCCGTGAGACTTCTAGCGATCTTTCCTGCTAGCAGCCGTCGTGGACTTAAACAGTTTCGGCAGATAGAAAGTATAGATGGAATTCGTCGGGCTATCCTCAATGATCACGGACTTGTGCCGGGGATCCACGGCCAGCGAGCCCGGCGAAACCAACCCGGTGGAAGGGCCGTGCAGGACGAAGCGCGGCGCCACGTCGCCATTATCCGTCAGGCTCCAGACCCCCATGAATCCAGCGTTACGGCTGTCCCAGGGCATGGGGAGGCTGATGATCGTCGGGTCCTGGCTGGCCTGTGGGGGGCGAGGAGCTCCTTCCGCGATACCCGCCGCCAGCATCTTGAGGAGCAATGCGGCTGGCCGCGGAGCGATGCCGCTGTAAGGACGGTTCGCATCCCCTCCTTCGGAATCAGCCAGAATCTGGCCGCCGGAAACCTGGACTCCAAACACGTGCCGCAGGCCGGCCTTGGGGCCCGTGATGATGGCTTTCGGCGCGACGTCACCGTTAGCCGTCCGGTCGAAAATGTAGAGCGCTGAACTGTCAAGTCTGTTGCTGATTATGCTATTCACCCCAACCACGAGCAAGTTTCGCACCGGATCCACCGCGAGTTCATAGGTGGCGTGGAGCCGGGACTTTGGGCCGCGAATCGTTCGCAGCGGCGCGACGTCACCATTTGCTGTTTCCGCAAAGACAAAGATGGCGCTTGAGCCCGGATCGGAAACAAAAATTTCATGGTGCACCTGGTCCAAAGTTACAGCTTGAGGATAAATGAGACCTGTATTGGGCCCCTGAATTATTCGGATCGGCGGCTCATCGCCGTTGGCCGTTCCGCTGAAGGCTAGAACCGCGGACGCTAGTGGATTCGTCACGAAAATTTCGCCCGTCGCCGGGTCCACCGTCATCCCATGCATAGTCCGTCCCAACTTTGTTAATTGGCCTTCGATCACTCGCTTCGGCTCAATGTTGCCATTCGCCAACCTGGCGAAGGTCGCTATGCGCGGCTCGGTCACTCAGTTGGCAACCAGAATTTCCTGTTCCGCCGGGTTGTACGCCACGGCCATGGGATTACCTAGACCCGCCGTCGGTGTCCCAGCAGGCGCGTTGCGGACGATCCGCTTGGGCGCTACGTCGCCTTTTGCATTCCATGGATAAACGGTCGCAGAATGATTGCCAAAGTTGGCTACCCAAAGCTCGTTGTGCCGGGTATCAATGTAGACGCCCAACGGAAGGTCAAGCCCTGTTCGTGGCCCACGGATGACTCGAATCGGCTTGGCGTCTCCGCTTTCCGTACGATTGAAAATCAGGATCGAATTGTCACCGTTATTGGCAACCGCGATTTCGCCATCCTTCACATCCTCCGTGATCGCCATGGGCCAATTCAGCCCGGTGTCCGGCCCCTGAATCGTCCGCAAGGGCGACTGATCCCCCGCCTTCTGAGTTGAATAAAACGTGAGGGACGGGGGGAGGAATCTCCCCTTGGATTTCAGCAGGGGCCCAAAATGCTTAAGGTATGGAGTTCCGAAGCCTCCGCCCGGACGGAAATTGCCGATGCTCGCCACAACAATTTCATTATGTTCAGGGTCAATGAAAACCCCGTGAGGATCCGCCATGCCAGTCGAAGGTCCATGGATCACTCGCAGGGGCGCCTCCAGACCCTTGGCATTCAGGCGATAGATCAAAACCGCATTGAGCTGCTCGACCGTAACGGCGAGTTCCTGATGCTGAGGATCTAAAGAAAGTCCATAGGCTTGGTGCGGCGTGTAGAGCACTCGAAGCGGGAGAGCGTTACCATCGGCGGAGGGAGCAAAGACGGCAATCCGGTCCTCAGTATCGTTGTCGATCGCATAATAGTCGCCCGTCTTCTGATCAATCGCCACGGAGCTGATGAATCCAAGGTTCGTCCGGTCCCCCATGATCCGCTGCCGCGGTTGGGTCGTCTCAGGCGACTGACTTCCGCCGGTCCGGTTGTAAATCATCAGCGACCTGTGGTTGCCGTCACCAAAAACAAGCCTGCCATCCGCGACGTCACCAGCCACTCCGGAGAACTCAGGATAAGGATCAGCAATACGGCGTACGGCGGCGATGTCTCCGCGCGGACCGCCAGCAGGATCCAGCACGCTGGAACTATCTTCCGCGGCCAGGACGGAGCCGCATTCCATGCCCGCATCAATGGCCGTGTTCACTTCAGGTAGAACGTCCCGCGCCGCGACACCGCCCGAAGCAGCCCCGCCGCCACGCCTAAAGGCCAGTCCGCGGACGCCCAGCATAGCCAACCCGGCGACGGTTGCCACGATCGCAGCAACCGCCACCCCAAGCTTTCGGCCCTGCGCCATGCCACGGCGCCCATT
Source organism: Terriglobia bacterium (assembly GCA_050745365.1). Classification (GTDB taxonomy): domain Bacteria; phylum Acidobacteriota; class Terriglobia; order UBA7540; family UBA7540; genus RH2-MAG17b. The sequence goes on from JBOGJS010000096.1 coordinate 17,661, forward strand.
AACTTTTCTTATTTTCACGGCTCGCCCCTCAGACTCCCGGTCGTGCGGCTTGCTAGCGCCGCGCGCTTCAGGGATCTCATTGTTAGGTTTGGTTAGGTTGAGCGGGCAGCCTTCCTTGTGGAAGATACTCCGGACGGAAAGGCTGCCAGTCAAAGTCTTGTTACGCCTACACTGTCGCTAACTACGGTCAATGAAGTTCTCTTGCCTGCCCTCTTCCAAATCAGATGGCGCGAGAGATTCAAAAGTTACATTTTTCTGGAATCTCTGTCTTCTACAGCTAGAACATTAACTTTAGGCCAAACTGAATTTCTCTTTGGGGCGTGTCCGTAGCCGTAAGTTCGCCCGCATTCGCGTTGATTTGACCTTTAGAATTGAATATCGCAAAGTTCGTAAAGCCAGGGTCCGCGAAGTTAGCCCTGTTCAGAATATTGAAGAACTCCGCGCGGAACTGCAGGTTCCCGCCCTCTCCAAGCTTTGAAATCTTAATGTTCTTCATCAAGGAGAAGTCCCAGGTAGCTAACCCAGGCCCCTCAATCGCGTTGCGGGCCAGGTCACCCAATGTTCCGGTTGCCGGAAACGTGAAGCATGCTGTATTGATGTAGTCGTTGGGATTGCCGGTACTCAGGTCACATCCCGGGATAACATTCGGCCGCTGACCGCCCTGTTGCGCCCCGACCTCACTGGTCTTCGTCCCAGCCTGGTCACTGTTTAGGACCGCCGTGAAAGGCTCGCCATCCTCAATCGTGATGATGCTGCCCAGTTCCCATCCGCCCAACGCCGCTTTCGCGGGGCCCATCCAGGAAGAAGGCGTGGGAACGTCCCACGTCCCGCTGAAAACAAACCGCTGAGGCAGATTGTAGTCCGCCACGCCGCGGTTCAAAAACATATCCAACGGGTAGGGATTGCCTATAGTATTTACAAACTCGTTATCGCTGAATCCGACGGACGAGTAATCGATGGATTTTTCCCACGTGTAGGCCGCGGTGAAGTTTACTCCATGGCTCAAGTGCTGGGTGAGTTGCGCATCCAAGGCATCATAGAACGATTGATTGTCAAACGTGCTCGCGGCGATACGCCCGAAGTTGGGATTGAGCTTCGTGCTGGTCGAGGTAAGGGGGAAAACGAGCCCCGCGGAAGTGATGGTGGGTATCACCGTATCCATGTCCTCCGAGTCTCGCACGAGGTGTATCCCCCGCTCACCCATGTAGGCAACGGAAAGAACCATGTTGGACCTCAACTGGCGCTGGACGTTAAAGTCCCAATGGTACACAAAAGGCCGGTCTGGATTCTGCTCATAGTAAGCGGTGCGAAAGGTGTTCGGAGTCAGGAGGGCAAGACCTCCGGCCGGGAACGACCCGATGCCCGTGTTTTTTGCAGTTCCTTCCTGGAAATACGGCGGGGTCCTGGGGATCCGGTTTGCGAACATGTACTGCAAGGGGAGGTCGTCGTAAAGGCCAAAGCCGGCGCGAACAGAGGTCTTGCCGTTGCCGAATGGGTCCCAGGCGAGTCCCACGCGCGGGGAAAAGTCATGCAAGGTGGGATTTTTGAAGAGCGGACCTATCGTGACTGCCGGCGCTTCCAGCGGTATTACCCCGGATGTCCGGCCAAAAGCCTCGCTTGGGACCGTGGCCATTTCATAACGCAGGCCCAAACTCGCGGTCAGGCGAGGACGGACCCGCCAATCATCTTGAGCATACGCTCCGAATATGCTCTGACGGATCCCGAGATACGGCTCGGAAATCGGCAGTAGGCCGGTGAGCTGACGGGGATCGTTGATCAGAAAATCCTGGATCGATCCGAAAGACCAGTCGCCATTCGGATCATCCGGGGCCGCGGTGTTGTTCTGATCCCGTTCAAACGAGGCGCCGAACTTGAGTGAATGGTTGCCTTTGGTGAGAGCCACATCGTCCGACCCCTGGAAGGTATTGAAATAGAAAAGGTTGGGTCCGCCGGCGCCGCCCACGCCTCCGCTTAATGTGGTAATGCCGGACACGGTAATCTCAGCGAGATCCCGGCCGGGAATAGAACCAAGCGAAGGGTCCGACAGAAGGGGATTAAAGACGTCGGTGTAATTACCGTTTTCCGCGAAGGCCCGCGTATATCCGGCTCGCGCAATATTGATGAGCGTCGGACTGAAGATGTGGGTTTCCTGCAGGGTTATGTCTATGTTTTCAGAGCTTGCCGGGAAAAGGTACGTGTTGAGGTTATCGGGCTCAGTGACGTTGGCGCGGTCGAAAAGAAAGGCCCCGAATATGCTGTCTTTGCTTGAAATGCTGTCATCAAGCCTGGAGGTTACATAATTCTCGGTCGATTTCTGCAACCCTGAAAAATCGAATAGCCCGACATCCGGACTTAGGAGAGCGCCGTTCGGTAGAGGGTAGATGGGTAGGATCTGAGCGATAGCCGGGTTCACAGTCACTGTCCCGCCGTCGGCCGCCGTTAGATCGCCGGTGCGGGCGCTGGCGGTAAGCACGTCGGCCACGGATGCAGCGCCGAGATTTTGACGAACACCCTCATAATCGGCGAAGAAAAAGGCCCGGCCCTTCTTGATCGGCCCTCCTGCTGATGCCCCAAACTGGTTGCGCTGGAACTGCGGCTTCGTAAGACTACCCGAATTGGTGAAGAAATTTGCCGCATCTAAATCGTCGTTGCGCAAGAATTCGTAAGCGTCTCCGTGGAACTGGTTGGTGCCGGCTTTGGTGATGGCATTAACAATTCCGCCGGAGGCCCGCCCGAATTGCGCGGAGTAATCCCCAACGAGAACGGAAAACTCCTGGATAGCGTCCACGCCCAGGTTTTCGCCGAGCGAGCTTCCCGGCGCCGTATTCGCAAAGTCGTTGATGGAAATCCCGTTGAGGCGATAATCGTTCCGCGACGGGCGGCCTCCCGAGATGGATATCTGGACGCCATTGCCGCGCTGCGTCTGGTTCCCAGGCGTGAGGTATTGATTCAGGACCGGCGCCACGCCGGCAGTAAGCTGCGCCAACTGCGTCCAGTCACGCCCGTTGAGCGGTAGCTGGACAATCGGCGTTTGTGTCACAACGTTACTCAGGGTGGACGAGATCAGGTTCACCGTAGCCGCCGCCCCGGTAACCTGAATGCTTTGGGTCGCCTCCCCCACTTGCATGACATAGTTAACCACTTGATTGGCGCCGACCGTCAGCGTGACGTGGGATTGGACAGCCGTCTTGAACCCGGTCGCCGATGCTGAGACCGTATACGGTCCCGGCGAAAGGCCGGGGGCGCTATAGGCACCTCGCGCGTTCGTGGTGCTGGCTCGGGTGACTCCCGTTTCATTGTTCTTGATGGAAATGCGGGCGTTGGGAATGACAGCGCCGCTTGGATCTGTAACAGTGCCACTGATGGTGCCAAAAAGGACTTGCGCCTTGCCCTTAACGGCAAAAAAGCCCCCCGCCAACACCAGCAAAAAGAATAAGCTGCGTCCTCTCGATGTCCAGGTCATGATCAACCCTCCTTATGCTTTTTGAAGTGATCTCCGCCTGACTTTTGGACCCCACAAGCATACCCTCCCGCTACGCCAGCGAAACGAGGCGAGGGGGTAACCTGAATGGTCTCGACGCTGCACTTTCGCCGGTCACAAGACCGGCGAAACCCCGATCCATTGCTCTGCCGTTCCTCTCTTGTTACTGATTAGCCGCCGACTGTTTACCCGCCACCGGCGGATAGAAGTACTTGTATGTCCCGGCCAGAATCTCGCTTCTGACCTTCATGTAGTGCTTCCACGGGTCGCGGGCATACTCCTGATAATTCCCTGGCGCGTTAATCCCCGGCGTATCAGGAATCCAAGATTCGACCGGGATTTTATTCGGATCGCCATGCCGGAAAGCCAGAGCGCGCACCTCGGGATTATCCAGACTGGTCATATGTCCCTTGTATACCAAGTTCACCCATTTGTCGGTATTTCGCAGGTGCACCGGGTAGGTAGCGAATGGTCAAAGTCGTTTTGCTCATCATAAGGCGGCGCGGGGACATAAAACCGATTGAATTCCGGCACGAAAAGGGAAGCGACGGCTCCCCTGCTCACCCGGCTTTATCATTCGGGCGGGCTTTCCCAAGCCTCTGTCTTCCGTCTTCTACAGCTAGAACATTAACTTTAGGGCAAACTGGATTTCTCTTTGGTCCAAGGCCGTCGCCGTAAGTTCGCCCGCACTCGCGTTGATTCGACCTTTAGAATTGAATATCCCAAAGTGCTTAGAGGTAGGGATCTCGAAGTTAGCCCTATTCAGAATATTGAAGAACTCCCCGCGGAATTGCAGGTTCCCGGCCTCTCCAAGCTTTGAAATCTTAAAGTTCCTCATCAAGGAGAAGTCCCATTCAGCCAACCCGGGCCCGAAAAGCGTGTTGCGGCCCAGGTTACCCAACGTTCCGACTACAGGAAACGAGTAGCATGATGTATTGATGTAGTGGTTGGGACTGCCCGTAGTCTGAGGGCCACATCCCGCGACAAAATTCGGCCGCTCAGCGCTCGTTGACTCGTTGGTTATGGCGCTTGACAACCCGGCCTGGTCACTGGTCAGGTCCACACTGAAAGGGGAGCCACTCTCAGCCGTGATGATGCTGCCCAGCTCCCATCCGCCCAACACCGCTTTCACGGGGCCCGTGAAGGAAGAAGGCGTGGGAACGTCCCAAATCCCGCTAAAAATAAACCGCTGAGGCATATCGTAGTCTGCCAAGCCGCGGTTCAAAAACATATCCAGGGGGTAGGGATCACCGAGGCTACCGGTGTACTCGTTTTGGGAGTATGTCGAGGAGTCGTAATCCATGGCTTTTTCCCACGTGTAGGCCGCCGTGAAGCTCACTCCATGGCTCATGTGCTGGGTGAGTTGCACATCCAAGCCGTCATAGAACGCTTGATCGTCAAATATGTCCCCGGTGATGCGCCCGAAGTGGGTATTGAACTTCGGGCTTGTCCCGGCAGGGGGGAAAACGAGATTCCCTGCAGAAGTGACGCCGATGGGTATCACCGTATCGATATCGTCGTAGTCGGCTATGAGGTGTATCCCCCGCTCACCCATAAAGCCGACGGAAAGAACCATATTGGACCTCAACTGGCGCTGGACGTCAAAGTCCCAATGCATCACATAAGACCGGTCTGGATTCTGCTGGTAGTACTG
>JBOGJS010000097.1:0-6777 GCA_050745365.1 Terriglobia bacterium
TCGAAACAGCAACCGCAAATTGTCTCTTCTCCGCCCTCAGTGGTCGAAATGGCGAAGAAGCAGCAGGCACGCCGGTCAAGCACGAAAGGCGTTCCACTTTATACCAACGACAATTTGCCCACTGAGAGCAGCGCCCTGGGAATCGCCGGTTCCAGTGCGCTTGCAGCTTCGGGGAAGGGCAATCAGTCGGCCGGGGCCTCATCCGAACCCGTGCAGCAGATAGCCTACCTCCGCGGCAAGCTCAGCCGTCGCCAGCAACAGCTTGAAATGCATCAGCGCGAGCTTTCTGTGCTCCAGCAGAAACTCAATCAGAGCCAGATGCAGTACTACCCGAATCCTTATGAAACTCTCAGGCAGGAGTACACCCGGAAGAACATTCATAATGGCACGCAGGCGGTCAAGGACAAAGAGCAGCAGATTGCTGAGGATGAGAACGAGATTCAGGAAGTACAGGATAAATTGCAGCGGCTGCTGTGGCTGAATCCGGCGGCAGCTTCAGCGCAGGTTTCCGAGAGGGTGATTCTCCCCGGCCTCAAGCCGGGGACCGAGGCTTACTGGCAGGCTCGTGTTCAGGTCGCGCGGCAGCAGCTTGCAACCGCGAAAGAAGGACAGAAGCTAGCCGAAAACGAGTTAGACCTTCTCAAGCTTCAGCAGCTCCGGACGCTCGATCCGAATCTGCAAAGCGAGCTGGCGACGAAGATCGTCGCCAAACGGCAGGAGTTGGCAGCCGCCAAACTGTCGGTGAAAAAAGCCCAAGCCGAACTAGATCAACTGCAAAAGGAATTGAAGGCCAGCGGCACACCCTCGGATGTGAGCAGATAGTCTTGGGTCACGCACGCGCCAAAATCAACGCCCGCTTTAACGGCAGCAAGGCACTGCCCGTTGAGCATAGACCGCATGGGCTGCCAGGGCTAGGGGAGCTTACGCTTTATTTTTTCTTGTGCTCCATCAAGCTGCAGGATTGCATCGCGCCGCTGGGATCAATGGCGTCTGCGGCTCGATCAACGTGTTGGATCGTGCCGTGTTTATCGATAACAAATGTGGTGCGGTTTGCAAAGCCTTTCGGGTTTAGGATTCCGTATTCCTCGCTCACTTTCCTTTGAAAATCGCTCAGTAGCGGATAGGTGACGCCAATCTGCTTCGCAAAAGCGCGGTTTGCATACTGGCTATCCACACTGACTCCAAGCACCTGGGTGTCTGTCCTTTTAAAATGGGCGATATCAGCCTGATACGCCTTAAGCTCCTTCGTTCAGCCACCGGTAAACGCTAGAACGTAAAACGCCAGCACGACGTTCTTCTTGCCTAGAAACTGGCTGAGGCTGATCGGCTTTCCAAACTGGTCCGGAAGATTGAAATCCGGCGCCTTCTCGCCCACCTTGAGCGTGGCGCCCTGGGCGAGCCAAGGCAAAGCCAGAGCCAGGGCTATACACGCTCCAGCTACTCGTAAATTCTTGTGCATGGATTTCCTCCAGCCTACCTCGGAAGTTCAGCCGTGGTGCATTATAGCGCCGTTTCTTCCCGGCGGTTGTCAAATATTTGTCATGAACTCATCCCTCCAGCGCAAGGTACTCTTCAAGCTCCTCGGGGCCGAAACCTACAAGCTCCGGCTCGATGTCGATTCGAAGCCCCAGGCGCTGGAAGATGGTTTGGCGGACCCGGCGGGCGAGCAGAAGCACATCGCGCGCCGTTGCCCCGCCCCTGTTGATCAGGACGAGTGGCTGTTTTCCATTCACCTCGGCGCCTCCCAGATGGCAGCCTTTGAGACCGCAAAGATCGATGAGAAAGGCTGTGGGAACCCTGATACCGTCGGAGGAATGAAATCGATCTCGAAACGCACGTAGCCGGTTGAGCGCTTCTCGACCGAAGCCATGCACAACCGATCGCTCAAGCTGCTCGAATTCCTGAGGCTCCAAAATGAGGTTCTTGAAAAAGGAGCCTGCATTTCCTCCCTTCTCCTCGAATGGATAAGGAAACTTCCCATTTCGAATGGTAATAATCGCTTCCCGGATTTGCTTGAGGGATGGCGTTGCCTCGCCCAATCTCGCAAACCACGCCTTGACATCCGCATAATCCAGATTAGGCCTTGGCAGTTTTGAAAGGCGAAGCGTGAGGCTGAGGATCAAATACCGGCCCTTCGATGAAGTATTAAAGATACTGCGGCGGTAACCCAGGCCGCACTCATCACGCCGTAGCATTTTCAGGGTGTGAGTTGAAATCTCCATCACTTCAGCGCTTTCGAGCACATCGCTGAGCTGCTGGCCATAGGCGCCGATGTTTTGCACCAAGGCCGCACCGGCCTGACCGGGAATATGGGAGAGATTCTCAACACCCCACCACCGGTGCTCGACGGCGTAAGCGACAAGGTGGTCCCAAGATTCACCGGCTTCAACGCGGAGTGTGACACAATCTGAATTCTCGTCGACGAGCTCGATTTTCTCGCGGCAAGGGTGGAGGACGAATGCGTTCAAACCCGCATCGCTGATCAGGACGTTGCTGCCGCCGCCCAGGATGAGAACGGGCAAAGCGTGCATTTCGGCAAATTCCAGTGCCGGCGTCACCTCGTGTTCGACCCTCGCGAAATAACGTGCCGGACCACCAATTTTAAAAGTTGTGAGTGGTTTGAGGGGTTGGTTTTCGAGAATTGAAATGGATGCAAATAAGGGATGATCCGCCATACCCAAACCGCTAATGGACCCTTTTTTTATGGCCTGCCCAGTAAGGCTCGCGGAGGAGGCGCTTGAGAATCTTTCCGGTGCCACCCTTGGGAAGAGAGTCACGAAATTCAACCGACTTCGGCACCTTATATCCGGCAAGATGCCGCCGACAATGGTTGAGGATTCCCTCCTCTCGAGCGGAAGAACCGGACCGCAGCACGACTACGGCCTTTGGCACTTCGCCCCATTTTTCATCCGGAACAGCAATCACCGCGCATTCAAGAACCGCTGGATGGTCGTAAATGACCCGTTCAACTTCTGCCGTGGCGATATTTTCTCCGCCACTCAAGACCATATCCTTAACGCGGTCGACGATGAGGATATAACCCTCTTCGTCGATGGTGGCAAGGTCCCCCGTATGGAACCATCCGCCGGCGAACGCACGGGCCGTTTCCTCGGGCTGGTTCCAGTATCCGGCTGCTACCGTATCGCTTCGGACGATGAGTTCACCCACAGCGCAGCCGTCCGCCTCCACATCATTCCCGGCAGCATCCACCACGCGCGCCTCCACTCCGAAAATGGCGTTCCCTGCCGACGCTCGGCGCCTCCGGTCGATCTCCTCTCTTGTTCCCTTGAGGTGATCCTTCGGATAAGCAATGGTGACCACCGGCGAGGTCTCAGTCAGTCCATAACCACCGATTACGGCAGCGCCAGGAAATTTCTTATCCAGTTGTCGAATCAGCGCGGTGCTCGCCGGAGCGCCTCCAATCATAACCTCCCGGACACTTGAAAGATCGTAGTTGTGAAAATCCGCACAATTGATCAGCGCAACCGCCATCGAAGGAACCATCTGCAGTCGCGTCACCCGTTCTTCTGCGATCAGCTTCAATGCCGCTGGCGGGTCGAATTTTCGCAGGATCACGTGCCGCCCGCCGCTTAAGGTGAAGGTGTGTGGTGATCCCCACGAGTTGACGTGAAACAGAGGGACCGTGTAGATGCCGATGTCTTTATCCCTGAGGTGCAGCGCATGAGCCACATAAAGAGCGTGCAGATAAAGGTTGCGGTGTGTTAATGTCACGCCCTTTGGATGTGCCGTGGTGCCGCTGGTGTAAAACAGCTCGGCAATGGAATTTTCGTCAATCAGAGTGCAATCGAGCAACCGCGAATCGGAGATTTGAAGCAGTTCTTCATAGTTCTCCGCGCACGCCCATGCGGGGCTTGCGCCCTGCAGGCAAACGTAGCGTTTAATCGAATCAACGCAGCTCGTGAATCCTTCCACTGCCGGGGCAAATTCAGGATCGAAGAAGAGCAGCCGGGGGGATGAATCCTTCAGAACCCAGCAAACTTCGTCAGGGCTGAGGCGGATGTTGATGGGCAGCAGGATGGCGGAAACCTGCGGCACGGCGTAGTATGCTTCGAGCAGCCGATGACAATTGAAGCTCAGCCAGGCCACCCGGTCACCTGGTGTTATGCCCAGCCGTAAAAGAGCGTCTGAGAGCCGGTCACAACGCTCGTTAAACTCCTGGTAAGTAAAACGCTCGCTCCCACACACAATGCCAAGCTTGTTCCCGTAAGCGCTGGCCGCGTGGGCTTTGAAGCGGACTGGAGTCAGAGGTATGACCATGAGGTCATCATTATACCCGCAACGCTGCTGCGCTGCCGTCCCCCAAGCATGCCGTCCCCTAGCGCTCGACCCGGCACTGGGTTTGGCTTAATATAGCGGGATGAGAAAGGCTAGAGCGGCGCGGGGGCATGGCAAAACAATACTGACCGCGGCTGTGCTGAGCGGTGTAGCCGCGCTAACGCTTATCGCCACCCAACTCGGCGGTGCGATTCAGGGAACCCAACGGCAGAATCCCTGGAAAGTCGGATTGACGGAAAAGCAAAGGGCTCTTTTGCTGTTAGACCGGATTAGGAGGAATGTCGCACGGCCTTTCTTCTCAGAGCGAGATTCCTCGCTTCGCTCGGAATGACACGGCTCCGAGGCGTTTTTCCGCAGCCTGTTAAACCGGGGTTCTCAACCAAAGGCCGCCGAAGGCAGAAGCCGCCACGGACTTCAAGGGCGGAGGTTCGCGCCGCGGGGCTCCACGGGGGCGTAGGGCCAATCCCGCCTTTTCGCGGCCAAAACGAAATAGAGGATCACGCCGGCGCCGATGGTGCTGAAAGCGTAAATAGCATATTTCGCCCCGTGTGGGCCTAGAATCGGGCTGAAGAAAATATAGAACCATCCGATCAGCGCCAGGACCGCCGGTGCGGGATAAAACCACATCTTGAATGGCAGCTTCGCGGTCCCCTCGCGGTGTCGGTAAACAAAAAGGCCAACGGTGTGCGCGACAAACTGGACAAGGATTCGCGCGACGACCAGTCCAGTGATGATGTCGACAAGGTTGAAGAAGCTGGCGCAGGTTGCGAGCAGGCCGATGAGAATCAGCGAGCGATTTGGGAATTCGCCTCGCGGATGGAGCTTGCCAAGCCAACGGAAGAAAAGGCCGTCGCGAGCCGCGGCAAACGGAATGCGTGAATAACCCAACATCAACGCGAAAACGGAGGCAAAGGCGGTAAACAGGATCATCAAGGTCAGCAGAATGGCCGCCCAGTTGCCATATACACGCCGCATAAACACGGAGGCAACTGCCAGGTTGGCCTCTGATCCCGGCCGGATCATTTCTCGCCATGGCACTACGGAAATGAAGCCAAAGGAAATGAGAAAATCAATCACGGCGACGACCAAGATGGAAATGATGACCGCGTATGGAATGGTCCTTTCCGGCCGCTTGACTTCATCGCCGAGATAACACACCTGGTAGTATCCAAGAAAGTTGTAAACTACCACCACCGTGCCGTTGCCCAGACCCAGCAGGAATGCCAAGCTCAGGCTGAACGCGCCGTGAGGAAAGCTGAGCGCAAGGTGCAGATTCATCTTCACCAGGCCCGTCACAATCACCCAGCCCGTGGTCACGAGCGTGGTGATCCAGAGGATTATCATCAGCCGGGCGATGTCCTTGATCTTGCGATAGAGAGACGCCATCGTGCCAAGCGCTATGCCGGCGGCTACGAATTTCATTCCCCAGGGATGCTCGGCTAATCCCCGCCAGAGGTAAGTCATATACTGGGTCATGCCGATGGTGCCGGAAGCGATTTCGAGAGTGCCGAAGAAGAGAAACTCCCAGGCAAACATCCAGGCCATCAATCTTCCCCAGCGCTCGCGCCCGTAGCCATCACGGAGGAAGACGTAGGTGCCGCCGGAGCCCGGCAGCGCCGCTCCTAACTCCGAAATCACCAGACCATCCACAATCGCCAGGATGGCCCCAACCAGCCAACTGAGGAGCGCCTGCGGCCCGCCCATGGTCGCAATGATGATCGGGACGGTAATGAACGGGCCGATGCCGATCATGTTCGACATGTTGATGGAAACCGCGTTGAGAAGGCCAAGCCGCCGATGCAGGCGGGGCTCGCCGCCTTCGCTCGCAGTTCGTATTTCAGAAAATTCAGCCATCCTCACCTCGTTTACTGGCTTACCCATGAGATAACAAGGCCTTACGACCTTGGAATACAGGGCTCGACCTCTGCCGTGAGGCCCCAAAGACGGCAGTCCCGCGATGCGGGAGGAATGCCGCGCTACAACTTTACCAATTTACCGTGCTTTCCGGTTCCGGAAGTGGGTCAGTTTAGAAATTGTAGCGGCGAGTTTCGCTCGCCAGGTGGCGGCATGAAGCCGCCTCAACATCAAACTGACCTACTACCCCTGTTCTGCGCCGCTTGACGCTCATTCGAAGCCTCCGATACACTCTTTGAAGGCTGCTGAATGAAGAAAGAGACCGTTATTACGGCAATTGTCTTCCTGAGCGTCGGCTTCCTTGCGGGCTACGTGTTCAGTGCTAGAAAACCCGAACGGCTGGCTGCGAGCGCATCAGTGAATGCGCGGGCGTCTGCGCCGAGCGCAGCCGCGGACGCCCCAAACGGCGCCGCGAGTGTCGGTGTGGCCGGACTTCCCAAAGGACATCCTCCCGTCACGGACGCCGAGATTGTCCAATTCTTCGAAGAAGCTTCATCCCGAAATCCTTCCAACCCTCAACCGCGTCTCAAGCTGGCTGATTTCCTGTATGATCGCCATCGATTCCGC
>JBOGJS010000098.1:0-34376 GCA_050745365.1 Terriglobia bacterium
GCGCCTTCGATTCGTATCAGGGCCTCAGTGGTGCCGAAAAGGGGCTCAGCAGGTGTAGCGCGGACCTGCGCGGTTCAGGTCCGCGGCTTTTCGCGATTTTCGGCCGAAACCCGCAGACCTCAAATACGGAGGTCTGCGCTACTCGGTCTGGCCTCGAATTTTTCCAGGTTTCTGAAGGAGGAAGAGCTGAATGAAGAAACACGTATCAAGGCGTGAGTTTTTGTCATCTGCAACCGCGCTGGCCGCGGCAGTTCCAATTTTAGGGGGCGCTGCTCAGCTTCCTGCGCCGGGAAGCCAGCAGGTGGCACGCGACCTGAAGGCCTTCAGGGCCTGGGATGTGCACAGCCACATGGACGGCTTGCCGGGCGATACTCCTGAAGAGCGCGTCGATGTTCTGGTCCAGCACATGGACCGCCTGGGGATCGAGCGGCTCATCCTTTCTCAGGGCTATGCGGAATATGATGAGGAAGTCTCCGGCCCTACCCCGCAGCAGCTCCGAATAGAAAACGATCGGGTGATGCGGGCCGTGCGTCACGTTCCGAACCGTGCCTACGGTTCTGTATTCTTGAATCCGAAATACCCCGATTCTTGTCTGGAAGAGTTTGATCGCTGCGTGAAGAACGGCCCAATGGTCGGCGTGGGAGAAATGGAGGGTTACGTCCTGTGCAGTTCGCCGGTGTTTGACCCGATCGTTGAGCGCGCCGCCGCAATGAAAGCGCCGATTATCATTCACGCCTGGTTCGACGCCCTGGGTAACGAACCTGGTGAGTCTACTCCCTATGACGTTGTCGAGCTCGCTAAGCGTCATCCGGAGGCGCAGTTTATCTGTGCCCACACGGGAGGCAACTGGGACCTCGGGATTCGGGTGATTCGCAACAGCCCCAACGTGTGCGCAGGCATCGCGGGCTCAGACCCGACCTCCGGCTTTGTGGAGATGGCGGTGCGCGAGCTTGGCGCTGAACGGGTGGTTTACGGCAGCGATGTGGGAGGGCGGAGCTTTGCTTCGCAAATCGCAAAGGTGATCGGCGCGAACATCCCGGATGCAGCCAAGGAGCTGATCGTGGGCGGAAACCTGCGCCGGATTTATTCGCCGATACTGCACGCGAAAGGATATTCAGTGTAATGATTGATACCAACGTGGATCTCTTCGAATGGCCATTTCGCCGGTTGATCGGCGATCACCCGGCAGAGCTGGTGAGGCAGCTACGGTGGAAGGGAGTGATCCAGGCCTGGGCAAGCAGCTACGAGGCTCTGCTCTGCCGGGATGTGGCGGGCGTGAATATCCGGCTCGTTGCCGCATGTCGCGAGCACGGGGAGGGGTTTCTGGTTCCCTTCGGCTGCGTCAACCCCAAGTCGCCGGACTGGGAGGAAGACCTGCGGCGTTGCCATGAAATCCATCACATGGCGGGGATCCGTCTGCACCCAGGCTATCACGGCTACACGCTTGCGGATGCTGATTTTGCGAAGTTGCTTTCGGAGGCGGCCAACCGCCATCTCGTGGTGCAGGTGGCACTTTCGATGGAAGACCCGCGCACGCAGTTTCCGCTGATGAAGGTGCCGCCTGTTGATCCTGCGCCCCTTATTGACTTAATCCCGCGCATCCCAAACCTGCGCCTGGTGCTCTTGAACGCACAGCACTCAGGGCCGCCCTACGGCGCCCGGATCCCGTCCGCGATCGAGCAAGCCAACAACATCTATTTTGATATAGCCATGAACGAAGGCGTGGTGGGCTTGGCCCGCCTGATCGCTGCAACATCATCTTCGCGCGTTCTCTTTGGTTCACACTACCCATTCTTCTATTTTGAGTCGGCATTGCTTAAGATTCAGGGAGCGGGCCTTCCTGAAGATCAGGCTAATGCCGTCCTCGAAGGCAACGCCCGAGCGTTGCTCGAACAAGGGGTTGGATAGCCGTGGACCCGTCCCAAAAGTCAGGCGGCAAAGCCGCACGATCCGGGGCGGCTCGCGTAGACGAAATTTACGCTGCTGCAGACTTAAACCACAACCCCACGGCAGACAAACGGTGCCGTGGCTACCCGTACCCTGCGCTACCGTTTCTGGTTTGGGCTGCGATCTTCGTTGTCCTTTTAAGCTCAATCCCGCTCTGCGCTCAGAATTCCCCAAGCTTGTCATCGCAGTCTGAGCCCGGCGGCATTCCGTGGTCGAGAATCCTTCATCCGCGGCCCGGCGACTGGCTCACTTACAACGGCAATCTAAGTGGGAACCGGTACAGCCGGCTCAGCCAGATCAATACGAAGAACGTGAGACAACTGCGGCTGAAGTGGATCTTTACGGTTCCGCTCTGGAAGCAGTTTCTACCCGACGCAGCTTATTATCATCAGAACATGCAACATTTCGGGTTAGAAACGACGCCCATCGTCGCCGACGGGCTTATGTACATCACGGGTCCACACTCAGCTTATGCACTGGACGCGCGGACGGGTCAGGAGATTTGGCAGTATTGGCGTCCGCGTGATCCGGCGGCATATGGCGACGCGGCGCTGGGCACAAATCGCGGAGTGGGCATTCTGGGTGATAAGGTATTCAAGGTCACAGATGATGCGCACTTGATCGCGCTCAACCGCATAACGGGGAAGCTGGTATGGGAAGAGGTGATGTCGCCGAAAGGGACAATGCACGATGGCGCGACGGCGGCCCCGTTGCCGGTGAAGGATATGATCATTGCCGGCATGTCCGGCGGCGATTGGCCTAGCGTGCGGGGATATCTGGCCGCTTATAAGGCTTCAAGCGGCCAACTCGTCTGGCGGGATCACGTGATTCCGAGAAAGGGTGAACCCGCAGCCAAGACATGGGGCGGAAGTCTATCAGAGACTTTGGGCGGCGGAGGGACATGGCTAACCGGCTCCTATGACCCGGAGACAGACACGCTTTACTGGGCTACGGGTAACCCCTATCCGGACGGCAAGGGCGCGTTGCGGCCTGGTGATAACCTCTATGCTGACTGCATCCTGGCTCTCAACCCTGAAACGGGCAAACTGAAATGGTATTACCAGACAACGCCCCACGACGTTCACGATTACGACGCGAATGCGCCTTTGGTGCTGGTCGACACGAATTTCCAGGGTAGGCAACGGAAGCTGCTGTTCCATGCGAATAAGAATGGTTTCTTCTATGTGCTGGACCGCACCAATGGCCACGTTCTGCTGGCCAAGCCGTTTGTGCGGGAAACGTGGACCAGTGGCATTGCTCCCGATGGCCACCCACGGCTCTTGCCCGAGAGCCGGGTTGTCTGTCCGGCTGGTGCTGGGACGAACTGGAATGCAACGGCGTTCAGCCCGGTCACTCGTCTCTACTACGTTGTGGCGCTTGAGCGGTGCAGCGCCGCGCTTTCGAAAGCAGGGCAAGAGGGACCCGCGAAGAAATACCTGCGAGCGCTGGACGTTGACACCGGAAAGCTGGTTTGGCAAGTTCCGCAATTCGGACCCGCCGGGGGGAAGAGAGAGGCAGGAGTATTGGCGACGGCGGGTGGACTGCTGTTTTATGGTGAACCAAGTGGCGATGTTGTAGCCGTCGATGCAAAGGATGGCAAGACGCTGTGGCATTTCCCAACCAACGGAGAAAACAAGGCTTCACCGATGACTTACACGGCGAATGGAAAGCAATTCATTGCGCTAGCAGTTGGCCCGAATATCTTATGCTTTGGATTACCGTGAGGAAGTGAAATCACGATTTCTGGAGGAGAAGACCTGGATGAACAAACATCTATCGAGGCGTGAATTTTTATCATCTGCAACCGCGTTGGCAGCCGCAGCCCCGATCGTAGCAGGGGCGGCTCAAGGTCAAAGGCGCGGCCCGTTTCGAGGCACGTTTTGCTTGTTTTCAAAGCCTGTTCCACAGTTAAATTGGCGGGAGTTGGGGCGCGCCATTAAAGACGCCGGCTTTGGCGGTGTCGATTTAACGGTCCGTCCGCACGGGCACGTGCTTCCCGAGCGAGCGGCCAGCGACCTTCCCAAGGCGGTGGCGGATATTCGCGACGCCGGAATTGAAGTGCCGATGATCACGACCGCGCTGGTTTCAGCGGATGACCCTACCGCTGAGCCGATCCTGAGCACGGCGAGCAAGCTCTCAATCCCTTATGTGAAGCCGGGTTACTATCACTACTTGCCGCGAGGTTATTACGGAAAAAAGTTCCTCAATTATAAGTTGATCGACGTTTTGAAAGAGCTTGACCAAGCGGGCCACAGATTTCGGGGCCTGGTCGCATTGGCTGGCAAGCATAAAATCCAGGTGGGATACCACAACCATCCGTACTATATCGGCGAGGCGATCTGGGATATGTTCCGGGTGATTCAGCCGCTCGATCCTCGCTGGTGCGGGTTCTATTATGATCTTTCCCAGGCGACCATGGATGGGGGCGTAAGCGGATGGAAGGTTTCGTCCAATCTTGTACTGCCGCGTTTGAAAATGGTTGCGGCCAAGGATTTTACGTGGAAAAAAATCGGACCGCACGAATGGGATGCTCCCTCTTGCCCGATGGAGCAGGGGGCGTGCCACTGGCAAGAGTTCCTGCGGACCTTGGCGCAGTCGGATTTCCATGGGCCGATCTCATTGCAACAGGAATATCCTATTCCCGGCGCAGCGGGCGACCAGGGCATTGCGCTTTCGCGCGCCACTTGTCCAGCAGTGATGGCCGAAGCCAAAAAGGAGGTGGAGTATCTTAAATCAATGGTCCACGAAGCATATGGGGAGGTTTAACCCCAAACGGTTCATCGATAGCTGTCACGCCCCGTAGAGGCGTGAATTCTTTCCTAACGCCTTGCCAGCAGGTGGCTGTAGAAGGACCTCAGACGCGACCTTGCCGAACCCATTAAACCCACGTCGCGCTGTGACTTCGCCACGCACAGACGGGCTCTGAGTGCCGCGAGTGGCTCTCCAGAAATTTCGTGTGACGGGTTCCGCTGGAGGGAAGAGAGAGGTGGGAGTGCTGGCCACGGCGGGAGAGATCCTAGTGCTTAGTTGCTTTAATCAGCGTGCCTTTGGTTTGTATCAGGGCACGACTTCAGTCGTGCCGAAATGGCGCCCAGAGAGGCCAGCTTTAGCCGCTGACAAGGGCTAAAGCCCAGTAGCTCATATGTTTGCGTGTGGCACGACTGAAGTCGTGTCCTGATACGAGGCAACTGTGCCGACATGTAAAAGTGCGAATGGGGAGCCGGAAATAGGTACGCTAATTAACTATGCTAAGCACTAGTTTATGACGACCGAGGCAAGGGCCTTGTGACCGTGGATGAGCGGGACGGCAGGGTGCCGGAGCACTTCGATGCCGGCGGAAAAAACAAGGCGTCGCGATGGCGGTTGGCCCAAATATCTCATGTTTCAGATTGCCCTGAAGGGGAAGGGAATAATGAACAAACACCTGTCGAGGCGAGAATTTCTCTCATCCGGAACTGCTTTTGCAGCGGCCGTTCCAGTTTTGGCGGGAGGCAAAGCGGCGGCTCCGGCTGCCGTCCAAGGGCCGTTTCGCGGCACGCTTTGCATGTTTTCGAAGCCCGTTCCGCAATTGAATTGGCGGGAACTGGGGCGCGCCATTAAAAACGCCGGCTTCGGCGGTGTCGATTTGACTGTGCGTCGCCAGGGGCACGTGCTTCCTGAGCGAGCGGCCACCGACCTTCCCAAGGCCGTGGCAGATATTCGCGACGCCGGGATTGAAGTGCCGATGATCACCACCGAATTGCTTTCGGCAGATGATCCGACGGCAGAGCCGATCATGAGCACGGCGAGCAAGCTCTCGATCCCTTATGTCAAGCCGGGCTACTACCACTATTTGAAGCCGGGTTACTACGGAACGAAGTTCCTCAACTATCCATACATCGATGTTTTGAAGGAGGTTAACGAAGCTGGCGAGAAGTTTCGGGGCTTGGTGGCGTTGGCTGCCAAGCATAAAATTCAGGTGGGATACCACAACCATCCCTACTATATTGGCGCGCCGATCTGGGACATGTTCCGCGTGATCGAGCCGCTCGATCCGCGCTGGTGTGGTTTCTATTACGACCTCAGTTCAGCTACGATGGAGGGCGGCGTGAGCGGATGGAAGATCTCGGCTGATTTGGTGATGCCGCGCTTGAAGATGGTTGCGGCCAAGGATTTCACCTGGAAGAAGGTCGCCCCACACCAATGGCGAGCGGAACTCTGTCCGGTGGGGCAGGGAATGTCTCACTGGAAGACGTTTCTGCAAACCCTCGCGCGGTCGAATTTCCACGGGCCGATCTCACTGCAACAGGAACAAACGATTCCAGGCGTGACTGGCGATCAGGGCATCGCACTTTCGCGCGCGGCTGTTCCCGCGGTTATGGCAGCTATCAAAGCGAATCTCGATTCTCTCAAATCATTGGTGCACGAAGCGTATGAACTGGTTTAATCCGGATTATCACTACCACCCGCTCCGCTTGAACAGGCTGATGCCTCCTATCCCTTTTGCTTGAGACTGGGGGATATTCGCCTTATTCCAGACGAAGAGCGCCTGTGTGTGTTCCCCGGGTCGTGAGATTCAACAGAGAGAACCTGGGATTCCAAGGCGGCGGTAGTGTTAAACGGGATAGAATGGTCGAGGAAATGGAAGATGGAGAGACTCAGGAGGTATTTGTGACCAAGGATTTTGAAATCACGCGGCGTAATTTTCTAAAGGCAGCTTCCGCCGCGGCTTTTTCAGTTTCGCCTCCGGCGATAGGCATCATGGTCGCCGCACCGAAGCACAAATCGACCGATATCCGTGTCAAGGAACTTCGCATCAACTATGAGAAGTTTCCTACGCGCACCATTTATGAATTCGGCGGACGGAACAGCGCAGCCGAGGCAAGCATCCTGAACGTCTATTCGACGGTCGAGGCCCTCAACGGCCATCGATCGAGGGGATTTGGCTCTATGACGACAGGTGTTCAATGGTCGTTTCCATCGAAATCAATTCCCTACGGCACGCGGTTCGAGGCGATGAGGCGACTCGCCGTGCGCATCCAGAGGATCACCCTGGGTTATAAAGAAGCCGGACATCCTATTGACATCAACTTCAACCTCGAGCCGGAATATCTTAAGGCAGCCGCAGAAGTCACCGAGGAAATGCACCTCTCGCAGCCTATTCCGAAGCTTTGCACGCTGGTTGTCGCAAGCCCGTTCGATGCGGCTGTCCATGACGCCTTTGGGAAAGTTCACGGCCTTAATTGTTATCTGACTTACGGCCCGGAATTCATGAGCTATGATCTGGCTCACTATCTGAACGGCAATCCGCAGTTCAAGGGCGAATACCCCAGCCAATATCTTCTGCGCGCGCCCAAGCCGTGGCTGTGGTGTAACAACTCGGTTGGAGCTTCGGACCCAATCGTCGCGTCCCATGTGAAGCATTGGATCCACGATGGCCTTCCTAATACGCTCGCCCAGTGGATTATCGCGGACGGGCTCACTCATCTGAAGATCAAGCTTAACGGCAACGATCTCCCCGCCGACGTCTCGCGTGTGCTGCTCATTGACCGGGTAACGACGAAAACGGAAACCCGCCTGGGGGTCCCGCACTGGTATTATTCATTGGACTTCAACGAGCAATGCCCGAACGCCGATTACCTGCTCGACTTCCTGCGCGAGATCAAGAAAGGATCGCCCGGGTGCTACGATCGGATCACCTATCTCGAGCAGCCGGAATCCCGCTATCTGATTGACAATCCGTCGCAGTTGCTGTTTAAGGCTTCGAAGCTCAAGCCCGTGGTGATGGACGAAGCGCTGACGGGATATGACGCGATCCTGCGCGGGCGGAAAATTGGCTATACGGGGGTGGCGCTGAAGGCTTGCAAAGGCCAGAGCGGGTCGATGCTGCTCAATGCCGCCGCGCAAAAATTCAAGATGTACATGACGGCGCAGGATCTTACCTGTCCGGGCGCCTCACTGATCCAATCGGCAGGCATTGCCGCGCACGTTCCCCAGATCGATACGCTTGAATCGAATGGTCGGGAGTACGTCCCGGTAGCCAACCAGCCGTGGATCCTAAAATACCCCGGACTATTTTTAGTCACCGACGGCAAGTTGCATACCGGAAAGCTCACGGGGTTAGGGTTGAGCGCTGTGGGATAGGCTGCTGAAAAGAACCAAAGCTGTCATCAGGAGCGACCCAGCACTGAGTTGCAGAGATAGGCGCAGTAACCGACGCGCATCACACGCGTGCTCCGCTTCGAAAATTTCGATCAAGACCCCTCATCCGGGTCGCTACTCTCCCCACCTTCTCCTCAGGGGAGAAGGTGCCCGACCCTTCGTCTTCGCTCAGGGTAAACTCCGGAGGGCGGATGAGGGGTCGTTTTTATCACGCTGAGCAGGCCGCCGGTCATGCTGAGTAGCAACATGCGAGAAAACACGAGTTTCCCTTTGCCGTCACACCTGCCTCAACCCGTCGATGACGGCGCGGCCGACCATCTGACGGGCGCGCGGATGCCCCGCCTCTTCCTCGCTTCAACTGCGGGCAGGAGGGTGGATGTTTCAAATCTGAGCGCCGAACGAGCGGTGATCTACTGCTATCCAATGACCGGAGTGCCGGGAAAGCCGCTGCCTGAAGGGTGGGACATGATCCCCGGCGCCCGTGGCTGCACCCCCCAGACGTGTGGATTTCGGGATCTTTATGGAGAGCTCTCGCAGCTCCGCGCCTGCGTTTTTGGTTTGAGTACACAAACGTCCGAATACCAGCGTGAAATGGCCACTCGCCTCGACCTTCCGTTTGAGGTGTTGAGCGATGCTGAATTTAAATTCTGCGACGCGCTCGCGCTCCCGACATTCGAGGCGGACGGAGTGCGGCTTTTAAAGCGACTGACGTTGATCGTAAGGGATGGAGGAATAGAGCACGTGTTCTACCCCGTGTTCCCGCCGGACAAAAGCGCGGAACAAGTTGTTGATTGGCTCAAGGATCATCCGTTCGAACGCAGTTGACAGTGAAGCTTGGTGGTGGTGGGATAACGCAGCGTGTTGGCGCTATACGGCGCCGAGCCCGGGCTGATCAAGAAGGGCCGTTTCCATCGCGCCATTCTTGATTTCGAAAATACCAGGGAACCTGCTTACCCAGGGCCTGTTCGCCTCCGGCACATACTGCCGGGCGTTCGCTTCGATTGCCGCCACGCCGGGCACGTGCGCGGCAAGGCCGGCAGAATGAATGAGCGAAGCTCCGGGGCAAGTCAAGTCCTGGACGCAAAGAAACATCTTGTGTTTTTGGGCCGCGGCGGCTAATAGCAACGACTGGCTTTGTCCCTTGCAGGCTTTCAGAGCTGCGCCCGAATAACCCATCTCGCGCGCCAGAATCAGTTGGTCCAGGCCGGTCAGCGACTCATCAATTACCACCGGCTTCAATGCCGCGGCTTTATGAACTAGATTGTGCGGGTGATTCTCAAGATCGCGCGCTGTGGGTTGCTCGATGTACTGAATCCTGTCATAGGCGCCGGTATCACTCTCCTTCAGTCGATAAAGAAATTCCAGCAGGTATTCGACATCGGGGCATTGCTCATTAAAATCCAGTGAATACACCCAACGATCAACTCTGAGCTCCTTTTGAGTTTCCGCCGTGGCTTCATCGACGCGAATGACTCGCTCCACGTCCCACTCCAGATCGTTTCCGTTTAGCTTAATCTTAAGGTGATTGAGGCCGTTGTAGCGGATCCAATCGGACAGAGTTTCGGGCAGTCCGTCTCCGACAGGCTTTTTGATGTCGGACGGGTAGATCGGATCCACGGCTCCGACAAGGTGGTAGACCGGCAGGCGGGGCACGGGGTTCATCAGCAAATAGCTGCTCAGGGCTTCCCCGGTGAAATCTCTTCCCAGATAGAATGATAAATCGTGCGCCATGAAGTCGGGCCCGCACGTGCGGTAAGAACTAAGACCGTGTGCCTTTCCAAAGGCGTCATGGACGGCGGCGTCGAATGGGCTCGCGGTCACTAACGTACAAAGCTTAGGAATGGGCTCCGCGAGTTTTAGTTCCTGGGTCACCTTTCGAGCCGCCTCCAAGTACAGCGGTTCGAGCGTTATATTGATGTCGATTGGGTGTCCGAACTCTTTGGCCCCGGTGGTCAACTGGGCGATCGATTGGGCAAGCGACTTCATAGCACCCAGAGTGGTGTCATAAGACATGATTTTGGACGGGAAAGCCCAGGTGTTGCTGAGAGGCATGGAGCCAAACCCTCTAATGACGCGACCATCTACCGTGCGGACCGAGGCGTTCACATTCAAAATGGTGGCCCGGTCCACCACGACGCCGCCGAACTTGATCGGTGTACGGTAAAGGTAATCGTCGTAGCTGTAGGAAACCTCTTCAACCCTGATATTCATTGCCTCGTAACCTCGTCCCAGCCGCAAGTTTTCGCCGCGTCACAGGATGTGTTGCGGAGCGGCCATAGCATCTGTCGGCTTTTGTTCTCGCCGTAAAAATCTCCGCAGTCTACGCATCGCGATGCTGCCACCAACTGTCAGGCATTGCATTTTTATCGTGTTCACCCCATATCTGTCAAGCAGTGCAATTTTCTTGCAATCATTCAACGAGTCCAGGTATCCTACCACGTTGAGCGGGGCGGTACCGGCGTCAACGCGGTCTGGGCGCAAAAGAAATCAGCGTTTGAGACTCGAATCAGGGGGCGACTGCTAGTGTCGAGCAACTGAAATTCGTGACAAAATAGCGGACATGTCATGCTGAGAGGAGCGAAGCATCCCGGCATTTTGAAATCGAGCAAATACGGAGATTCTTCGTCGCCGTCGGCTCCTCAGAATGACACCTGCTGCGTGTTACCTTCTTCCGTTCCGCGACACTGGCGCGCACAATCTGAGGGAGGTTTTTATGTCTCGTAACACAGCAGGGGCCCTCGGCGTAGTTTTACTTTTCCTCTTTTCCACTATGCTTCAAGCGCAACTTGTTGCGCCCACGCTGGTGGGAACCATCAAGGACCCGAGCGGCGCTGTGGTTCCCGGCGCGACGGTGATCGTCCGAAACGTGCACACAGGCCTTGAGCGATCCGTGATCACCGGCTCCGGCGGCGATTACACCCTGACGAACTTGCAGATTGGCCACTACTCCGTGACGGTGAGCCATACGGGGTTTAAAACCACTACGGTTCCGGATGTCCAGTTACGGGTAGGACAAAGCGCCAGAGTCGATGCCGTTCTCCAAGTCGGCTCTGCCAGTCAGCACGTCACCGTTGCTGCCATCGCGCCCCTGCTGAACACAACCTCATCTTCCGTCGGGTTAGTGGTCCCCCAACAAGTCTTGGAAGATATTCCGCTAAACGGCCGCGCCTTCTGGCAGCTCACCCAGCTCACCCCCGGCGCAACTTATACGCCGGGCGGCCAGTCCCCGTACACAGGTACTGACGCTATCCGTGCCCGCGCCGTCAACGTGAGTATCAACGGAGGAAACACCCAGGTGACGGGCTGGTCGCTCGATGGCGCGAACATCACTGAGGTTCAGGCGGGTGGTACGGACGTTCAGCCCGACGTCGATGCGATTCAGGAATTCAAAGTGAACGGCGCCGACATGGGCGCGGAGTTCGGGCACTCGCCGACCATGGTGATGGCGTCCATCAAAAGCGGAACCAACCAGTTCCACGGCGACCTCTGGGAATTTGTAAAGAACAACGCGTTCGACGCCAATAACTTCTTCTTCCAGCCCCCAGTCGGCTCGAACGAGACGTCACAACCGCTAAAATGGAATCAGTTTGGCGGCACGCTTGGTGGACCCATCAAGCACGATAAGGCATTCTTCTTCGTCGATTTCGAGCAGACCCTGTTCCGGCAAGCGGAAGTGTTTGACAACGTGGTTCCGAGCAACGCCATGCGGCAGGGAGATTTCAGCGCAGAACTCCCTGGCACCCAGCTCCTCAACCCACAGAATAACTATGCGCCCTTCCCCAATAACCAAATCCCTCCGAGCATGTTTTCCCCTCAAGCTCAATTTTTTATGAAGTATTTGCCCACTCCAAACCTCGTTCAGGGTACGACCTCTTTCGCCGTTTTTGGCAATAGAAACACGCTCAATACGTCAAAAGGGGATCTGAAAATTGATGAAGCGCTGACGGCTAAGGACCACCTGATGGGCCGGTATTCAATAAATGATAATACTGAAATTCATCCGAACCCGTTCCCGACTTTAGGCGCTCCGAGCGATCACTCGCGAGGGCAGGATTTAACGATTGCGTATACACACATTTTCAACGCCCACTGGCTCAACACAGCGCAAGCATCGTACTACCGGAGCTTTTTCTTGTTCGGCGGATACTTGCAGGGGCAGTTTTTTAACCAACAGGCGAACATCCAGGGCCTTGAACTCCAGCCTTACGGCGGTTTTCCTGAAATCGACATGTCCGGCTATAGCAGCTTTGTGGGCTCGCCCAGCAACTGCTTGCCGAAGGCAAATCACATCCGAACCTGGGATTATACCGACACGGTGAGCTACTCCAATGGAAAGCACACCATTCAAATGGGAGCGGACTACTCTCACAGCACCCTGGCGTTTATCAACGGCGCTGAGTCAGAGGGAGCATTCGAATTTTACGGAACTTATACCGGCGATGCCTTCGGAGACTTCTTATTGGGCGATCCGAATAACGTCACGCGTGATGGCGGCACGCCTCTGCAAGGAACTTACGGAAATTTTGAGGCTGGATTCTTTCAGGACAATTTCCGGGCTACAAGCAATCTGACCCTGAATATGGGCTTGCGATATGAAATTAATCCTTTCTATACCGGCGAGGGCGGCGCGCTCAGTGGATTTGAGATCAACACCGGCAAGCTCGTCATACCGAGCAACTTCGATCCCACGGCACAGCCCATCAGCGCCCAGCTCGTGCCCTTGTATAAGGATCGTTACGTTCTCAGCAGCAGCGTTGGACTGCCGGATTCCATTCGCCCCACGGCGGTTAACGATTGGGGCCCCCGGCTCGGTTTTGCCTGGAGACCGTTCGGGAGTAACCGCTGGGCTGTTCGGGCCGGCTATGGAATTTTCTACGCCTATCCGGACAACAATTTAGCCAACAACACGGCTTCTGTACCGCCCATTTTTGCGCTGGATACCGAGTTCAACAATTCGCCCCCCGCTCCGCCCAACCGGACCTTTGGCAACTTCTTCCTCGGTGTTCCTTTGGCGGGCCTGCCTAACCCGAACCCCGGCCAACCTTGTCCTTTCGGTTTTGTGGCGATTTCCTGCTCTACCCCATCTTTGAGCACCGGTGTGCTGCACGCTCAGCAGCAATATGTTCAAGAATATAATTTTTCCGTCCAGCGCCAGCTTACGCGTGCCGTTGCAATTGACGTGGCTTACGTCGGCAATGTCACCCGCCATTTACAGCAGAATGAGAGCATTAATGATCCTATTCCGGGTCCTGGTTCAATTCAGCCACGTCGTCCTTATCCCCAATGGAGCACCATAGGTGAATATCAGTATGGAGGGACGGCCAACTACAACGCTCTTCAAATCAGCGTGAATTCCCGCGCCTGGCACGGATTGTCGCTGCTCGGAAGTTACACCTATTCAAAGTGCATGGATAACGGGTCCGACGAAGGCGGAGCTCCGACTGAGGCGCTGATACCTGCGAATTACGCGGTTTGCGCCCTGGACCGTACGCAAGCATCCGCGCTCAGTTATGATTATCTGCTTCCCGTGGGGCGAGGTCAGCATTTTCTGAGCAGCCAGCCCGGTTGGGTTAATGGCATCCTTGGTGGATGGCACCTGTCAGGTGTCCTCACCTTGCAGTCGGGCTTACCCTTTACGCCGACCATCAGTGGAGACCAGGCCAACACGGGCGTGGGCCCACAGTGGCCTAACCGTGTTGGCAAGCCCCTTGTTTTGGACAACACGGCGTGCTGGTTTTTCACCTCATACAATACTTCCTGCACCGCTCTGGATGCCAGCGCAACAGACGCTTTCGTTGAGCCCGCACTCTATACCTACGGCAATGGCGGGCGAAACACCATGCGCGCCGAGGGCCTGAAGGAGCTGGATTTCGCCTTGTTGAAGAACTTCAAACTCACCGAGTCTAAGACGCTGCAGTTTCGGGCCGAGTCCTTCAATCTGGGCAATTGGCCCATCTTCGCGACGCCCTCGACGGATATTGACACGGGATCAGGAGGGGTGGTTACCTCCACGCTCAACGCGGCGCGAGAAATCCAGTTTGCTTTGAAACTATATTTTTAACGGATGAGCTGTGCAATCAAAGTGCGCCGAAAGGTGGGCTATCTTCGGTTGAGTGCCGCAGGATGGGTCATACTTCTGGTCAGCAGTGCGGCGGCGTTCGGATGGTGGCACCCTGCTCGGCACGCTCATTCAGAAAAGCTTCCAGATATCACGGCGGAAGCCGGGGCCGCCCCGCAGAATTCCGAACAGCTTCTGGTACTTTTAGCTTCTGAGTTGCAGCGCCGGCAAGTCGATCAAGCGCGCGGGATCCTTGCCCGGATCAGGCAGCGCTTTCCTAGCGATGCGAATCTGGCTTATGAGTCCGGGCTGCTGCTGCTGGAACACAACTTGCCTCACGAAGCGGAAGCAGAGTTCAAACGTTCTGCTGCCATATTGATCAAGGCCGGCGGCTTGCGCTCTTCGGGGGAATTGACCCTTTCAGACGTTTACCTCCAGATGGCGCGGCTCGAGTTCGACGAAGGCGACTATTGGAGCGCACTGGGCGACTTCGGCAAAATCAACCTGCAACGTGTCGCACCGAGCCTTCAGCCGAGTGCACTGCATCTCGAGGGGCAGTCGCTCGTGGGAGTGGGGAGAGCCCAAGAGGCCGTCGTGGAGCTGACGGAAGCCGCGCAAATGAACCGGTCCAATCCCGAGTATCTCGTGCACCTCGCGTGGGCGGAGATTTTAGCAGGCGAGATCAGGGCGGCAGCTTCTGTCGTGGAACTCGCTGCCAGCAAACGGCCTGATGTTCCCGACGTTCGATTCATGCAGGCCCTCGTGAAGCGAGATCGCCTCCCGGGCCACCCACAGGTTCCTTACTCCCAAAAGTGGCATCTGAAGGGAGAAGGCTTGGTTTGCTGCCCTTGCAGAACGCCCTGCCCTTGCCGGTCCAATGCGCCCCCAACTTATGGTCACTGCGAGAATGCTGGGTTTACCCACATTTCACGGGGGCATTATGGCAACATCTCGCTGGCTGGGATATCCTTCGTGACGGTGTACGACAGTATGAACCCGCGCCGCTCTTCCTCCGTGTTTTACATCGATCAGTCCGCCACAGCGGAACAGGTCGTAGCCCTCGAGCGTCTGATGCAGAGTTTCACTCCTCTCCAGCCGGCTTTTTTGAACGTTCAGCGAAGCCGGATCTTGTATCACATCTCTGCGGACAAGCGGACTTATGGCGTCCGAATCCCTGGCATTCTGCACATGAGGATTCGCCGCGAGGTGAACGGGGAAGGCCAGCCATTTTATCGCACCGCAGCGCTTGACGATTTTTCGAATGTCATTGAATACTCCCAAAATCTGATCTATAAAATTTGGGGCCCGGAGGGCCGATTGAAATTGGACGATAGCGACAGGCAGGCGAATTTTCGATTCATTAACCTGGACTACGCAGACTATCAAGAGGGAAAGATGCTGAAACAGTTTGCTGATGGCTCCGGTTATTTTAACCGGAAGGAAATGGAGTTGATCAGAGAATTCCGCCTACCCACCCTCGTCCACCAGCCTAAGCCGAGTAAGCAAGGACTAAATCGAGGAGGCTGGTTGACGAATGATTGCCCTGAGATTCCCGGTTAGCGCACGCGCCCTGATTCTGGCCTTGGTCCTGAGTCCAGCGCTGCTCGGGAGTCAAAATTCCCCTGTCGAATCTCCAAAAACGCCGGCAGCCACACAACTGTTTGCCTTCGAGTGCGCCGGGTGCCACGGAGCGGATGCCCAGGGCACCGATCACGGGCCGCCGCTCGCTGGAGTTCGCAGACTTCGCGGCCGTTCCGTATCATGGATTCGTAACACAATTCACAATGGCATTCCCTCCGGTGGCATGCCGGCATTTAATCTGCCGGCGGATGAGCTAGACGCGCTTGCAGCCTTCGTTCACTCGCTCAACTCGCCGGCAGCGGAAAGCATGGTGCCGGGCGACCGCGCGGCAGGAGAACGCTATTTCTTTAGCCAGGGGCGCTGTGCTTCCTGTCACATGGTGGACGGGAGGGGATCGGCGGTGGGGCCGGACTTATCAAACGTCGCGGACCAATTGACGGTTGATCAGCTTCGCGAATCGATGCTCGAGCCAAGCGCGCGCATTGCGCCTGGCTACGGAATGGTGACAGTGCGGTTGCGGGACGGGAAGACAGTACGCGGCTTTGCCCGTAGCCGGAGCAATTTTGAGATTGTGGTCGAGGACCTGGATGGGCAGTTTCACCTGCTGGAGGAGAATGAAATTTCAGCAATTCATGAGGAGAAGCAATCGCTGATGCCTCCGGTTAAAGCCGGCCCTCGAGGGTTGCAGAATCTCATCGCTTATCTCAGCAGTCTGACCGGTGTGAAGCCCGGCGTGGCGAGCGTGACGAGTTCTTCTCAGCCCGGAGGCATTTCATGGTCCAGAATCCTTCATCCGAGGCCGGGCGACTGGCTGAGCTATAACGGCCGGCTGAGCGGCAATCGGTACAGCAAGCTCACCGAGATCAATACCACGAATGTGAGCCAGTTGCGTTTGAAGTGGGTCTTCACGATTCCACTCTGGAAGCAGTTCCTTCCGAATACGCCTTATCTCCATTCAAAGCATAAGGTATTGCAAACAACGCCCGTAGTTGCCGACGGCATCATGTACATCACGGGGCCGAATCAGGCCTATGCGCTGGATGCGCGTACTGGCCAGGAGATCTGGCGGTATTGGCGCCCGCGCCCCACGCAGCCGAACGGCGGGGACGCTGCAGTCGGTAAGAATCGCGGCGTGGCCATTCTCGGAAATAAGGTATTCATGGAAACAAGCAATGCCCACCTCATTGCCTTGAATCGTATCACCGGCAAGCTGGTGTGGGAGGAGGTGGTGGCGCCGAAAGGGGTGGCGGATTATGGCTCAACGGAAGCCCCGCTGGTGGTCAAGAACATGGTCATCGCGGGTATTTCCGGCGGTGATTGGCCCGCTGTGCGTGGGATTATCGCCGCTTACAACGCCTCGAATGGCCAACTCGTATGGCGGTTCAAGACTATTCCGGAAGAGGGAGAAACCGCCGCGAAAACCTGGGGTGGAAGTCTTTCGAACAAAGTAGCCGGGGGAGCGACATGGCTGACAGGCTCGTACGATCCAGAGACGGATACGCTCTACTGGCCGACCGGCACTCCTTATCCGGACTCCAATGGCCGCATTAGGCCCGGAGATAACCTCTATACCGATTGCATCCTGGCTTTTAACCCGAATAATGGCAAGCTGAAATGGTATTACCAGGCGACGCCCCACGATACGCATGATTGGGATGCAACTGCGCCCCTGGTGCTGCTGGACGCTAAATACGAAGGCCGGGAACGAAAACTCCTGTTGCATGCCGACAAGAATGGTTTCTTCTATGTGCTGGATCGGACCAACGGCCACGTTTTGCTGGCTAAGCCGTTTGTCAAGGTGACGTGGGCTAGCGGTATCGGTCCCGACGGCCGTCCCAGACTTTTGCCGGCAGGAGCGGACTTTTGCCCGGGTGATGTGGGGACGAACTGGGCCGCAAAGGCCTATAGTCCGCTGACCCACCTGTTTTATACGATGGCGCGTGAGCAGTGCCGTGTTAGCCATTCCGCTGGCGTTTGGAATGGGGGACCTCTGCAGAAAGAAAGGAGGTACTTGCGCGCGTTGGATATTGACAATGGGAAAATTGTTTGGCAAATTCCGCAGTTTGGGCCGATCGACGGTGAGGGCCCGGAACAGGGCGTGCTGGCAACGGCCGGTGGTTTATTATTTTATACCGACTTAAACGGCAATTTTGTGGCCGTCGATGATCAGAATGGAAAGACACTATGGCACTTCCCCGCCCATGCTCTATCGAAAGCCTCTTCAATGACCTATGAGGCCGATGGGAAACAATTTGTGGCGATTGCAATTGGATCGAATATCCTTTCTTTTGGCTTTTAGTTTGATGATCGAGCCGCTGGATCGCAGAACAGCAATGACCTTGCGCGCGCTGCAGCGGGCGTCGTAAGCTTGATGCAAAACAATTCGAGAGGGTAAAGCTATGAGAAGGACCGATAGGAGAACCTGGAGCCTTACCGCGGTACTTGTATTGATCATGATGATAGGCATCTCACCGCTCTGGCTTTCTGCCCAATTGGCCACCGCCACGCTGAGCGGTGTGGTGAGGGACCCTTCCGGGGCTGCAGTTCCAGGTGCGCAGGTGACACTCGAAAGCACAGTTGAGCAAGCGAGCCGCCACACGGTTTCGAACTCTGCGGGAGCGTATGTCATTCCGGCTATACTTCCGGGCAGCTACCGCTTAGTGGTGAGGGCGCAGGGGTTCCAGACGCAGACGCTGATCAACATCGTGTTGGCGGCAGGGCAGGGGAGCACGCTCAATGTAAGCCTGACGCTGGCCAAAGCAGTGGCGGAAGTGGAGGTGAAGGCAGCGCCGCCGCTGTTGCAAACTACCACGGCCGCCGTGGGGTCGGAAATCACGGGAACGGAATTCGTTGCACTGCCTCTGTTGGGCCGTAGCTTCCAGTCGCTCCTCGCTTTCCTGCCGGGCGTGGCATACACCGCAGCGGGCGCTTACAACTTCAGCATTGGCGGGGGAGGGTACGGTAGCACGGGGGCATCAAGCAATCCGTCCGTATATGGCCTGCGCAATCGGGCAAACGACTACACGATCGACGGAGTTCCGAACGACCAAGTCAGTTACAACGGCATTCCGATGTACCCTCCGCCAGAAGCGACTGCGGAGATGAAGGTAGAAACGGGCACGGACTCGGGCGCTCAGGGTTGGGCTGCGGGTTCTACCATCACGCTGGTGACCAAGTCAGGAACAAATCAGTATCACGGAGACGCCTGGGAATACTTGCAAAATAACGCCCTGAATGCCAGAAGCTACTTCGAGCCCAGTCTAGGTGCATATAAATACAACCAGTTTGGAGGCGCGGTCGGCGGCCCGCTGGTAATTCCTCATCTGATCTCAAAAGAGAAGGCGTGGTACATCTTCGGTTGGTACGAAGGGGTTCGAATCCATTCAGCCGCGAATTTCGAGGGCTTAGTACCGACGGCTGCCGAACTGCAAGGGAACTTCTCTCAGGGGAGCGATGCTTCGACGCCAATCTACAATCCCTACACCAGCGTACTCAACCCGGATGGCAGCCTGGCCGGCCGGCAACTATTTCCAGGGAACCAGATCCCAAGCAACTTGCTGAATCCCACGGCTCTCGAAATTTCGAAGCTGCTGTACCCTGCTCCGAATCTCGCCCCAGGAGTTATTCCGGGGGTCAACTACTTTAACCCGGGATCAAGTACTTATACTTACGATCAGTATAGTGGTCGCGTGGACCACCAATTTCGCAAAAACGACAGCTTCTATGCCCGCCTGACCGAGGCCCGAAACCCGTCGTCAAGCATCGGTTTGCCGGCCCTTCCTTCCGGAATGACAAACAATTTTATCAATGCCGTCGCCAGTGATACGCATACCATTAGCCCCACGTTTGTACTGACGGGGCGATTCGGGTTGCAGAGAACGAACCCTGAATACTTCGGCGGGTGGCCCAGTAAGGGAGGGCCTGACGTACTGAAGCTGGCAAATATGACGGGCTTCGCTCCCTTCGAAGGGCGGATCGACCTGATGCCCCCCATTTCAATTGGCGACTACACAGGCTTATCTCAGGGTGGAGGTAGCGATGGGCCTGAGTTTTTGTATTCGTGGACGGCAGACGCACAAAAAATCAAAGGACGCAGTACGCTCGCGTTCGGCGGGCGAGTCATGCATAACACCTTTTTCACTAACTGCCAGACCGGGACATTCGAAAACTTCAATGCTGAGCAGACCGGCTTTGGTACGGGAACTGGCAATCCCCTTGCGAGTTTCCTGCTCGGTCTGCCGGACTCGGCCGGACGACTGGCCGGACATACCGCGGGCGACTTTTCCGGCAACATGTATTCCTACTACGTACAGGATAGTGTTCACGCCACTCCGAAGCTGACCTTAAACCTCGGGTTGCGGTGGGACTACGAGACGCCCTTCATCAACAGCTTCGGGAGTTCCACCTTCCAGTGGGAGACCGGCCAATTCCTCTGGGATATTAAGAACCCCGTGACGGGGGCTCCTGCCAATATCCGTCGCGGGGGAGTTGCGCCGGATTATCGGGGGTATCAACCTCGATTTGGAATCGCGTATTCAATAACTCCAAAAACTGTGGTGCGCTCTTCGTTCGGTATTTTCTCCGCTGGACTTGGCAACACGGCTCAAGACGAGGAGAGCAACCACGGCAACTGGCCCTTCTCTTTGAGCCAGACCGAGGGAAGTCTTAACTTGGGTCTCCCCACGGCACTGATGGCTGATCCTTTTCCTGGGCCCTTAGTTCTGACCTCCGTCCCGGAGGGATTGGCGCAGGGCATGAATTTCTGGACTCCCACTTCGCGAACAGGTTACGTCTACGAATATGATTTGTCGGTGCAGCGGCAGCTCACGCCTTCCATGATGTTCGAAGCCGATTACGTTGGGAACCGCGGCCTCAAATTGACCTCACAAATCGTTGACAACACCGCAGCGACCCCCGGCACTAACCCTTACCAGGACAGGCAGCGATGGCCAAATTTTCCTCCTTATGTGGAGAACAACTACAACGAAAACAGCTCGCTCTACAATGGACTGAGCGTGAAGCTCGATAAGCGTACGTCAAGGAATCTGACGTTCCTGGTGGACTTCACTTGGGGGAAAGCCCTGGATACCGAGGACGGGATAGGCGAGGGCCTGAGCGACACCCCTGCGACCGGGGAAGGCGGTGTTGACTCGACGCGATTCAATCTCGGCCAATTCTCGGGAGACGCGGGCTTCGATGTCGAGAAGGTATTCAACGCCACCTACATTTACGATATTCCCTTCAAAACTCAAAACAGATGGGCCAACGCAGTGCTGGCCAATTGGGAGCTATCTGGTGACGTCACTGCCGACAGCGGTTTGCCCTACTTTGTTTTCATTGATGGAGATAATGAGAATATCGGCTATGTTGGGCGACTCGATGAACTGCCGAATCTGGTCGGCAACCCAAACGCAATTACGAGGCGCACGGATGAAGAGTGGTTCAATACTGCGGCGTACCAAATGCCTGCTTTCGGGACGGCCGGCAATGCGAATCGGAGCACCAATGTTTTCTCGGACCCTCTGGTCAACTGGGATTCGGCGTTCATCAAGCGGTGGCCTTTTGGGGAAACCAAATCCGTGGAGTTCCGAGCGGAGTTTTTCAACATTCTCAACTTGAGCGCGTTTGATCCTCCGGCAAGCCTGGTCAACGACCCGAATTTTGGAGTGATCAACGCGACTCGGCAAAATGGACGAGAAATTCAATTTGCGCTGAAGTTTCATTTTTGAAAGCGCCCGGCTTGCCGTAGTGAGAGTAAAAGTTTGATAGCTCTGGGAGGCTGTATCATACGACCCTTCAAAACCCCTCACCCGGCTCGCTCCACCCGCCACCCTCTCCCCACGGGAGAGGGCTTAAAACACGCGAGGACTAGCCCTCTCCCCGGGGGAGAGGGTGCCCGACAAAGGAGGGCGGGTGAGGGGTCCTGTGCGGTAGCAGAAGCGGGGAGAAGGCGCCAGAGGTTATGATGGTGTTATGCAGCCTTCTACCCAAGATAAAGGAGCGTTTAATAAGCTCAGGAGCGTAGCATATTTGGTGGCGGAAGGCCCACCGGCAATCCACGTGACTGGCAGGTTGGCCGGCGGGAACCAGCGGGTTCGCGCTCGCATAAGGACTACTTACTTATCGGAGGAGCGACTATGAGATCCATATCATTATCATTGTCAGTTAGCGCGCTCGTGGCGGTTTTTTTGTCGGCGGGAGCTGTGGCCCAGGCGAGGTCAGCGGTCGGGGAGAGCCCGTCTTCTCCTAACCACATCGTGCGGGTGGTAACGGTGAGTGAAGATGGGCTCCAGCGAGGCGCAAACGGAAGTAACCTTTTACAGCCGACGCTAAAACGCCTTGACCAAGCGGCTGCTTCCTTCCATCCGGATATCGCTTGTCTTCCGGAACTCTTTGACTCAGAAACCGGACCGGCAGAATCTATTCCAGGCCCTACCACAAGGAGATTAGCGATGTGGGCGCGGAAGCACCATTCCTACATTATTTTCGGCCTTAAGAACAAGCGTGATGGCCTCGCCTTCAACTCCGCGATCCTGATAGATCGGCAAGGGAAGATCGTGGGTACATACGATAAGATGCACCCCACCGAGGGAGAAATTCAGGACGGGAGGACACCGGGTGAAGAGGAGCATCCGCCTGTATTCAAGACAGACTTTGGCACGATCGGAATTCAGATCTGTTATGACGTGAACTGGCGGAAGGACTGGCGCCGCCTGAAAGAGGAAGGCGCCGAGATCGTCTTCTTTCCTGCGGCCTACCCGGCAGCGCTCCAGCTTCAGGCTTTGGCTTTGCGGAACGAGTATTTTGTCGTTTCTTCTCCCGGGGAAGGGCCGGCGCACATCTACGACATTACCGGCCGAGTACTGGCCACTTCCGGGAGATATCAGGAGTGGGCGGCGGCGGTGATTCCCATCGGCGAGCGGCTCTTTGAAGTTGACTATAATATTGCGAAGGCACATGAAATCGAGCAGAAGTACGGGTCGAAGGTCGAGGTCCACTGGTACCCTTACAGCGACTGGTTCACTTTGGCATCGCTTGACCCGAATCTGACCGTGGAACAACTTATGAAACAGTACAGCATGAATCCTCTGGACACGTATATTGCCCAGGCCACGAAAGTGATCGACCAGGCGAGGGTCGAAGCGGAGGCGAAAACACAAGCGCTCAAATGACGCGTCGGGCAGCTAAGTAGAAAGCATCTGTAGTACACGGTGGGAAGGCCAGGTGCGCATCAGCAGCTAGCCACGGTCAATGTTTTTCTGACCGTGGGCTTTTGAATCATTGAAACAAACCCACGGTCAATCAGAATGCGATTGACCGTGGCTTCGCAATCAGATTTTGCTGGGGTTACCGAGGAAGGGAGGCGCATGCCTCGACTGAAGATACCGTATGTGAATCGATTGCTGGAGGTGGAGATACCCGACCGAAATCTCATTTTTGATGAGTCACCGCGTAATGTGCCGCCGACGCCGGACTTCGAGGGCACCTTGCGCACTGCGCTCGCGCGTCCGATTGGGACACCGCCACTTCACGCTCTGGTTAAAAGAGGGCAAAAGATCATCATCATTTCGGATGACAACACGCGCGTGACGCCCACGAAGCGAATCATTCCCGTCCTCCTGGACTTTCTCAATCAAGGGGGCATCCCAGATCGAGACATTCAAATCGTCATCTCTTCGGGCACTCACCGCGCGATGACGGACCGGGAGCTCGAAGAAAAGTATGG
Source organism: Terriglobia bacterium (assembly GCA_050745365.1). Classification (GTDB taxonomy): domain Bacteria; phylum Acidobacteriota; class Terriglobia; order UBA7540; family UBA7540; genus RH2-MAG17b. The sequence continues at coordinate 23,454 of JBOGJS010000098.1, forward strand.
CGCGCCCGTCATGTCGCGCGTCAAGATACTGCCGCACCGCTATAAGGACCCCAACAGTCTGGTCGAATATGGGACAACCCAGCGCGGCACGCGCGTCCTCGTGAACCGCCACGTCGTTGAGGCAGACTTTAAAATCGCTGTGGGCAACATTGTTCCGCATCACCCCGCTGGCTGGAGTGCGGGTGCGAAATCTGTGCTCCCCGGCGTGGGCGGTGAAGAGACGGTTGCGCAGATGCACTTCCTCGGCTCGCGCTATCCGGGCCTGGGAGTCGTTGACACCGAGATGCGGCGCGAAATGGAGGATTTTGCTGAGCGGATTGGCCTGGATTTTATCTTGAACGTGATTCTCAATCGCGATGGCGAGTTGGTAGACGCAGTTGCGGGACACTTCATCAAGGCGCACCGAGTGGGTGTAGAGAAGGCGGCTAAGGTTTATGGAACTCCTATTCCCGAGGCGGCTGATATGACCATCAGCAGTACAAGCCCCGTTGACTTTGATTTCTTCCAAGGCGACAAAGGGATCACATCGGCCGAAGTTTCCACAAAACGGGGTGGAGAGATCGTGCTTGTCTCAGGATGTCTCGAAGGTATCAGTCCCGCGCATCCGGAATTGGCAGACTATGTCGGCAAGATGACGAACGATCAAATCTGGAAAATGCTATGCGACCATCGAGCACACGATCCTCTGACCGGTGCTGAAGCCATTGTGATTAACGACATCAAGTCAAGAATCGAGATCACCGTCGTCACAGAGGGCCTGGCGCCAGAGCTGTGTGCGTCCATGGGGTTCCGTCACGTTTGCCCAACCGCTTTTCCGGACTACCTGCGCAAACGGGTAGGCGAAAATCCGGCCCTCAAGGTGGGCTTGCTCACACACAGCGCCGAAGTCGTGCCCATTCTCCCTGGAAGGCAATAGCAAATCCCACTGCGCATCGTCATTTCACCTGAAAACAAACGGAGCGTCTCACGAACAAAATGGCTCGCGAGATTCTTCAGGTGTCCGAATCAGACTGGAAGCTGAACAATGCAGATCGCCTGTGGTTACACGATTCCCATCACACTCTTTGGCATTCCACCTTCCCCAACCGATCATTTGAAGGGGATGGAGTTGGTGGGTCAAGCAGGTTTCAATTCCGTCGAATTGGAGCTCTACGACGAGCTCTTGGAGGCGCATCGGCGCGACCTTCCGAAGATGCTGGCGATCCTCAAAAAGTACAAGATGCGCTGCGCTTCAGTGATGGCGGTCGAGGAGAAAATGTTTAGCCTCAATCCCGAGACCAAGCGGAAGGCACTAGCCGATTTTGACCAGTTGGCCGATATGATCGCTCAGCTTGGGGCGCCGCTGGTGACCATCTGTGGTTACATGCCACCCGAAATCCGACCCGTGGGCACTGAACTGTACGTCGGCGGGCCTCCCACAGCCGTCAGTGTGAGCGATGATTTTTCCTGGGATAATTTTTGGGAGAATGCGGTTGACGTGGTGAGGCAGTGCGCAGCGAAAGCTCAGAGCAAGGGACTTACCCTGCTGATCGAGACGCGTGCCAACGACGTGTTTAGCTCCACCGATGCGTTAATGAATCTCATCCGGGAATCAGCGGCTGAGAACACAGGAGTCATCCTGGACGTGGCCCACGTGCATGCAGGAAAAGAGTATCTCGCGCTGGTTATTCCCAAGCTCGGCAAGCTCATCAAACTCGTCCACTTTTCTGATAATGACGGCACTCAGGCCTTTCACTTCCCGCCGGGGCGAGGCAACATCGACTTTCGGGCCGTGCTTGAGAGCCTGAAGCGCGCAGGTTTTGACGAGACAATCGTAGTGGACATTTCAGGTGTTCCGGACATCGTCGCAGAAGCCGTCAAAGCACGCGACTATTTTCAGCGGCTCATCAGCGAGACGGGCTGATATGCTGGAACGACCTTAATGCGCGCTCGTTCAGCAGCAGATGACGGCATGAACGTCTATGGGATGCCGGCGGAGGCTCGCCAGACGGTTACCCCCAGACGCCGCCGTATAAGTGGTGGAATTGGCACGACAACTACGACGCCGAGTCCTCGCCCAACTCGAAATGGGTCGAGGTAATTACCGACCCTTACGGAGCCGCAACGCGCAGGCGCGAGGAAGAGGCGAAGGGATGTTGCGGATGAGGACGGGATCTCCAGCCTCACCGGATGCAGCAAAGGTGAAGCAATGAAGGAGATCATGAAGCTGGATAAAGCAACCCGGTTTTTAGACGTGAAAGCTAGTCTCACAAAAAGGCGGAGAAGAAATGCAATACCTTGTCCAAATGAAGCTGGTGGCTCAGGGCCGCCCAATGAGCCGCGAAGCGGGAGTGGCTTTCTTCGAGGAGTTCATTCGGCCAACGTTGGAGTTGGGCAAGAAGCTCCAGGACGAGAAGAAGATTCTCGCTGGCGGACCAATTAGCGGCGCCATCGGCCTTGCGATGGTCGTGCGGGCCGAATCAGCAAGAGAACTCGACGATCTCATCACCAGTTTGCCCGTTTGGCCGCGAATGGAAGTCGAGGTAACTCCTCTCACGACTTTTGAGGACCGCTCACTGTCTATCCAGCACAGGCTGAGCGACGCGCAACACCGAAGTTCTACGAAGCCCAGCGATCGAGCTTAATGAGAGCGTACGATGGCTGAATTCGCCGTTGCCGAAAGGAGATTCGCACATGAACGCGTTGACTTCGACAGGGAATTTAGCAACTTTCACTGAACGACACATCCCCCGCGGCGAGTATCAGATTTACCTGCATGACTACGCTGGGGCGGAGCCTGCTTTTGTGCTCATGGACGGCTTCCCAGATAACCTAGGAATATATGATCGGCTCGCGCCGCTCTTCGCCGAAGCGGGTCACCGAATAGTCGCGTTCGACTTCCTTGGCTACGGCGGCTCTGATAAGCCGTCCGGGTACCCGTACACAACAAAAAGTCCGGAGGGTGATCTCCAAGCGGTCGTCGCCGCGTTGGAACTGGATCAGGTCGTTCCCGTTGGGCATGATGCTTCCGGTCCAACTGCCATCGACTGGTCGCTTGATCACGAGGATAGAGTGGCTGCACTTGCGTTGCTTAATTGTTACTACGGTGCGGCGCCTACGCTCAAATTCCCAGAATTCATCAGCCTCTTTGCAGATTCCGCTCATCGAGCGCTTGCGATGGCGTTCATCAGCGACCCAGCTCAGTTCTCATGGCTCCTTCAGTCCCAGGCACGCCAGTTTTTGCGGGACGCGCCGCAACCGATTCAGGAGGCCGCCGGGCGGGTGCTGGTGCCGGTCGCAATTGACACATCGTATCGAAAGACTCGCGAGACTCTGGAACGCCACTTGACTTCTCTCCGTGAAAACTGAAAACCTATCCTTCAGCAGCCGGGCAGTGGTTGTCGTGTTGCTCATGGCGACGACCATCAACTATATCGACCGGCAAACCTTATCCGTCCTTGCGCCGCTCCTCCAAAAGCAACTTCACATTTCCACCCTGGAATATTCCTACGCCGTTAACTCATTTCTGGTGGTCTATGCGATCATGTACCTCCTCATGGGCCGGGTCGTGGACTGGCTCGGAACCCGGAAGGGAATGGGATTTGCCGTTATCGGCTGGTCCCTCATTGAAATCCTGCATGTCACCGTCATTGGTATTAAGACGCTATGCGTTTACCGGGCGCTGCTGGCCGTGGGCGAGGCTGCGATTGTGCCGGGAGCGGTCAAGGGCGTCGCCGAGTATTTCGATGCCAGGGAAAGGAGCGTAGCTGTCGGAACATTTGAAATGGGGTTCAGCCTCGGACCGCTGATTGCCCCGCCATTGGTGGGCTGGATTACGCTGCGGGAGGGCTGGCATGCGGCGTTTCTCTGGACAGGAATATTGGGCCTGATCTGGTGTGTTCCCTGGTTTCTGTTTTACCGCACGCCTGAGCGCATTCAGCCGGGCTCGGGCCGGAGTGCTGGCGCAAAGACACGGACCATGCCCTGGGCCGTGCTCTTCCGGTCGAGGGAGGCTTGGGCCATCGGTTTGGGGCGATTTTTCAGCGATCCCGTCTGGTTCTTTTACCTGTTCTGGATTCCTAAATATCTGGCAGATACGCACGGGCTGAATTTGAAGGCTATTGCGGCGGTCGCGTGGATCCCTTATGTCGCCTCTTTGGCGGGCAGCCTCTCGGGTGGGAGCTGTTCGGCTTGGCTCATGAAGCGTGGGACTTCGATTCTTAAATCTCGCGAATCGGCGATGTTGTTCAGCGCCATCTTGGTGTCTGCGGGTGTTCTGTGCATTTATCTCAGAAGCTTGTTTTGGGTTTTGGTCGTTATGAGCAGCGCGACGTTTGGCCTGCAGTTCTGGGGCGCCAATCTGGACACGTTGACTATCGACCTCTTTCCACCTGAATACGCGGGGCAAGCGATGGGCTTCGCGGGACTGATGGCCGCAAGCGGTGGAATTCTCTTCACGGCAGGAACTGGATATTTGGTCGAGCACTACTCCTATGCCCCGGTCTTTCTTGCAAGTGCTATCACGCTGCCCATCGGCCTCGTCCTGTTATTTCTCCTGCTGCGACGATCCTCTCCCATAGAACAAAGACAGAAGTTCCACTGAATTCGATATCAGATTCGCGCCGGCCAGCGGAAAAGTTTGCCGTACTTTTGGGCGAGCACCCCCAGGAAGAACCGCCCGAAATGCGTCTCCGCTTCAAGGCGCTGCTCAACGGTTCGAGCGTGTGTAGCACGCATGGTTGTGAGTTGATGGAAGAAATCCTCCGGGCGGATGGTGAGAATGCCTTTCCCGAGCACGGCGCCCTTGTTGTCCGCGCCGTCGTAGATGGTGATGTAAAGGGTCGTGGTGTCGTGCCATACATCGAAGATGGGATGATCTCGAATCACCTTGAAACCCTCAAAAAGCCAGGAGCCGCCCTCCTCGGCGCGCAAAAGCATCTGATACCACATGCGGCGCGTTGCCGGCGAGCTCGGGTCCACGACAAACAGGTTGAACTTCCCCTCGTTCACCGTCAGTGGATGAGCCGAGAGCGCCGGGGCTACTACGCTTCCTACCATTTCGGCCTGATGGTTGGGGTCAGTGAGCATATCGTCCAGGTCTTCGGAAACGATCGTGAGCGTAAAAGTGAAGGGGGAGTTTTCCGCCTTGCCGGCCTCAGCGCCCCGCTGGTAGTCATCCTTGACTTCGGTGGAAAAATAGCCGCTCATCGTTTCTGTGAACTCGATGCCCACCTTTAAAGGCGCAGACGGCGACGCCGGACGGGAAGGCAGCTTATAGTCGATGGTCCATCCGCGGTCGTGCGCGGCCAGTGCCACCGCCCGCTCTGATAGCGCCGAGATGGTCAGCAGCGGATTTACCCCCAATGGCAGAGGAATCACGGAGCCATCCATAACGTAAAGATTTTTGTAGGCCTCCGGTCCGCGCGCCGACGAAAATACCTGCCCTTTGTGGTTGACCACTCCGTCGTCCGCAGCTTCCGCCATCACGCATCCGCCCAGCGGATGAACGCTCACAAGATTGTTATGAAACAGCTTTGACCACAACGGATTGATGACGTACTCGCCCCCGAGCGCTTTGGAGGCAGCCTCTAAGCGCGCATTCACCTTATCAAAGATGGGTTCCGTGCCCACGCCGGGCCAGTGGATGCGTAGCCGATCTTCCTCCAGGGCCATCCGACCCGCGCCATCGTCATGCGTCATCACCAGGAAGGTTTGGGTATGATCAACGGCACCGCGGTACGGCCCTTCGAGCCAGCTTGCAAGCTCGCGCTTCTCTTCGCCCAGGTCCTCACAGCTTCCCGGCTTGACTTCGCGGCCGCCAAGATCCGCAGCGACGGCGAGAGCCGCAGGCAAGAAGCCTGCCAACGGGCCGGGCGGTGAACCTTCTTCAATCACGATTCCGTCGTTGAGCACAGGCTGATTGCGCAGGTCAATAACGCCCGTGATGCACGGACCTACGGGAGGAATCTCGCCGGGGCGGTGATGTCCCCAGCCCACCCCGTTGATCACGTGGTCGGTGTCATAAGCAAAGCCCAGCACGTCTCCGTTTCCGGTAAAGCGCTCGCCGACGTGGTCGGAAAGCGCGAGTCCGCGTGCCTTTGAGCGCAGGAGGATTTCTGTAGAGCCCAGGGTGCCCGCCCCTAAAATAAGCACGTCGGCACTCACGATCAGTTCCGGCGCCTTAAATTGTCCCCGGCCCAGGCCCAGTGCCTCGTAATGCACCAGCCAGCGGGTGCCGCTGCGCTCAATCCAGCGAACGTCCACCTGGGTGTAAATCTGGGCGCCGTAGTTCCTGGCGTCCGGCAGGTAATTCATAATGAGCGTGTTCTTGGCCGCGTAATTGCAGCCTGTCACGCAATCGCCACAGCAAGCGCATGGCCGCTGGTCTACTCCCACATGGTTTTGTCCCGTCACGCTGAAATTGACGTTGATGGGCGGGCGGTAAAATTTCGCGCCCATACTCTTGGCTGAGAGTTCGAGCGCCTGGAGCTTAGGCAGCGGCGGGAAACCCGAAGAAGGATAGGGCTCCGGCTTCAGCATCTCCTCGGCGCGATGGTAGCCGTCCTCGACACGTGTTCCAAGATCATCTTTCAATGCTTTCGGCCAGCGCGGATCCTCGAAGATTCGAGGCTCAGCGCGCAGCGCCACATTGGCGTTCACCAGTGACGTCCCCCCCAGGCCACAGCCCTTAAAGACGCTGATGTCGGGGTTCACGTTAAATTCATACAGGCCCGTTCGCGAGCCCACCAGCCCGTCGGGGGTTGAGGCCTGCATCTCCTCCAGCGCGCGAGGCTGCGTGTCAGGATATTCGCCGGGCTGGAATTCTTTGCCCCGCTCGAGCACGGCAACTTGCTGACCTGCACGGGAGAGGCGCGAGGCGGCTATGGCAGCGCCATATCCTGAACCCACCACAACCACCGTGTAATGATCCTTAATCTGTTCGATTGGGAAGGAGAGTTGAGCCATTTGTACTCCTATATTGAGATTCAGGCATGTCTTACGATGGACCGCGAACGCCTCGAATATCGGCTTTCTGCTACAGGCAATCGGGTCCACGCACTATAGCATTCTCGAACTGGGCGCGCAAATAAAAGCTGGCGCGAATTTCCAGTTGTCCGTGGACAAGCCGCAAACCCCAGAAGCGGGGTCTGCACTACCTTGGCGCGCGATAGGGGTTGTCCCTTCCCAAGCCTACCAGCATGAAGTCTGGCTGCGGAGATAAGTAGGACAAATGAGACAAAAAGATCAGCGGTTTAAGCATAGGAGGGTCGCACGCGCGGCAGAAGGCCGATGAGACGCGTGAGACGGTTTTTTTCTGAAGACTGCTTTAGACCTTGCTATCATAATGGTGCGTGGGCAAGCCGGGTGATCGCTGCTTCGGTAGGTGGGTTGTTTCGGCAGCCCGGCCAAACCGAAGGAGAGGAAAGTCCGAACTCCACAGGGCAGTGTGCTCGCTAACGGCGAGGGCCGGACGAGGATGCCTGCTTCGGCGGGCCGTACAACTCCGGCACGGAAAGTGCCACAGAAAATATACCGCCTCGCACCTGGAGGGGCGATGTTCGGAACCGCCCATAGTCCTTTCCTTACCTAAGGAGGGGAGTCTCGCACCGGCGGGACAGGGGCGGTGGGGAACACCGCCGCTCCAGGCCGGGGTAAGGGTGAAAAGGTGCGGCCCGTTTCATCGGGATTAAAGTAAGAGCGCACCGCCCCGATGGCGACATTGGGGGCAGGGTAAACCCCACATGGAGCAAGACCAAATAGGAGAGGAGGAGCGGCCCGCTCCGCAATGCGTCCGGCAAAGCTGGGCGCAGGCGACTCTCGGGTAGGTTGCTTGAGCCCGTCAGTAATGGCGGGCCTAGAGGAATGATCGCCGTCCTGATTTTATTCGGGATACAGAATTCGGCTTACAGGCTTGCCCGCGCTGTTTTCATAAGCCCGCCGCTACACCACCTGAGCCTTCGAGCATTGAAACAGCTCCTCATTGGGAGGCGCAGTCACTTACGGCCAATTAACCTGATTTGCGCCTGGATGGTTCGTCCCTGCAGCGAGCTATAGGTGAGGAACTGCGGAGAATCGATGTTGTCATCGACGACGAAGGGATTATGCCGTCCCGTAACATCGTTAACTCCAGCGCGGAAATCCCATTTAAAGCCGAACAATGAGATTCGGCGCTCGAGGGCCATATTGACAGAGAAATACGCCGGAAATCGGCGTGAGTCCGGAGATTGGACGACCTGTTGATTCTGATTGAAGATGGTGAAGGGAAATCCTGTTCGCCCATCAGCCGTGTAAGCGAGATCAAAGCGTTTCCATAAGGGCAACAAACCCCAGGAAACAATCCGGTTTGGGGAGTCCCAGGCAAGCGGTCCCCCCGCCTGCTGACCAAAGATCGGATTTTCCAAGTTGAAATCGAGGACGGCATTTGACCCTGCGCGCGATCGGACATAGGAAAAGAAGAGAATATGGCCTCCTTTGAACCTCCGCCGCACAGTGGTTTCAATCGCGTCATAGCGGTCTTCGCCCGCATCTTCAAGCTCATAGCGTCCACCGATCGCTTCTGGGACAACCGGCGGGAGTTCAAAATAAGCCCAGCCATCGCGCTCGCGTTTCTCCACGTATTCGGTGCGGAGATAGATCGACCCCGGAAACCGATGTTCAACTCCGGCGCTCCAGTTCCATACCCTTGGTTCTCTCAAGCCGGGTTGTAGTTGAAACGAGGTTTCCACCGGCGGTCCCTGCTGGAGCTCTCCGGCAGGATCGTAGAACCAGTCCAGACGCTCTCCGTCCAAGGGCTCGGTGATCAGCGAGAGGTTGGTTGCGTCGTTATACAAGCCGATACCGCCTACGAGCTTGGTTTCGCTCGCTTCGCTGGGCATAAAGCTGACGGCCAGGCGAGGCGTGAAGAGTGTGTCACGCACCATGTTGTCCCAATCAAAACGGATGCCCGGCTGAACTAGCAGGCGGGAGGTGGGCCACCAGCGGTCCTGGGCGTAGCCGCCGGCCACAAAGTCGCGTACGGAAAAGTTGGGATTTCCTAGAAACGTCGCGCGCTGCAGAAGCGAGCCATTTTCCCCGTCAATCAAGAAAGGGTTTCGGAGATAAGACTGATCGTAACTGATCTGGTCATCGTCGGTTCCAAACTCCAACTCGTGCCTTCCCAGCGCGTGGACAGCAGGAAGGAAAACGTTCGCGATCCCTTCAACTCGTCCTGACGTTGCGCGGGAGGTTTCAAAATAGTTGCCGCTCACGGATCCTGGATGCACGACGTAAGTTTCATTCCCAAGGCTCAGAGCAGCGTCGCGCGACCGCGTTGCAGCAAGCCCAAACTCCACCAGTGTTTTGTTATCCAGGATCATCTGGTCTTTCGCTGTCAAAATGTACATTGAATGGCGGTCATTGATGGTAGACGGCATGGGATCAAACGGCGAAAGACCTTCGTTCGGAGAATGAAGATGATTGACCAGAAGGCTTCCCGTGAAAATGTTGGACGAGGTCAGGTTGATCTGCGCTTTTGAGAGATTGCTGAACCGAACCAATTTGTTCTCATCGGCGCCGGGCGGCAGTTCGGCAATGAGGTCGAGGCGGTATTCTCCGTCAAAGCCATCCAGAAGCCATGCCCTTCCTCGGTGGATTGGTCCTGAAAACACCATGCGCGGCGTCCAACCGTGGATGTGGAACCCCTTGCGGTTCTCAATCGAAGGCAAAAAGTTTACCCCGGAAAAGAGATCTTGATCGCTTCCCATGCTCGAATTCATGCTGATGATGCCGCCTGAACCGTTTCCATATAGAACCGGATAGCGGCTGTCCAGGACGGTGATGCTCCGCAATGCTTCTGGGGCCAAACGGACGAGGAATTGCCGGGTAACGGGATCTGTGATGTTAAACCCGTCCAATTCATCGACGATCTGGCCAGTGGAGGAGCCGTCGATGTGGAGCTGATCGGTCGCATCCTGAACCACACCAGGAAGCAAAGGCAGTGCATAGCGAATGTCGCGCGGAACCGTATACGGAAGGTCATAAATCTCCCGGGTGTTGAGGCTTGAGCCGGAAGCCGTTGTAGCAGGGTCGATCATCGGCGGGGAGTAGACCACTTTGACGGATTGAGCGAGCTCCTGCTGGTGGTTCAATGAGACGTCCACGCTTCGGGTTGCCCCCACACGAACCTGAGGGACAGTGGCAACGTAATAGCCTTCCTTTCGCACGCGAAGCTGAAAAACGCCGGGCGTAAGCCCGATAAATGTATATTCGCCGGTATGGCTGGTTTCACCCTCATGACGCTGGGAGGCGTTTGAGAGAATGATTTGCGCGGAGGCGACGGGCACGCCGTTTTCGGAGGATACCTTTACCGCGAGGCTTGCCTGGCGATCTGAAGGCGCGAGTGAGCCGGCCGCGGGCTGAGATGCGGCAAGCTTTTGCGACGCCCCACTGGTCAATCCGGGCGCGACTGCGCAAAAAAAGAGGATCGGCAACAATGCGGCCTTCCAGAAAACCGTCACTCCACCCTCACTCGTTCGGTCTCGTTGAGCCCCTTACCGTAATAGACCCATTGTCTCTCGCAAATGACAAAAAGTGGATAGTCAAAACGAACCTATGGCATGATGCAGGGATCGATACATCTTTGTTTATGTTCAGTGCCAGGAATTTGTTGATCCTGCTATCCTAGTCTCCTGTCACGGTGACTCGTGACATCATTCAGCTCCGAACGAGCGATCGAGTGCTTAGTTGCAGAAGTTCGCGTCATTATCCAGTAGCGTATCAGTTGATCATTTCGCTTTGCGAGGCTCGCAAGCTGTGAAAAACGACCCCTCATCCGCCCTCCCACGTCGGGCACCTTCTCCCCTGGGGAGAAGGCGGGGTGATGCCGGCGGAAGGAACTCAAATGGAAGCTGGAGAAAAGTCCGGAGCACCTCCCGCTGGCTGACTCCTTATCTCTGGCAGAGGGCG
>JBOGJS010000099.1:0-32816 GCA_050745365.1 Terriglobia bacterium
GGTCAGGTCCTCGGGTTCCCGACACTGAGAGAGGGCTTCGCTGAGGCGAAGCACGGCTTCATAGCGCCTCCCAGCGCTCCGGGGCGGGACGGAGACATCTCCGCTGATCTCGCGTTTGGTTAGGGATCCCATCTCCGTTATTGGCGACGAGTCTATCTTACAAAAACCGGATGATTTTCCTCGCCTGCAGGTTGCGTTCTCAGTACCTGCTGCCGCTAGTCTTTGCCTGTTCGACGGCTTTGATCAGTCTCTCGATGCGACGGGATTCTGGGTGCCCTTCAAATTTGCACGTCTCAACCGTCGCCAACAGGCCACTCCATTCATTGAGGCGCAATACTGCCTTTTTCCGAATCCGAACGTATGGTTGGCAATCTGGAAACTGCATCACTACAGAATTTTTCGATGTTACCGCCCGCGCACTGCGACCGTAGAAAAGGGGTTTGTTAAGGGTTCGATAAGCGTTCCACAGGGTTCCAAAACGTCCTTATAAGGCCAACCGTGCTCAATGGTTTCAATTAGTTACGTGTGCCGGGGTCCCTTTCACGGCGGTAACACGGGTTCAAATCCCGTCGGGGACGCCATGATTCCAAAGCGCTTGCACTGTTTGGGCAGCTTACTGCATCCATCGCGGTCACTAAAAGGTGACTAACGCAGCCGTCTTCGCCCTCGGCAGCCTCTGGAAGCGTGGCTTCCGGCGGGTTCGCTGCCTCTTCTAGAAGCGAATCAAGACCCTCGACAGCCTGCTTGACCTGGACGCTGGCAATCCGGGCATACCGCTTCGTCATCCTCAGATCGCGGTGTCCCAATTGGCTGGCGATGATGTCGAGCTCAACCCCTCGTTGGCGGAGCCATGTGGCGAACGTGTGGCGCAGATCGTGAAGTCTGATGTCTTGAATGCCGAGAATCTCGCATGTTCGATGAAAGGCCATACTGACCCCATCTGGCGTGGCATCTGGAAACAGCACGTCATCGGGGCTGCCATGGGGAATGGATAGCAGCACCTTTTGGGCGAATGCGTTCAGGTGAATTTCCTTCGGCGTGCCATTCTTGCTTGTGGGTAACCGGATTCTCGTTTGCTCCACCCAGCCCCACTTGCAGCCAAGCAATTCTGAGCGGCGCATTCCGGTTGCAATTAACAGGGGCAAAGATTGGTTTCATTTTCTCAGGTGAGGCTGAAAGGAAGCGGCGGCATTGATCGGGTGAAAGGTGCTGCGTTCGCTCATCGCGCACTTGGGGACTCGTAACGTCCAGGGTAGGATTGGCGAAACGCGGCAGGAGCTTCCATTCTCCACAGGCCAGCCGGTAGAGGTGCTTCAGCGCTACGAGTTCCTTCCTCACGCTGCCATTGCTTATATTGCTGAGCCTCACTGTGACATGCCGCCCTTCCCAACCCTTCCGATCAGGCGTCGGGGCTGGCTTAAGAACGGCAATCCGCCCGGAGATCCCAACACAGCCCCTCGGTGTGGAGCAAAGCTCAGGGGAAAAGATTGCACCTGCCGTGCACCAGCGATGAAGAATGGCCGTTGCCGTCTGCATGGTGGTCTCAGTACCCGCCCACGAACGCCGGAGGACTTGGAGCGTTCCAGAAAGGCAAGCTGGAAGCATGGCAAGCGGGTCAAGACTTCTGGCTTATATCAAGCAATGCCACAGGCTGCTGAGCCGAATACCGGGGCTATCACCGGAACAAAATGGCAATCCTGGATAACATGCTGGAAATTGACGTCGCAAACCTTCACACCGGGTTCAGCTTACTTCGGTTCTATAGGGAACGGGTGGCCAGGAGTTTGTTGGGGCTGCCCCGAAACGCTTCGCTCCCCGATTCAGCGGAGCGGCTACGGTACGAAATAGCGGCCCGGTTTGCCACCCAGTGCCAATCTAAAAACGCGTTAACTGAAAAGGAGGCTTAATCACGGGATACACCTGGAAGTGGCTACAGCTGGAGAGCGAACGCTCCGATTGTTGACGTGAAGGCGGGCAGTTAGCTGGAAGAGTGGGTCAGCGCTGGCACCTTCGCCGGTTGCGCCGATGGTTCGCGCTCCGGGGCCTGGGCGCTGGGGCGGTTCTTGCTCTGTTGGATTTTCTTCTGCCACGCCTCGGCTTGCCGATGAAGCATTTCCAGGTCCCTGCGGTCGCTCTCCGCTTCCACCTCGTGATAGTGTCGCACCCAGTCTCGCATCTTGCCCTTCTAAAAAGTCACCATATCTGCCTTCATTATACACTGCGGGAACTTTGTTGCCGTGGCGCGAAGCGATCAATTTAGGCTCTGGCCAGGAATTCACGTTTGGTAAGATTTCCCGCCGCGTAGTGGCCAGGGGCGGTTGCTTTGCTAAGCGTTGTTACCCTCTCGCCGCAAGAGAGCGTCAACCAAGCGGTCAATCTTCCCGTTGGTGGACGCTGAGGTATCTGCCAGCTTGTCGATTTTGTCGGCCAGGCGGTCAATCTTCCCGTTGGTGGCCGTGGAGACCTCGGCCAGCCGATCAATCTTCTGCTCTGTTCGGGTGGAAAGGTCTGTGAGCCTGTCCAGTTTCTTGCCCAAAGCCAGATTGATATCAGCAACTTGGTTCAACTTACCACTCAAGTTTGTGAGTACATCCGTCATCTGTGTCAGCCAGTGGTCAATTTCTTCGAGCGTCATCTCATCTCCCCGCAAACGTATACAACAGCTTTCACGGAGGGCGTTACGGCAGTTCTAAGCGAATGCGAGGGGGAACAAGTGGAGCGAAGTTGTAAAGAAAACTCTTGACAAGCCGAGAAGTAACCGCGAAGTGATTTACGGGCGCGGAGCGAGTGTGACCTCGCGCAGCGCACCCTCTCCAAAATCCACTGCATACGAGTGAACATGGCTACCCACAAGTTATCATCCACCCCAAGCAAGCCTCAAGGCCAAAATCCCAAGTACGCTAGAACCCGATATCCTGACTACGATGAAATTCGCGGGCTTATCCAGGACGCGATGTGCCAAGCTGCTCTCGTGTCTCACTTTTTGCCGAACTACTATCCTGGTATCGATGAGAACGGCTGCATTCTCGGAGGCATACACTTAAACGTGAGCGACATTTTACGACGCCTTACGGACGCGGATCGGGAATTCGATGATCGCTTGTCAAATTCGCCCTGACGGATGCCTGATGCCATCACATGGTCCATTATAGGCGCGAATTGATTGCGTGACCAAACCGCCGACCGGCAGGGATAAAAGTGATAGCCACGCATTTCGCTACCCGCAGCAGGGCAGAGACATAGCCCGCCGTCAACACGAATCGCCGCCGCTCTACCGCCCTCACGTGTTTCATCATTCTTTCGAACGGGCAGGTTTGAGACCGGCAGGTCCTGTCTATTTTGCCTCCAGTCGCAAGGCAGTGATCAGCGGCTTGATCGTAAGGCCCTGGACGATAATCGAAAAAGCGACTACCCCGAAGGTCCAGGTGAGCAAGTCCGCACGATACGGGAACGGATCTTGCAGGCTCAGAACGAGCGCCAGGGCGATCGCGCCCCGCAGACCTCCCCACACGAGCAGGTGCTGCCAACGCGGCGGGATGCGGGCCGCAAAAACATTGCTGATCGGCGTGAGGCCATAGACCGAAAGCGCTCGGCCGAAGAGCGTGGCTGCGACTGCAATGAGGGTGGCCTCCCAGGCATGGAGCAGGTGGCCAACCTCTACTCGTATGCCGATCAGAAGAAACAGGAGAGAGTTGATGACAAAAGCGGTGAAGTCCCAAAATGACCGGACAACCGCGCGCCTATTTGGGGTTGTGCCGACGTGAGCGCCCCAATTGCCAATCACGATGCCCGCCGCCACGGTCGCGATCACGCCCGAAAGATGCAGAGACTGGGCGGCCAGGTACGAACCGTAGGCGAGAATCGTGGTCAGCATGAGATCCATTCGCGGTTCGTGAAGCCTCTCAATTGCGGTGGTGAAGAGATAGCCCATGACGGCCCCCAGCAGGGCCGCTCCGATCACCGTCACCAGGAATTCGGCCACGCCTTTCCAGATCCCCAGGTGCTGAGAACCTATGCCGGCGGTGAGAATTCCGAAAAGCACTATGGCCGTTCCGTCATTGAACAGACTCTCCGCTTCGAGGATCATCGAAAGCCGTCTTGATACTCCCATCTCTCTGAAGACGGAAATCACGGAAATCGGGTCAGTCGCCGAAATAATCGCTCCAAAAACCAGTGCCACAATAACAGGTATTCCGAATGCCCAATGGACCGCGAAGCCCGTAATAACGGTGGCCGCGAGGACTCCTACGCTCGCCAGCAGCAGAATGGGAAACAAGTTGTCGCGCAGGTGCGCGAGAGGAAGATTGATGCTCGCTTCAAATAGCAACGGGGGAAGGAACAAGAACAGCACAACGTCGGGCGTGAACCACTCCGGTCTAACCGCCCGGGTGAGATTTGACACCAGGGAAAATCGATGCAAGGAACCAATAATCAGCCCGCCGATCACGAGAGCAACTGTGTACGGGACCTTGGTCCTGGCCGCAATGACGGCAATAAGGGAGGCTGCGATGAGCAGCCAAACGAAGAGTTCGAGTGCGCGGCTTGTAGGCATCCATAAGCTCGATCAATGCGTTCTGCACCCCCCTGAACGGCCGGAGGGCTGCTGTGGCCGGCTTCCCGCGATCATCATCCAGCCTTTTCCTGTCGCTCCTTTGATGCGGCGTTCATCATCAAATGTTTGTAGATCGAGAGTAGCTGTACGTGCTCGCGACGCGCAGAGTGGAGCCGGCCTTGAAAGTCTCGCCTCAACCCGTATCGGGCAATGCTCATGGGGGTTGCGCCGCCCTTGCATTCGCCGGGGGGAGCCGGCTCTTGCAGAGCCGGATTGTCGATCACGCGATTGAACAGTTTGATGCTGCCGAGCAGCTCGGATATGATCCGGGCGAATGCGCCGCCGCGCGTTGGAACTGCTGGATGATGCTCGGCGATTTCGGACGCGCATGGGAGGAGAGCGATCGAATCAGCAGGCTCGATCGCGATCCGAACCGATTTTGGACGGGCGAGTCGTGGAAGGGCAAGCGGGTTATCTTGCGCTGCCTGCACGGGCTCGGAGATACCATTCAGTTCATTCGCTACGCTCCACTGCTCAAATCGACGTGCCGTTCGTTGATTGTGCAAAGCCATCCGCAGCTTGTCACCCTGATGGAATGCGTCCCGGGTGTCGATGGCGCGATCACCTGGGGCGAGGAACAGCGCTCCGAATGGGACCTGCAGATGGAGGTCACCGAGCTGCCGCGTGCCTTCCGGACCACGATCGCGACCATACCCCGGACGGTCCCTTACATTAACGTTCCGCAGGAGCGGTTCGAATGGGCTTCGGGCTTTTTCGCAAGCCGGGATTCTCTCCGCGTGGGCATTTGCTGGCAATCAGGCGATTGGGACCCCTCACGATCTATCCCCCTGGAGGAATTCGCGCCCTTGTTCACCCATGATCATTGTGATTTCTACGCACTCCAGAAGAACGCCGATCCAGCCGCTATCACGCCATACCCTGCCCTCGAAGAATTGGAATCACATGCCAGCGACGTTCGCGATACGGCCGCGCTGATCCAAAACCTCGATCTGGTGATCAGTGTAGATACAATGACCGCTCATCTGGCAGGCGCGCTCGGTAAACCTGTTTTCGTGCTCCTGCCGGGAGCGGCGGATTGGAGATGGATGCTGGAACGGCGCGACACGCCCTGGTACCCTACCGCGCGCCTGTTTCGCCAGAAGGAGCCGGCCCGCTGGGAGAATGTAGCTCGCGCAGTACTGGACGCGGTTGCGTCGTGTTCTGTGCATCCGGGATTCTGAATTGGAATTCCGAGCCAAGTCCTTAGGGGCGCTTCGATCTCGATCGCTGCGCGCTTCGATATAGGCCGACCTCCTTGCCTTGATCATACCCCGCGCCAAGGCAGATTGACAGGCTGGCGCAGTCTCTCGTACTGCGTGAACAGTGCTTCTCAATCGACGAATTCGGGTTGAATCTCCAACTCACTCACCTTGCCGTCGCGGATCTCAAACGCCCGGAGGGTGCGCGCCGAAGCGCGTGGAGAAATAATGAAGTACACACAGGAAGGATACCAAGCCATGTCAATGTCCCGGCGAGAAGGCTCATTCGTGCCTTGCGGATGCGAATGATAGATTCCGAGATGGGCTAGTCCCCGCCCGCGGAGCGAGCGGAAAGCAGCGACGAGTTCTGCGGGGGCGATGGAGTATTCTGTGGCGGAGGCCAGCGCGTTCGGAGCAGGGAGGATTTCGGAAATCACGCCGTTGTTCCCCGCAAGCAGACCGCAACATTCCTGCGGCCAGGTGTTGCGGGCGTGCGCGAGCATGGCTCGCAGCACGCTACTACGCACCTTAACTGACCGAGGCAAAGATTACGGTGCCTCTGCCTTTTTGCGGCGCAGGAAGGCCGGTACCTCATAGTCGTCGGCGGCCGGGAAAGCCACCTCTGGCGCCTCCGCTTCGACCTTATCCTTCTGGAGAACGGCGGTCTTCACGGTGGCCTGGGCGGCCGTCGAAGCGCTGGTGCGCGGAAGCGCTCGCAGCCTTTCGTTCTTGATGCCCGTAGCGATCACGGTCACTTTCACCGCGTCCTCCATCGCCTCATCGTGCACAGCGCCAAAAATGATGTTGGCGTCTTCCGCCGCCGCCTTCCGCACAATCGTCGAAGCGGCATGCACCTCGTGAAGAGTGAGTTTGCCCGACCCCGTGATATTCAGCAGGATGCCCTCAGCGCCGTTGATGGAAGCGTCTTCAAGTAACGGGCTGGAGATCGCCCGGTTGGTTGCTTCTACGGCCCGGTTCTCGCCGCTCGCGGATGCAGTACCCATGACGGCGTAACCCATGCCCTGCATGATGGTTTTAATGTCCGCGAAATCACGGTTGATGATCCCGGTAATCGTAATGATGTCGGAAATTCCCTGGACGCCCTGCCGCAGGATGTCGTCCGCAATGCGGAAGGACTCGAAGAAGCTGGTATCTCTGTCCACAAACTGCATCAGCCGCTCGTTCGGAATACAGATGACAGTATCGACGGCATCGCTCAATTCCGCCAGTCCTTGCTCGGCCTGCGTCATGCGCCGCTTCCCTTCAAAGGCAAACGGCTTGGTGACAACAGCAACCGTGAGCGCGCCGAGCTCGCGCGCGAGCCCCGCCACAATCGGCGCGCCGCCGGTGCCCGTGCCTCCACCGAGGCCCGCGGTGATGAATACCATGTCCGCGCCATCCAGAACGTCAAGAACCTTTTCGGTGTCTTCCAGGGCCGCCTGCCGGCCAACTTCCGGGTTCGCTCCGGCCCCCAGCCCTTTCGTCAGCTTGGCTCCCAACTGAATTTTCAGCGGGGCTTTCGACATGCTCAAGGCCTGAAGGTCTGTGTTGGCCACGCAAAATTCCACCCCTTCAACCCGGGCGTCAATCATGCGGTTCACAGCGTTCCCGCCGCCGCCGCCCACCCCGATTACCTTGATTTTCGCGCCGCGCCGCAGCTCATCCGAAAAATCCACTCGCAGCTCAGCCTCGCCATTCGCATCGTTCATAGTCGCTCCTTAAACGCAGGTGTCAAGTTGCAGGTCCCAGGCGCTAGGTGTCAGGTGCCAGGCTTCGGACGTGAGCCCGGAGACTCCTAGCCGACACCTGAAACCTCACACCTGGCACCTAGCACCTAAAACCTAACACCTGTCACCCAATTCAGTTCTTCCCCCGCAAAATCCCCCACAGTTTTCCTCCGAGCCCGGTTCCGTGCGTCTCGCGGAGCAATTGCAGCCGATACCCGTGAATCACCAGCCCGACCACCGTGGAATAGGCGGCATCCGGAACAACGTCACCCATTTTCTCAAGACGGCCCGGCACGCCAAGTCGCACCGGTAATCCGAGCGTGTGCTCTGCCGCACCTGCCAAGCCTCCCAGTTTGCCGCCGCCACCCGTGAGCACTATGCCGCCTCCTAATTGCTGGCCAAGGCCGGACGATTCCAGTTGTTCTGCAATGAGCTCCACGAGCTCCTGGAGGCGTGGCTCGATAATTTCCCGCAGCATGGAATAATTGGCAGTCCGTGATGGCCGCTCGCCCACGCTCGGGACTTCGAGGGACTCATCTTCGGGCTGTGAAGGATCGCGGCGGCCCCAGGCGAGCTTCATTTTTTCGGCTTCCGGGATGGGCGTCCTCAATCCCACCGCAAGGTCGTTCGTGAAGTGATCTCCGCCCACCGGGATCGCACCGCTGTAACGCACGCTTCCCTCACGGTAGACGATCAGGTTCGAGTTTCCTCCGCCGACATCGACCAATGCCACGCCCAGCTCACGCTCGTCTGGAGTAAGGCAGGCCTCCGCGGCTGCCAGCCCCTCAAATATAGTCTCGTTGACTACGATCCCGGCGCGGTTCACCGCCGCCACCACATTCTCGTGCGCCGTCGTTGAGGCCGTCACGAGGTGCGTCTTCACTTCCAGATTTCCTCCCACCATGCCCACGGGATTACGGATCCCGTTCTGGGAGTTCAGCAGGTATTCCTGCCGCTCCGCATAAATCACCTTCCGGTCCGGTGGCAGGTTCACGGCCTGAGCCGCCATGAAAACCTTGCGAACATCTTCTCCGGTCACTTCGCGCGTTGCCTGATGGGGTTTACCCAGGTTGAAGCTTCCTTTGGCATTGATGCCCCGAATGCCACATCCCCCAACCCCGACATACGCGTTGTCAATGGAGACGCCAGCCGCATCCTCGGCGGCCTCCACTGCTTTTTTGATGGAAAGCAGCGCTGAATCGAGATTCACAATCGCGCCGCGCCGCCATCCCTTGGACTCTGCAACGCCGAATCCCGCAACCTGAAGCTTGCCACCCGTCAAGGGTGTTGCAACCAGGGCACACGTCTTCGTGCTCCCCAGATCAAGCCCGGTGATGTAGTCCTCTCTGGATCCCATCGAAGTTGTTCCACCACTTCTGGTAATACTCGGTTATGCTCCCTTCATTGTATCCACGTCTGGCCCTCGCCGCGGCATCAAAAATGGCTTTCGCCGCTGAGGTCTCACAAAGAACCGCAGAGGAACGCAAAAAACGTGTACCTCTGCGGTTCGAAAATGCCGATCAAGACCCCTCTTCCCAGTCGCTGTGCTCCCGCACCTTCTCCCGAGGGGAGAAGGTGCCCGACGTAGGAGGGCGGATGAGGGGTCGTTTTTCTCGCGCTGAGCAGGCTGCCTGTCGTAGACAGCGCAGCGAAAGATCGCGGTAACTGCTTTCGATCATCTCGCAGCGGCCTTTTTCCGGTTTCCAGAAACCTGCGCGATGGCATTAAAGGGATCGACCACTACTTCGTTGTGATAACGCAGGTCCATGGAATTGACGCGGGAATAACTCGCCAGCACTCGCGGCACGAGTGTCGTGAATACTTCGAACCGGTGTTCAAAATTCTGATTCCCGAAATGCACCAGAACGGTTTCCCGGCCTTGAACCATCAGCACCCGAACGTCGTTGGGGTCACTGAGGTTCACTTCCGAAACGATCCATCCACTCCGAGCGGCCTCGGCCCTGGTTTCCTTCATCAATTCGAGATAAGGACCGAGTAGGGCGGCGCGCCCGGCAGGGCTCGCGGCCGGGTCCAAACCATCGACGACCGGGAAATCAAACGAAGCCTTCGCGGGCATTTGCAGCAATACACCATACTTGTCCACCAGCTTCAGACGCCCTCCCACATTTGCGAACGCGATCGGCGTTCGCTCCGCGACACGAACGAGCAGATGGTGCGGGAAAACTCGCGTTACGGCAGCCGACTCGATCCACGGGATCGCTTCCAGCCGCTTCTTCTCCGCCAACAGATTAATGCGGAAGAGGTTCACCTCCTGCCTTGCCTGAATATCGCCAAAACCAAGTGCGTCAAAGACCTCCTCCCTGGAAACGTAATGATTGCCTTCAACCGTCACGTTCCGCTCCGGATCGAGCAGAAAGCGATTTGATGCCGCGGCACGCTGCGCGATTCTGAAAACGCCGCCGCCCGCAACCAGCAGAAGCAAGCTCCAGACGACGGTTTTCAGGAGACGAGCCCACAGGCTGCTGCCGCCACGTCTCGCCGCGACGGGCTTCGGCACCTTTCTGAACGGCAAGACGTTTTCGGCAAGTCGCTCGTCAGGAAGGCGAAATTGCTCAGGAAGGCTCACCATCGTGTCAGCGCTCTGCGGGGGTTTTTAGCTTCAGACCCGCCTTAAGAGCTTCCGAAAGCTCCTCTCCGACTTTCCAGATGCTGCCGGCCCCGATGGTCATAATCACGACGCCCGGCTCGGCGGCGGCAAGCACTTCCTCCACCCAATCCGTTTCCGGCGGAGCATAGCGCACGCCAGAACATCCCTGTTCTTTCATGCGTTCCACCAGGCGTTCCGACGTGATGCCGGGGATTGGCTCTTCGCCCGCCGGATAAATATCGAGCACATAGACGCGCTCCGAACCCCGAAAGGCGGGCGCAAACCTGTCCATCAGGAACCGCGTCCGGGTATAGCGGTGGGGCTGAAAAATCACCCAGAGTCTCCGGGCGCCCCATGCGCGGGCCGCCTCCAGGGTGGCGTGGATTTCCGTCGGATGATGTCCGTAGTCATCCACGATGGTAATGCCGTCCACTTCCGCCTTCACTTCAAACCGCCGGTCTGCACCACGAAAGCGTTCGAGACTGTGGCGGATCTGCTCCGAGCTCAGTCCCAGCTCCAAGCCCACCGAGACCGTGGCGAGGGCGTTCTGCACATTGTGCACGCCCGGAACGGCGAGGCTCATCGAAAATAGTTTCTGGCCTGACTCACTCACGTCAAAAAAAGAGCCATGCCCGTGGCGCGCAATATTGAAGGCGGTTACCGTCGCGCCGGGCTCAACGCCGTAGGTTATGAGGCGACGGCGCAACTGTGGCCGGATGGCTTGCAAACTCTCCTGCCACGGCGGATCCGCGCAGGCGACGACGGCACCGTAGAACGGCACTTTGTTCATAAAGGAGACGAAGGCCTCTTTGATTTCCTCAAGGTCGCGGTAGCAGTCCAGGTGCTCGTAATCAATGTTGGTCACAACGGCAAGGGAAGGCAGAAGCAGCAGAAAAGACCGATCGCTCTCATCGGCCTCCGCCACCAATAACTCCCCTTTGCCTAAGCGGGCGCTCGAACCAAAGGCATCCAGCCGCCCACCGATCACAGCCGTCGGGTCGAGCCCGGCTTCCGTCAGCATCAATGCGATCATCGAAGTGACCGTGGTTTTTCCATGTGCACCGGCTACGGCCACGCTATACTTCAACCGCATCAGCTCGGCAAGCATCTCGGCGCGCGGAATCACCGGAATTTCCGTGCGTCGTGCTTCAACGATTTCGGGATTCTGAGCCGGAACTGCCGAAGAGACCACCACCACCTGCGCCCCTTCCACATTCTCAGCATGATGCCCCGCAAAAATTCGCGCTCCAAGGCTTCGGAGCCGAGCCGTGACCGGAGTTTCCTTCAGGTCAGACCCTGAAATCGCAAACCCAAGGTTCAGCAGCAGCTCCGCAATGCCGCTCATACCGATGCCGCCAATCCCTACAAAATGAATTTTGCGAATCTTACCTAGCATCATCGTGCCAGTCCCTCGATCAAATCGGCAATTTCCTGGGCGGCGTTCGGATGCGACAGCTCGCGCGCCTTGCGGTCCATCTTCGTGATTGTCTCCGGCTGGCTCGATAGCATGCGGACCTCGCTAAAGAGACTTTCGGGCGTCAAATACCGCTGTTCCAGCAGCCGCGCGGCTCCCTCGCGCTCGAGAACCTGCGCGTTGACGAGTTGGTGATCGTCGGCTGCCGCCGGGAAAGGAACCAGCAGCGAAGCTTTCCCCGCCGCCATCAGTTCGGCGAGCGTCGAGGCGCCCGCGCGGCATACAACGAGATCGGCCTGGCTAAGAACCTGAGGAACGTCGTCAATGAAAGGATGGACTTCTCCACGAACGCCGCTCTCCTCGTAAGCCTGGCGGACGCGTGCGTAATCCCGTTCGCCCGATTGGTGAATGATCCGCCAACGCATGCCTTCATGCGCAAACGACGGCAGTGCTTCGATGAGGACGCTGTTGAGAGTTCTTGCCCCCTGGCTGCCGCCTAAAATCAAAATCGTGAACGGCGGAACGTGCTCTCGAGGCGGAATCCGGCTGAAAACACGTCGTACCGGATGCCCTGTCACGCGAGCTTTTGGCCCGTAAAAAGGCGCCGCTTCCTTGAAGCCCAGCGCGGCCATTCGGATGAACGGCGCGAGCACGCGGTTGGTAAAACCGGGCTGGGCGTTAGGCTCAATGAGCAGTGTCGGAATGCGCAAAAGAGATGCCTCCAGCATTACTGGCCCCGCCACATACCCCCCTACACCCACCACCACCTGAGGCTTGAACGACCACAGAAGACCCCAAGTCTTCCAAAAGCTGCGCGGCAGGACCAGCAGGTTCCGTACCTTCTGAAACCCGCCAATTCGTTTCAGCCCCGCCGCAGGCACGGTATGCAGTGGGAAACCCGCCTTAGAAATTACACGGCTCTCAAGCCCGCGGACGGTTCCCACGAACTCAATCATGCATGCGGCTGAGCCCGGGTCTTCCGCCCATCGGCTTCGCAGCTCCTCTGCGACCGCAAGAGCCGGAAAGATGTGCCCGCCGGTTGCGCCGGCCGCTATGAGGACGCGGAGCGGCCGGCGCCCTGCGCGCGCGCCGGCCCGCGCTCCTTTCATCGCCATCTCCGCTCCTACATCCGCCCCCTGTGGAACAACGCTCATTCCGATCTCTGAACCGAGAGGGTGGCCTTACGCCACCGCTGCGCCCGCGCTTGCATGCTGCGAGATATTCAGCAAAATGCCCACTGCAATCAGGTTCATCAGCAAAGATGTCCCGCCGTAGCTGACGAACGGCAACGGAATGCCCTTGGTGGGTAACAGACCGACTACGACGCTGATGTTCACCAGAGCCTGGCCCACCAGCAGCACCGTGAGGCCGATCGCCAAGAGCTTCCCGAAACCGTCGGCACAGAAAGCGGCAGCCCTTATTCCCCGCCAGAGAATCACTGCGAAAAGCGCCACAACGAAAACGGCGCCAATGAAACCCAGCTCTTCGCTGATTACCGCATAGATGAAGTCCGTCTGCGGCTCGGGAAGGAAGAAGAGCTTTTGCCGGCCTTCCATCAGTCCGACTCCCAGAATGCCGCCAGAACCTACCGAAATCAGGGATTGCAATATCTGGAATCCCTTTCCAAGCGGGTCTTTGCCAGGGTGAAGAAAAGCAATCAGGCGGTTCAGGCGATAGGTTGCATGCACAACGGCCAGGTAAAGCAGGGGAACCACAGCCACGGCAGAGACCACAAAATAGCGCAGGTCGAGCCCGGCGGTAAAGAGCATTGCGGCTGCAATCAGAACAATGGCGAGGGATGTCCCAAGGTCCGGCTCCTTCAGGATGAGGAGCACCATCACACCCACCACAAGGGCTAAGGGCAGCAGCGTATGCTGAAAATCGTTCACCGCGCCTTTCCTTTGGTCGAGAAAGTACGCGAAGAAAATTACCAGCAAAATTTTCGCGAGCTCCGAGGGTTGAAAGCTCAAGGGGCCGGAGTAAAACCAGCGGTGGGTGTCGTGACGGCTCGGCATTAGGAAAACTGTGACCAGGAGCAGGAGTTGGAGGGCCAGCGCAGGGAAAATGAGGCGCGGATTTCTCAACTGATGATAATCGAAACTCATCATCGCCATCATGCAGGCGATACCCAGCGCCGCCCATACACCCTGGCGAATGAGGAAATGATAGCTTGACCCATAGCGTTCGGCCGCCATCACCGCCGAAGCGCTGAATACCATGACGAGGCCGAAGACCACCAGCACCACAACCGCGCCGAACAGGATCCGGTCCGATTCGAGCTTTCGTGCCATATTCGAGGGGCGATCCCAAATGGTGTTCTCGCAAACGTGAACAGCGTTGGGCTCAGTCTCCTTTCGCGATGACTCAAGTTATGGACCCGCTTTTTGCCGGCGTTGTTCTTCCGCATCCTCTTCTTCCAGCACTTCATAGGGCGATACCGGCCCCTTTGTCGCCTCCCTGGGCCTTAGTTCAGAGGACACCTCGAGATCTGTTGCCTCATCAAAGTCCAGCCCTTCAGAAACACCTTTCGCCGCCGTCCCCTCACTCGTCTCATAAATATAGGCCGGCTCCTCCGGAGCGAGTGCTTCCCGCTCCTCGCGCTGTTCAGTTCGCGAATCGGCCGCCAGAAGAGTCGGCTCGTTTTCGACTGGACCAGAAAGGGTTGGCGGCTCAACAGCCGGCGCCTCCGCCGGGCGAAAAGTTTCAACTTGTGGCACCAGAGGCACTTCCGTCAAGCGCGCGACGATTCCCTTGAACGCCCGTCCGCGCTCCTCAAAATCCTGGAATTGATCAAAGCTGGCGCAAGCCGGCGACAATAGAACTACGTCGCCCGGGATCGCCCCGGCAGCGGCCTGGCGCACGGCCGTTTCCAGGTTTCGACAGCGGTGGAGGTCCGCTCCCGCGAGGTCAGCAGCAATCTTTTCCGAAGCCTCGCCGATGAGGTAGATACCTTTCACCCTTCCCTCAAGCAATGGCCGCAAGGGCGTATAGGGCGCACCTTTATCTTTTCCCCCGAGGATCAGGTGAACCCCTCTCTCGAACGTCTGGAGTGCCTTAGCGGCGGCATCCACGCTGGTCGCCTTCGAGTCATCATAAAACTCGACACCGCGTACTTTCCGGACGTATTCCAGCCGATGCTCCACGCCGTTGAACTCGCGCACCGCGCTGCGAATCGCCTTGAAATCAGCGCCCAGGACGCAGGCTGCGGCGGCGGCCGCCATAACATTTTCAACGTTGAAAAAGCCGCGCAGCCGGATATCGCGCGTCTCCATGAGTACCCGCTCCAGGTGTCCGATCCGGTAAAGAATCTTCCCCTTGGAAAGCAGGATGCCTTGCGGCAGGTCCTGCTCCATGCTGAAGAACACTTTCGTGCTGGCAATCACCGGCGCAAGACTCATGACCATTGGATCGTCCGCATTCAAAATCGCATAATCCTCCGGGCGCTGATTGCGAAAAATTTGCGCTTTGGCGGCCACATAGGCGTCGAACGTCCGGTGCCGGTCAAGATGGTTTTCCGTAATGTTCAGCAGGACTGCCAGGTGGGCCCTGAAAGTCTGAACAGCCTCCAGTTGAAAGCTGCTGAGCTCCGCCACCACGATGGACTCAGGTGAAAACAGGTCCACGGCAGAAATGAGCGGAACGCCGATGTTCCCCGCCACAAAAGCGCTGTAACCGGAGGCCTCCAGTATTTTCCCGAGCAGCGCCGTAGTGGTGGTCTTACCGTTCGTGCCGGTAACGCCCACCAGGGTACAGTCAAAAAACCAGCTTGCCGCCTCCACTTCCGGCACGACCAGCACTTTGCGCTGGCGGGCGGCCTCAAGAGGCGGAATATCCCACGGGACGCCCGGGCTGACCACGATCAAGTCCTGATCGAGAAAGGTTTCCTCGCGGTGCACCCCCAGCTCGAAACCGATCTTCTGGTCCATCATTTCATGCAGGACAGGGCCAAAGGAAGAAGGTGGCCGCAGGTCTGTCACCGTCACCAGCGCGCCCTCGCGCGCCAGACGGCGCGCCACGGCTCTGCCGCTGCGAGCGAGGCCGACCACCAGCACGCGCTTGTTACGAAGTTCCATCATAAGGAATCCCGTTTCCGCAGATGCCCATTCTTCCGGAGATGGCCGTCCAGGATCTCCGAAATCAACTCGGAAAGAGATCTCCGGGTCTGGCGCGCCAGGCGGCGCACCGCTGCGACCGTCTCACGATTCAGCGTCAGGCTCACTCGCGTGGGATTACGAAAGGATTTGGGCCTGGCCATACACTCTCCGCGCCGGACTACCGGAATGACACGGCGTTAGCCGTGAACTTCCATATCCCGTCGATGCCGGATTCATGCGTCATCTTATTAGTGCGTATTTTATGCGCAGAAATAAATGCCGTCAAACTTTTTCGTGTGATGCCTCAGAACGTGTGAATCGGTTACGCAAAGGTCGCCGCCTGTCATCCTGAGCACCCACAGCTCTTTGGCTGCCAATCTGGGGCATGACAAGCGCGGAGACGCGGTAAATTTCGATCAAGGCCCCTCATCCGGGTCGCGGAGTTTACCGTGAGCCCCTTCGCTCCGCTCAGGGCGATTCGAAGAGTAGCGAATCGGCTCCCACCTTCTCCCCAGGGGAGAAGGTGCCCGACGTAGGAGGGCGGATGAGGGGTCGTTTTCTCACTCGCAGCGGAAGAGCGAACGAGCTCAGCCGGACGTACTCAAGGAGCTTTTCAGCATCCTGTTTAAAATCCCGCGTGGGGGGTAACCGTGATCAAGAACTGGATCATCGCGCCGGCGATTTCGCTGTTCGTCGGGACCACAGAGATCAGCGGGTTGAATGATGCTGGGCAATGGGTGGGGTCGTATGTGGATGCGAATGACGTAACGCATGGCATCACGAATGGCATCACCACGCCTGAGCCGGCGGTGGCGATACTGTTTGTATCGGGACTGCTTCTGGTGGGCATCGAGCGGCGGCGCCGATCTCGCGGATTCGGGTCTGCCTGAAGTGCCCATGAGCTGTGAGTGGAACAAGGAA
This sequence comes from Terriglobia bacterium, assembly GCA_050745365.1. Lineage (GTDB taxonomy): Bacteria > Acidobacteriota > Terriglobia > UBA7540 > UBA7540 > RH2-MAG17b. Next base: position 16,576 of record JBOGJS010000099.1, read on the forward strand.
TTGGACGCTTTGAGCTGCTCCGCAACGTACGACAAAACCTCAGAGCACTTCCAGCCATCTGCTCACAGGCCGCAACCAGGAGTCTTCTCCCGAACCATCCAAAACGGCCGCAGAAGTCCCGCAGCCTTGCTTTGCGCTGATCGGTAAGTATATGATCACGGCGCGATGTAATATTTCTGGATGTGATAGAGTTCTCAAGCGTGTGAATGCCGGGGGGGCACGGCTGAAGACCGGCCCCATCGATTGTACCGGGAGGTTGTGAGGAATCCTGCGACGGAGGTTTTTATGAGGGTACGAACGCGTCCAGCATTGGTCGCGAGTCTGATCATCGGATCACTGATTGTTGTCTCGGCTGCGCGGGCGCAGTATACCACGGCGAGCCTGGGAGGCTCCGTCGTGGATTCTTCAGGAGCGGTGGTACCCGGCGCGAACGTGACCGTTCAAAACACCGGCACGGGGCTCACCAAGAGCATGCCATCCCGCGCGGACGGCAGGTTTTTGTTTCCCGTCCTGCCGGTGGGGCACTACAGGCTGACTGTGGAAACACATGGCTTTACTACCTATGTGCAGAACGGAATCGTCCTGACGGTAAATCAGGCAGCAACGCAGCGTGTGACATTGCAACTGGGGGCGGTAAGCCAGCAAGTCACCGTTTCTGCAAACGCATCCGTGTTGAACACGCATACCGCCACGGTGGATCAACTCATCGGCCAGCGGCAGATTCTCGACCTGCCTCTCAACGGGAGGCAGGCAGAAGCGTTGGTCTTTCTCGCACCCGGGGCAGCAAACACGACGAGCCTCTATTGCCTCTACAATTGCCAAGGTGGAGCGTACCCTTCCACGCAAGAGGTTTCTATCGGCGGCGGGGGCAATGGCAACGTCAATTATGAGATGGATGGCGCCGGCCATAACGATACCTTCCTGAATGTGAATTTGCCCTTTCCAAACCCCGACGCCGTTCAGGAATTCAGCGTGATGACCAACAATATGTCAGCGGCATATGGAAATTCTGCTGACGTGGTCAACGTCGTTACGAAGTCCGGGACGAATCAAATTCATGGTGACCTATTTGAGTTCGTGCGCAACGGGTCGCTGAATGCACGGAATTTTTTTGCTCCCACACAGGACACACTGAAGCGCAATCAATTTGGTGGAACGATCGGTGGACCCATCAAAAAAGACAAGCTGTTTTATTTTGCGACGTATCAAGGCACACGGACGCGACAGGCGGCTGCCGGAGAGATTGCCTTTGTTCCCACCTCGGCTGAGCGCCAGGGCGATTTTTCCGCCATCCCAACCCAGCTTGTGAACCCGGTGACGGGTGCTCCGTTTCCCAACAATCAGATACCCACCAACCTTCTCAGCCCGGTAACCGGGTTCTACGTCCAGCGCATGCCGCTGCCCAATGGACCGAACGGGCAGGTAACGTTTCTGGGCCCCGAACTCGTCGAAAATGATGATCAGTGGATGTCCAAGATCGACTATAACCTCAACAAGAATCAGCTCAGCGGGCGCTATTTTTTCTCAAATTTCAGCGAGCCGCCCGATATCGCGCTCGCAGAAAAGAACATTCTGGCGCTCGATCCTTGCGGAAATCGTGTTCGGGTGCAGACCGTAGCGCTCAACGATGCTTATTCCGCGTCCCCAACGCTCCTGTTCAATACCTGGTTTGGATGGGACGCGCAGACCGGAGGCTCACTTTCCGGGGCGCCTCCGGGTGTGAGTCTCGCGAACGCCGGGGCGAGTGTCGCCCAGCCTTCAGGACCACCCATGCTGGACGGGTTAGCTGCAAGCGGGTTCTTCTATATCAGCAGCGGCTGGCAGGGAATCTTTGATCGTGGGGATAAGAGATTCCATGAAGTCGTGACGCTTGAGAAGGGCGCGCATGAGCTGCAGTTTGGAGGGCAACTTGTGCGGGTTAACCAGAATGTGAACAACACTTACGAGCAAGCCGCGTGCTACGTATTCTCAAATCAATTATCCGGCTCGAACATCGTCGACTTTATGCTGGGTCGCGCTTCAAGCTTCAGCCAGAGCGCGGGGCAATACCAGGCGATGCTTGCCACTTTTCCAAGTCTTTTTCTCAATGACATCTGGAAGGTCAGCAAGAAGCTCACCCTGGACGCTGGTTTGCGCTGGGACATGTATTTTCCCTATGCGGATCAGAAAAACCGCGTGGCTTGTTTTCACCCTGGCGCCCAGTCCCTCCGATATCCGAACGCTCCTGCAGACTTGATCTTTGGCGGCGATCCTGGATGCGCCAGGGGATCCATGACCTATAGCAACCTCGCTAATTTTGCGCCGCGGCTGGGTTTTGCCCTTCGGATTAGCAGTAAAACAGCGCTGCGCGGAGGGGTTGGGATTTACTTCACGCAGCCGGAAAGCAGCCAAATGAACGGTTCCACCCAAACCGCTCCTTTTGCCCCGTACTACACGCTCACCGACGTCGATGTTTCCAACCCCTGGTCCAGCGCTGGAATCGTGAATCCGTTTCCCGCACTGTTCGGAGGGGTTGTGCCGACTCCCGCACAGGCGGTCTTCACGTTGCCCGTTGTGGTTGAAGATAGTTTTCCCCCGGATTTCCATGTGCCGACGATGGGGACGTGGAACCTCACTCTGGATCGGCAAATTGGCAGCAGTTGGCTGGCGAGTGCAGCATATGTGGGAAACCTGGGATGGTACCTGATGACCAACCAGGATGGCGCGGAAAATCTCAATCCCGCTGTTTACATGCCCGGAGAATCAACCGAGGCGAATACCCAGCAAAGGCGCCTTTACCCGAATTTCAGCACGGTACTCCTCTACCCGTCCGATCGTAACTCGAACTATAACGCGCTCGAGCTCAATCTCACCAAGCGGTTCGCGCACGGGCTCTCTATTATTGCCAATTATGCCTGGTCCCACCAACTGGATAATTTTCCGCCAACCAACGGGTATGGGACGGATCCCTTCGACCGCAATTTTGACTGGGGAAACTCGCTCGATGGCGTTCCCAATGTTTTTCACTTTTCTGAAGTCTGGCAAGCTCCGCACGTCGGTTTTCATGGGATGGCGGGAGGACTGTTAAATGGCTGGGAAATAAGCTCCACCACGACATGGCAGAACGGCTTCCCGATCACCATCTATAGCGGAGTGGATAATTCCTTCAGCGCCGAAGGATATGACCGGGCCGATTTTATCGGCACCAGCCTGAGCCAGGCAATTTTGGGCGATCGGCCGCACGGCGAAATGGTGAACGAATATTTCAATACCTCGCTCTTCGCGCCCAATGCGGTTGGCACTTTCGGCAGTGCGGGTAAGGACATTTTGCAAGGTCCAGGCTACTTTGAAACGGACGTGGGTTTGATCAAGAATACGCGGGTCACTGAGAGAGCATCCTTGCAGTTTCGAGCCGAGTTCTTCAACATGTTCAATAATGTCAATTTCAGCAGTTCAGGGGTTTATGGCAGCCTGGGAACGACAGTGGGCACTCCCGGTTTCGGCAAAATTACCGGAGCCAACAGTCCGCGGATCCTCCAGTTCGCCTTGAAGCTTATTTTCTAAAGGCGATCGCCACCACTTTGTCGGAGCGCCAAAGAGTTCAGGAAGGTTTCGCTTGCCTGGCCGTTACCTGCTTGCTCTTACCAGCAAAAAAACCTGGTTGGGTGAGATTGGCTGGCGAGGTGGAGTTCGGATGAGGTTGGGTGGGCGCGCTGAGCCAGGGCCTGCTGCGCGCTGAGGCGCGCGATTTCAGGATGATTGTTGGTTTCGCTCAAATGAGCCAGCACGAGCACCTGCGCGGTGCCATCGTATTCTTCGCTCAAAAAGTCCGCTGTGGTGAGATTTGAGAGGTGGCCTTGCCGGCTCATGACGCGCTGCTTGATGTGCCAGGGATAAGGCCCGATTTTGAGCATTTCGAGATCGTGATTGGATTCGAAGATAAGCCCGTTTGAGCCTCGCACCCGCTCTTTCACGAGGCTCGTGATATAACCAAGATCAGTGACCACACTGATCTTGATGCCTTCGACTTCCAGCGTAAACGCCACCGGGTCTGCCGTGTCGTGAGGGATGGAAAAAGGCGAGACCTCAATTTCTCCGACACAAAATTTCTGACCCGTGGTGAAGATGTCACATCGCGCAAGCTTCGCGCCCCATGGGATGGCGTTCCGCGTAGCGCCGTTGATGTAAACGGAGCATCCGATTTCCGCCGCCACCTTTTGCAAGCCGGCGATGTGGTCGGTGTGCTCGTGCGAAATCAGGATGGCGGTGCATGTTTCCGGAGATTCACCGATGCTCGCGAGGCGCGCAAAAACTTCCCGGCGGCTGAAGCCCGCATCCACCAGCAGCCGCGTCTTTTCCGTGGCCACCCAGGTGGCGTTCCCCTTGCTTCCGCTCCCCAGAACACAAACGCGCACGCTCAATAGGTTTCTTCTCCGATGGCGCGGTGTTTTTCGCCCGGATGATATGATTCGAGAGTTGATTATAGGGGACGCCAGAGCATGAGAAAAGCAAAAAGAACCGGTGAACGTCATGCCTCAGAACGTGTGAGGCATGACGGGTGAAAGTTGGCTCATTCATGGAGGTGGTTGGTGATTCGAAAAACATATTTGCTCCTCGCGGTGCTGGTGTTGGCCTGCCAGGCTTCCTTTACCGCAAAGGTTCAATTCAGCCGGCACAAGGACGAGATTAGCATCCAGGTGAATGGCAGGCCATTCGCGATCTATCACTTTGATCCCGCCGTCGCCAAGCCTTACCTGTCTCCGATCCGGGCCGCAGACGGAATCATCGTGACGCGGCGGTGGCCCATGGACCCGCATATTCCCGGGGAAGACCACGACCATCCGCACCAGCGCGCGCTCTATTTTGCTCACGGGGATATCAACGGCCTCGATTTCTGGGGCGAGGCCGTTTTTGCCAAGCCGGGCGGCCCACCTCACCCTTACGGTCGCACCACTTTCAGGAAGCTCGAGCGGATGAAGGATGGGGAGCTCGAGGCGGAATTTGACCTCATCGGGCCGAACGGCAAAGCGATGGGTGCAGAAACGCAGAGCTACCGATTCGGCGGCGGTCGAACAACGCGTATGATCGATTGTACCTTCACACTCACGGCAGATCACGGCCCACTGGAGATTCGCGATACGAAGGAGGGGACATTCGCCATCCGCGTGGCAAAATTTCTGGACTCGCCTCCGGGGCACATGGTGAGCTCGACGGGTGGAGTTGGCGAACCACAAATCTGGGGGAAGCGCGCGGATTGGGTGGATTACGATGGCCATACTCATCACACGACACTGGGCATCGCGATTTTCGATTCGCCCCGCAACTTCCGTCATCCGACCTATTGGATGGCGCGCGGCTACGGCCTGTTTGCGGTGAACCCGTTTGGCATTCGGGCTTTCACCGGTGATCCGCACAAAGATGGATCCGTTACGGTGCCGGCAGGGCGCTCGCTGACGCTCCGTTACCGCGTATTGATTCACGAAGGGAATTACCTTCAGGCGCACGTGGCGCAGGCTTATGAGCATTACGCGCAGGCTGAGAAGTGAGTTGCGCCAGCGCAACGGAGGGTTCCCCGCGTCTGTCATCCCGAGCACAGCGAAGAATCTCCGTTCTAAAACGACCAAACGAATACACCGGATTCTTTGACTTAGTCCACGGACCTAGCTAGAGTACCTTTCATGCAGGTTAACATTCACAACGCCAAAACCCATCTCTCAGCCTTATTGGAACGGGCCGAGCACGGAGAGGAAATCGTGATTGCCCGCGCCGGCAAAGCTGTGGCGCGCCTGGTTCCGGTGAAGCGGCAGCCTCTCTGCCTCGGTGTCGACGCCGGACGCTTTGAAGTGCCGTCAGACTTTGACAAGCCTCTTCCTCCAAGCATTCTCGCCGCCTTCTATGGAGGCAAGCGGCCAACGGCCCGGAAGCCGCGCGCCAAACGCTCGTGAGATATCTGCTGGACACCGGAGTTTGGCTCTGGAGCCTCACTCGTCCGGAGCGTTTGGGAGGCAAAGCAGCCGAATTGCTGGCTTCGCTTCCAGAGGAGGATGAATTATTCCTGTCTGCGGCGAGCGCGTGGGAAATCAGCATTAAGTTTCATATTGGCAAGCTGCCCCTCCCTGAGTTCCCACTTTGTATGTCCCGAGCCGGCTCCAGGGCGTCACGCCTCTTGCAATCACTTATGTTCACGCTCTCGCGGCAGGCGAACTGCCTTTCCATCACAGCGATCCCTTCGACCGCTTGCTGATCGCGCAAGCGCGCCTTGAAGGCATGACGATTCTGACAGCCGACCGGAACCTTAAGAAATACGACGTAGCGGTTTTTTGGTGCGGGCGTTAGCCCAGCCTCTGACACCTGCCGACTGTGACAACTCCGTTCCCATGCAGGGCCGGGCAGTTCAAAGGCGCAAAGTTCGAAGCGGCTTCAGGGTAGAATTTCAGCGAGGGGAAGCGAAAATCCAGGAAGCACGTCCGGCTCTTCAAATTTGTCTCCGGCGTTCGCGGAGCGCACTTCCGGCTCCAGTTTGCCGGCAACGTAACGATAAGCCAGGCGGGTGTTCGGATACATCAGCCACACGGCTTTTGCGCCTGCCTGAAAATATTGGGATACCTTTAAGATCAAATCATCGGCGCGATCGTTCTTCGATACAATCTCGATCTCGAGGTCCGGTGCGACAGGCAGCGGGGATTGGTCGAGGTCAATGGCCTTGAGGCGTTCGGCCCGAACAAAAGCGACCTCAGGCCGCCGAACCACATCTTCCGCCAGGACGAGGTCCGTCTCAGACACAACCTCACCGAGGTTGTGCTCTTCCACAAAGGGCCGTAACCGGCCATTGAAATGATCGCGGATTCGATTGTGGAAGGCACTCGAGGACGGAGTCACAATCAATTCTCCTTCACTGAGCTCGTAACGCAAGCCGGGAGGTTCGTCGAGAGCCGCGTAATCTTTCACCTTAAGCAAGGTTTTCTTAACCATACCGGTGCTCCTGCTACGCTCAGGTTAACACGGGCGACGCGGCAAAACGCAATGGCCACTCAAAGCGAATTTGCTATGCTGGAGTCAAGAGCCGAGTGGAAGCACTGCCATGGAAGTTCGCAAACAGGACGCGCTTGATTATCATCGCCGGGATCCCAGAGGGAAGATTGAGGTCTCTCCCACGAAGCCCACCCGCACCCAGTGGGACCTGAGTCTTGCCTATACTCCCGGTGTTGCCGAGCCGTGCCGTGAAATTCAGCGCGATGCTGAATTGAGCTACGTCTACACCATTCGCAGTAACCTCGTGGCCGTGATCACCAACGGAACCGCGGTGTTGGGCCTGGGTAATATTGGCGCGCTCGCTGGAAAGCCCGTCATGGAAGGCAAGGCGGTGCTCTTCAAGCGCTTTGCAGATATTGATGTGTTTGACCTGGAGATCGATTCCGAAGACCCGGAAGAGGTCATTCGTACGTGCAGACTCCTTGAGCCTTCCTTCGGCGGCATCAATTTGGAGGATATCCGGGCGCCCGAGTGCTTTTCGATTGAGCAGACGCTGCGCGAGCAGATGGCCATCCCCGTATTCCACGACGATCAGCACGGCACCGCCATCATTTCCGGCGCGGCGTTGCTGAACGCCCTGGAGATCACGGGGAAAAAAATCGATGAAGTTCAAGTCGTCTTCAGCGGCGCCGGGGCGGCGGGGCTGGGTTGCGCGGACCATTACCTGCATCTGGGTATGAAGCGCGAGCAGATGGTGCTGTGTGACGCTTACGGCGTTATCTACGAGGGGCGCGAGCAGGGAATGAATCCTTACCTTGTCCCCTACGCTGTGGCCACCCGCGCGCGCACGCTGGCCGAAGCGATGAAGGGCGCGGACGTGCTGATTGGCCTCTCGGCTGGAGGCGCAGTGACCGCAGAGATGGTGCGCTCGATGGCTCCCCGGCCTATTGTCTTCGCCCTGGCCAATCCTGCCCCGGAGATCGATTATGCGGAAGCTGCCGCCGCGCGCCCGGATGCGATTGTTGCCACCGGCCGCTCCGATTTTCCCAATCAGGTTAATAACGTCCTCGGGTTTCCCTTCATCTTTCGGGGCGCGCTCGACGTGAGGGCACGAGCCATCAATGAAGAAATGATGATCGCAGCCACGCACGCGCTTTCCTTGCTCGCGCGCGAAGATGTGCCGGACGAGGTGCTCCACGCTTACGGTCTGGGCCGCCTCAGCTTCGGCCCCGAATACATCATTCCCAAGCCCTTCGACCCCCGCGCGTTGGTATGGGTATCCGCCGCGGTGGCGGAGGCGGCGATGCGCTCGGGCACGGCGCGGCTCAAGATCGATCTGGATGAATACCGCGATCAACTCTCAAGACGCCTGGGTCGTACCACCGCCGTCATGCAAACCGTTCACAGCCGCGCGAAGGCGCGCCCGCGTCGCATCGTCTTCTCAGAAGGTGAACACGAGAAAATCATCCGCGCGAGCTACCGCCTGGTTGAGGAGAAGATCGCTCTGCCCATACTCATCGGCCGCCGCACGGTGATCGAAGCCAAGCAACGCGAGTTGGGCTTCCAGAAGCTGCGAGTGGAGATTTTGGAGCCCTCGGCGGCTTCGCGTTTTGAAGAATATGCCGAGGAACTTTACCGGCTACGACGCAGACGGGGCGTGACCCGCAGCGAAGCGCGCGAGCTGATGCTCAACCCCAATTACTTTGGCGCAATGATGCTCGAACTCGGGGATGCCGACGGTTTTGTGGCCGGCGTCTCCCAACATTATCCCGAAACCATCCGTCCCGCGCTCCAGATCATCAAGATGCGCGATCCCATCCACCGCGTTTGCGGCGTCTACGTCATCCTGACCAAGAGGGAAGTATACTTTTTTGCGGACACCACCGTGAACATTGATCCGACAGCCGAAGAACTGGCGGAGATTGCCTGGCTCGCGGCCGGAGTGGCGCGGGAATTCAATATCGAGCCGCGCGTGGCGATGCTTTCGTTCTCCAATTTCGGCAGCACCCGTCACCCGCTCACCGAAAAGATGCGGATTGCGACAGACCTTGTAAAGCAAAAATTCCCGGACCTCATGGTGGATGGCGAAATGATGGCGGATACGGCGGTTGTCCCCGAAATCATCGAAGAAGAATATCCGTTTTCCACGCTCAAAGGCGGAGCGAATGTACTGATCTTCCCGGACCTCGGCGCGGCCAACATCGCCTACAAGCTCATGATGCGCGCCGGCGGCGCCGAAGCGCTGGGGCCGATTCTGACGGGCCTCTCGAAACCGGTTCAGGTGTTGCAGCGCGGAGCCACCGTAGAGGAAATTGTGAACATGGCCGCGATTGCCGTAGTCCACGCCCAGGCCGGTTGAAGAATCGTGTAAAATGCAAGCTCCGGGTGGAGGTATGAAGCGGGATTGAAGACCCTCGGTATTCTCGCCGTGATCGTGGTTTTAGGCGTTGCGTATTACCATTACGTCTACGCGCCGAAACAGCTCGAGGCCGCCGTAGAGACAGCTTACGTTTTGCCGGACCATCTGAACGTGGTGGATACAACCGCCGTCATCCGCAGGGTCGTAGCCACTCTCCATGGCGGGCAAGCCGTCAAAGTGAAGGCGCGCATCGGCGAATGGGCTAAATTGCTGCTGCCCGGAGGGCAGATCGGATGGGTGAAACAGGCGGATCTGATTGGGGCCGCAACCCACGAGCAAGGTGAGGACCTGCTGAAGAAAGTTGACGCGATGCAGGTGCAGGCAGCGGGGCAGCTTGACAGTTTAGCGCGCTTACACCTGGACCCCTCGCGCGCCTCGCTCGAGCTCACCACGTTTCCGCAAGGCCAGCAGGTTGATGTTTACGACCGGCGGCTGACGCCGGTAACGCCCGGAGCAGTGAACGGGAAAACTGACGTATGGTACCTGATCCGAAGCGGGAACCAGGCGGGATGGCTTCTGGGCCGCTTCGTGGAGCTGGATGTTCCGCCGGGTCTCGCCAATTACGCTCAAGGCGTTAACATGGTGGCGTGGCTCGTTCTCGATACGGTCAATGATGACGGCCATGCGGTACCGCAGTACATCGCGGCGGATCGGATGGGAGATAGAAACGTGGATTTAACCCACATCCGGGTCTTTACATGGTGGATTAAGCACCATAAATATGTCACGGCCTACGTTCAAAGCGGCCTCTCGGGATATTTCCCCATCACCGTGACGCATATTGGAAAGGTACCGTATTTCCGCCTGCGACTGGTGGACGATAAGGGAGACAAATACCAGAAGATCTACGGCCTTTTTGACACCATCGTAATACCGCAGGGCACCGTCGCGGGCTGGACGAGCACCGCCATGCCCCAGCCGGCGAATTCACGGCGTAGCAGGCGGCGCTCGCGCTGGGCGCGACACTGAAGTCCGGGAACGCTGCGCTGAAAATGCGGGCAAGACCCCTCATCCGGATCGCTTCGCTCCCCACCTTCTCCCCAGGGGAGAAGGTGCCCGACGCAGGAGGGCAGATGAGGGGCCGGCTTTCGACTGTTGACTCATCTCAGTCTCGGCGCCTTTGCGCGAGCTTGTTGATTTTTTCGCACCTTCCGACAGGTGACTCATGATAGGTCCCGTTTCGAATGACCCTTCATTCTATGGCCTTTTCCGCGCCGTCTTCCGGTTATGGTTCGGCCTTTTCTTCCGGCGCGTTCGCATCCTGGGAACGAAGCCCGTTTCCGGTCCGGCCTTACTGGTCGTCAACCATCCTCCCTCTTTGGCCGCTGCTCTGATCGTGGTTGCAGCCTTCGATCGACCGGTGCACTACCTGCTGGAGCGAGAACAGTTAGGAGGCTGGCTTTCAAGGTGGTGCGCGCATCGCCTGGGCTTTATTGGGTGGGATTTCCAGGAGGACTGGACTCCCACTCTCGAAGCCTGCTGCGCCGTCCTGAACCAGGGTGGCATTGTTTTGGTATTCGCCCGGCAGCGGGCGGCGGAAGGGCAATTCGGCTTCGCGCCCGAAGCCGCTGAAATCGCGCTGGAAGCGGATACCCACATGCTGCGAGATCGGCTCCTTCCCGTTTACCCGCTTCACATTTTTCTTCCGGTTCCTCCTTCGCACCTGGAGGAGCTATTGATCCACCTCGATGACCCGCTCTCCACCGTCGATGGCGCATGGGTGCAAGAGAGCGAACTGGACGCCCGCCTCACGGCCGTCGATCGAGAGCTCGAAGGGGCTTGCAACCGAAATCCATTCCGTCTGCAGCCGGTGGCTGTTGAGCGGTTTATCACGGGCCTCGAAGGGGTGATGCGCGAGGATTTTGAAGAAAGCTGGGCACGACGCGCAAACTGGAAACAAAAAGCGGAGGACTTCGAGCTGAGCCCTTTCCTGGTGAAGTTGGCCAACCAGCTTAACAAGGGTCACCCGGGCCGCCTCGTTGCGCTGAACGAGGCTCTTGAGGCCTACCAGGAAGCGAAGAGGCAAACTGCATTGACGAGCTTTCGGAAAGAAACTGGGGAAACATGGTTCCGGAGTGGGTGGCGGCGGGCACTGGTATGGGTAGAATCCGTTGTGGGCTTTCCGATCGCAGCTTATGGACTGCTTAACCTCCTCATTGCATGGTGGCTCGTCTGGATGCTGGGGTTCTTCCGCAAGGGGCTGTGGCAATCAACGCCGGGCGAATGGGCAGCCCGAGTCCTTGTCACAATCGGGTGCTACGCGGGGCAGATTGCTTTGGCAGCACATTTTCTACCGCGCATCGAGGCGGGCTATTATGCGCCGAGTCTGCCGATCTCAGGCGCCTATCTCATCCGTTACCTTTGGCTGGTGAAACATCGGACAAAAGCGTTACATCAGGCCCAAGGCGGGGGCGAGACGCGGTTGAGGCAGATGCGAAAAGCGCTGATCGACGAGCTGAAGCAAGATCAGGACCGCTATGCCGCCCTCTGGAAGATTGCTCACTGAAATGCTTCTTCTCACCGAATCCGACGTGCTCGCCATTTTCTCCATGGAAACTGCGCTCGAAGCTGTGGAAGCGAGCTTCAAAGCCCAGGCTGAAGGCGGTGCAGTAAACCACCCGCGCCAGCGCATTTTTCTTCCCGGCGTCTCTCTCGATTACATGGCCGCTGCGCTGCCCAGCGAGCATCTATTAGGAATGAAGATTTACACCGTCTCGCGCAGCGCCCTGCGGTTTATCGTGCTGTTGTACGAGTCCGAGCGCGGAGAGTTGTTGGCGCTGATTGAAGCCGATCAAATGGGTCGCATTCGCACCGGCGCGGCAAGCGGCGTGGCCACAAAGTTCCTGAGTCGCGAGGATTCCGCCTCCGTGGGAGTCATTGGGAGCGGTCGCCAGGCCCGAACGCAGCTCCATGCCATAAGCCTCGTCCGGCGGCTGAGGTCAGCGCGGGTCTTTAGCCGGGATAAGAGCCGACGCGAACAGTTCTCGAAAGAAATGAGCCAGCAACTGAACCTGGAGGTCGAGCCGGCTGAGAGCGCCGAAGCCGCTGCACGGTTCGGCGACGTTCTGATCACCGCCACGAACGCGCAGGAGCCCGTGGTCCACGCCGAGTGGCTTAAACCAGGCGTCCACATCAATGCCATTGGCGCGAACGTCCCATCTCGCCGGGAGCTGGATGATGCGACGCTCGGCCGCGCTTCTGTGATCGCGGTAGACTCCGCCGCGCAGTGCCGCATCGAGGCGGGTGACCTGATTCAGGGTTTTGCTCGTGAACCTGGGGGCTGGCAGAGCGTGGCCGAGATGTGGGAGATTATCGCCGGGCGCAAGCCGGGCCGGAAGTCATCTGAAGATATCACGATCTTCAAATCCACGGGCATGGCGCTTTGGGATGTTGCCGCAGCCGGCGTGGTCTACCGTCGAGCCAGAGAGCTGGGCCGTGGAAAGGAAGTCCACATCTCGGATGTGCTCCCTTAGGCGGCAGCTTTCAGCCACGTCAAGCCGGGTAGCGCAGACCTCCGCTTTTGAGGTCTGCGGCCTTTGCCCGAAGATCGCGAAAAGCCGCTGACCTGTACAGCGCAGGTCCGCGCCACACCTGTTGTGCCCCAGATTGGCGGCCGAAGGCTGTGGGCGCTCAGGATGACAGCTTCCGACGTTTTTCAGCAACCTGTTAAGTTTGGCGTGGCGAGGAAATCAGAATATGCAGAGAAATGGCATGGAGAAAGGCGAGCACACCCGGCAGAAACTGAAATTTACCGTCCGGCCCTGCCGCGGCGTCGCTGAATATAGGCAGTGTGCAGCTTTGCAGAAAAGAATCTGGGGCCCTATGCCGCGCGCAAACTATCCTGCGCGGCTCTTTGTCGTCGTCGACGGAATGGGCGGTCAGGTTCTGGGTGCGTTCGTCCCGCGCCATGGCTTGATCGGCTTTCTTGTCTCGATGCCAGCCTGGCACGGCACCGAGCGGTATTTTCACTCGCTGATGATGGGCGTGCTGCCGAGATTTCAAAATCAAGGAGTGGCCAAAGCCTTGAAGTGGAAACAGCGCGAGCAGGCTTTGCGGCTTGGAATTGACCGCATTCAATGGACCTTTGATCCGCTTCGGACAAAGAATGCTTACCTGAACATCGAGCGCCTGGGCGTGGTGGTTCGGCGCTACCAGCCGGACTATTATGGAAACCTTGATGGCCCGTGGCAGCGCGGATTGCCAAGCGACCGACTGATTTGCGAATGGTGGCTGAAATCTTCTCGCGTCTACCGTGCGCAGAAAGGCGCGAGGCCGCGGTCACAAGCGGGTGATGCCGCCGCCGGAGTGGCATTGCCAGCCAACGCCTGGATGTTAGCCCGAAATGATCTGGCAAAGGCGACGGAGGCGCAGCTCAAAGTGCGGCGTCAGTTGCTGGCTTACTTTCGGAAGGGCTATATGATCACCGGGTTTTCGGTGGCTCGCGCAAAGTGTGAATATCTGCTTGACCGCTCAGACCTAACGCGGTAATGGCTCCGCCTCACTTGCCATCCACCGAGAAAGCCAGCAGCACATTGCCCGCAATGTTATTGGTATAGCCAGCTTCGACGTAGAGCATTCCGTTAACCACGGCAGGGCCCGTGGCGTTCATCGAACCGCCATTCGCAACAATTCCGTCAACGGTTTTAAATGAGCGTAGGGCGTTGAAGTCCCAGATCACCTCGCCATTGGTCGTGCTGTAGGCGCGAAGATGGCCATCTTCGGATCCGGAGAAGACCACTCCGGGAATAAGCGTAGGCGGCGCGCTTTGTGCGGCGCTGCACCCAAATTGGGCGGCGCAGGCTGGCTTCGCGGGAGGCGCGTACCAGGCTCGCTTGCCGGTCGTGAGGCTCAAAGCAAAAAAGCCGCCGCCGGCGATGGGGTTGTTCGGATCCCAGTCCGAGAGCGGAATAAAGACCTGTTTCGGGCCCGCCGCTCCTCCCCACTCAATTCCTCCGAGCGGGCCTCCTTTCCCAACGCGCGATTCCCAGAGGATTTTGCCTCGATGGTCGGGATCGAGCGCATAGACCACTCCCGACTTCTGCGGCGCAATCAGCACGCTGCGGCCTTCGAGCATGGTGCGAAGTATGGGAGGGGAGCCAAAATCGAAGTCGTGGCCCGGGTTTTTGGGGCAGTTGGCCTTGTTGGGAGAGACGCAGGCGATATTCCAGATGTCATTTGGAGTAAGCTGCCTGAACCATTGTATTTTGCCGGTTGCCATGCTTAAGGCGATTACCGCGTCCGTGTAAGGGGTGGGCGGATCAGAGTAGCCATTGCCAGTAGCCACGTAAATTAGCCGACGCGCGCTGTCGATGGTGGGTGGGGACCATACTGCTGCGCCCGATGGTCCCCACAATGGAGTCCCGGCAGAGTTCTTCTTGCCGGTGAGATGAGCAGCTTCCGGAATGGTATAACCTTTCCAGATGTGCCGCCCCGTTCGCGCGTCAAGCGCCACCACGCTTCCGCGGAAAGTGCAACACGGGTACTTGGGATCAATCGCCGCGCCTTCCTCACCCGACGAGACGGGGACGTAAAGCCGGCCTTTGAAGAACACCGGTGATCCTGTGATGCGGGCAGTAGGATGAGGGTCAACGTGGACTCTCCAAATCAATTTACCGTCTGTAGAATTCACCGCGTAAACGTTGCCGCTGACGTCGCCAAAATAAACCATCCGGCCGCCAAATCCAGATGAGATAGCCGTTTTTACCGTTGTGGGGGCTTTGAAGGTCCAATCGATGCAGCCTGTCTTCGCATCCAGCGAATAGACGGTGCCATCCTCGCTGCCCGCATACAGTCTGCCGCCAAACACGGTAGGTTGTCCGAAGGTCGCGGAGGCACCCGGAAAACCAAAGGCCCATTTGAGCTTGAGTTTTGGGACCTCGCTCGCGTCGAGGCCCGCAACCGCTTTCGGGACAGAACGATTGTTGGTTGTGCCATCTCCCCAATTATTCCAGCCTGGATCTTTGAACACGGGATCCCGCTTGATCGCGCAATATCCTCCTTGGAGTTTCGGTTGGGCGGGCTCCGAAGCAGAAAGATATTCCGCCACCGCAACGCGTTCCGTCGGGGTAAGACTCGAGCCGACGGATTTCATGGTTCCGGTTTCGAGTGCCCGCAGGATCGCGTCGCGCGAGAGCTGGCTGAGCACTTCTTGTGTTGGCGCGACTGTGCGGTGGTGATCACGATGGCATGCGGCACATTTGCGCTGGAAGATCGTGGACCCGCTTGGTGTCTGAGAGGGGCACGGAGACGAAAACACGAAAAGGAGCGCCAAGACGCCCAGGAGGCCTAAACCGGTCTTCATCGTCACGTCCAGACTGCCGGGGAGAGCAAGAATGCAGTAGAAAAAGCCCCGTTTTCTTAGATGATTTAAGTGAGTCTGTAGGTTTAACGGCCCTCAGGCCGCTCTTAAGCAGTTGGTTGTGCCCCAATCGCGGCGCCCGGGAGCCATCAAAAAAACCACCCCTCATCCACCCTCCTGTGTCGGGCACCTTCTCCCCAGGGAGAAGGCTCCGTCTCCGGCTTTGTTCCTGGCCGGCTCCGCTCTATTCCGCTTCTTCAGGAACTGCCAACTCGCGGGGAACAGCTTCCACGGGGCTTGCTTCCCCCAGGTCTTCTCCTCCGGCAGCCCCCAGTTCTTTAAACTTGCGAGCGGGGACCAGCACCCGGCTCTCGAGCGATCCTGTGGCGTTGTTGTAGGCGGCCACTGCTTTGCCGAGGGCGGCGCCCAGACTGTTGAAGTGGCTGAGAAAAGTGCGGAGGCGGTCATACAACTGCTTTCCCAGTTCGCTAATTTCCTCTGCATTTTGCGCCATGCTTTCCTGCCTCCAGCCATAAGCCACTGCTTTGAGCAGCGCCACGAACGTGGTGGGCG
>JBOGJS010000100.1:0-6818 GCA_050745365.1 Terriglobia bacterium
GGTTGCTCTTTATCAGCGCCGCCCAGGTCGCCTCCGAAGTCCCCTTCACTGATGCAATGCGAGTAAGTGTAATTGGCCAGAATTGTGTAATTGCTGGTGAACCGATGCTCCACCTTCGCATAAAACCCGTTGTACTCCGCGTTGGCGCCATCGTCGGCCTGGTAGATATCCGAGTAAAACGCCCCCTCAACGGGATTTTCCAGGTAGAGCAACCGTCTTTGGTTGGTATTTGCAGTGGTTGAACAAGGACCGGGCTGAGTGAGGCCGTACTGACCATCAACACAGTTGCCCGGAATGTAAATGCCCGGATCGACGTCCTCTCCCGTCCAGATGTGGCTGGTTTTGTTGCCCATATATGTCGCCGAGACGAGCCAATTCTTCTCGAGTTGACGCTGGTAGGTGAGGTTCCACTGATCCACGCTTGTGGGGTAAGCGTTCAGAGGATAGTTCCAATAAGCGCCTTCCTGCACGAAGGCCTCGTCTTTCGGAGGAGGCTGAGGCGTCGGAAAGGGATCGCCGCCAGGATATCCTAAGAAGGGGTTCGTCAGACCTCCTGCCGGGTTAGTCAAATTCACCTCACTTGCCCACGGTGAACCTTGGGTTTGGTCTTCCGAGTAAGCGGTCGGCATAAGGTTATAGAACAGACCAAAGCCAGCGCGAATCACCTGGCGCCCATTTCCGCTGGGTTGCCAGGCCAAGCCCACGCGGGGCGCAAATTCCGATAAGCGGTTATAAGTGAACCCGCCGGTAGGGATTCCGGGATCGCCAGGGAATAATAAGCCGGCCGGCGATTTGACGAATTGGCTCGACTTTATCCCCTTCTCGAAATCGGTCAGATTAAAATGCTCCATCCGGTCGAAAATCTCATTCGTGGGCAGGTAAGGCTCCCAGCGCAAACCGACGTTTACGGTCAACCTCCTGCTCGCTTGAATGTCGTCTTCGACGTAGGGGGCAATGTAATTCTGCCTTCCGTTATAGTAGGTTTCATTGCCTAATTCCATTGTAGAAGGTAATCCGAGCATGAAATCGAGCAAGGCGTTACCGGTAGACTCACCGTTAAAACTGAAGTCGGCGCCTCCGTCGTAAACATTTAGGTAATTGAATTGATAGTGGACAAATTGCACGCCGAATGCGATGTGATTCCGGCCTCGCATCATGTCCACATCGTCGGAAGCCTGCATGGAATTGTTGACAAATAAGGCGGGCGCTCCGTCGCCGGCGTCGAAGTAACCACTAACCGTGAGGCCCATTTGGTTTGGCGCAGCGGCATATTCGTTAGAGCCGAAATCCGGCCAATTGGGGGCATCTGCCGCCGGACCTCGTGTAATGGCAAGCCGCGTCCAGGCGACACGAGCTGAATTGAGGACGGTAGGGGAAATTGAATAAGTATCGCCGAGAACCGCCGACTGGCTGCGGTCCAACACTCCGCGCGAGGTTGTAAACAGCAGGTCGCCGTCATATGGGCCGGGCTGCGCATAACCGGCGAAGAAGTAGTTGCCAAAAACCTCATTTTTGGCGCTCTGGTTCCTGTCTACCCGCCCGATATACTGATTTTCCCCCTCGGGAGTCGGAATGCCATACGTCAACTCGCCGCAAGGATTGCTGGAGACTGGAACGTCTTTGAGCACTTTAAGCGCGACGGAGTTGAACAGCGCCGGATTCACCTGGTTGTCCGTAAACGGCAGTCCTGTCGCAGGATTGGTAAACGTTTTGGCGACGCCGCTCGACTGGCAAGCGGCAGATCCTAGCGCGCTAAAGTCGCCGCTCAGCATCGCCGACGTGGGCACGTGAGCGATCGAGGAGGGCGGAGCCGTTCGGATGCGAGTCCCCTGGTAGCCGAAGAAGCCGAAGACTTTGTTCTTTACGATCGGTCCGCCAATCGTGCCGCCAAATTGGTTCCTTCGCAGCGTATCCTGGGTGGCGGCGTAGAAATCACGGGCGTCGAAAGCGCCGTTGCGGACGAACTCGAAGAGGTCCCCGTGGAACTGGTTCGTGCCGGATTTGGTGACGACGTCGACGGTCGCCCCGCCCTCGAACCCGTAACGCGCTGAAAGGCTGTTCGTTTGCACGCTGAATTCTTGAATGGCGTCGGGGAAAGGGAAGGGAAGGTTCACGAATGAAAAAGCATCCATATTCTCGGCGCCGTCCAGTAGGTAGTTCGTTCCGTCAGCCTGCCCGCCCGCGACCGAAATGGCGTCCGCGGAGAAATAGTTCTTGGTGGTCACCAAATCGTTAGTGGGACTCGCCGGAGCCACATCGTCGGCGGCGCCAGCCAGCATGACCAGGCTGGTGGCCAGGCGTCCGTTTAGCGGCAGGTCGAGGATGCGCGCATTATCGATCACTTGAGAGACGGAGGTCATCTGCGTCTGTACCATAGTGGCATTTGCCGCCACCGTCACCTGCTGGGTGATCCGCCCGATCCGGAGCACGATGTTAATCGTGACATTATTGCTGACCTGGAGCACGATGCCCGTCTGCACGTAAGCCTGGAAACCGCTAGCATGTGCTTCGAGTGTGTAGGGCCCCACCGGAAGATTCGGAAGCGCGTAGGCGCCGTTCGCCGCGCTCAACGTCGTCCGAACCATGCCGGTGTTGATTTGCCTGACCGTCACGGTAGCCTTCGGTATTACCGCTCCGCTTGGGTCCGTGACGCGACCTTGAATCTGCGCGGTTGCCGCCACCTGGCCTAAGAGTGGCGCAACAGAGGCAACGGCCAGCGTTGCTATTACGGCGGCGCTCAAAATGGCACTCTGAATTGTTCTGCTCATGACTGGCACACCTTCCCAGGATTCTCGCATTTTTCTTGGAGCTCGCGAAAAAAATGGCCTCCATCCGGGTAGCTGAAAACGTGTAATGCGTGTACTCCTTGCGTTCATAACCAACCAACTGAGCCGTTCTGGCGCCTGCAAGCGAACGGACGATCCGCTCTACGGTCCGCCGAGCTTCTCCACAGTACCTCACGGGCCCTTAATCCCAGGCGGCGCGGGGGGAAGCCAGCGCCGATCGCGGGTAGGGCCGATATGAAGCCGCAGATCAAACGTCCCACTCACGCTTACTTGCAACCGGTGTACTGTGGCCGGACCATCCAGTCCCAGGGCTTGCACCGTGACGGGGAAAACCCCGTCCATCGTATACGCGTGCTGGACCGCAGGGCCGTCACCAGTAACCCCATCGCCAAAATTCCAGCGCCAGCGCATCACCGGGTCGCCATCAGGGCTCGGTTGTGCATAAAAATCGCCCTCGCGCCCGACGGTCAGTTGCGTGGGGCCCTGCACGTGAACTATCGGAGGAGCGGGCGGCAACTTCTTATCCACGAACTTGATCACGCGCACATCTTGCGCCGGCACGGCCAGCACGAGATTGCCCGCCTGCAACGCCACCGGCTGATCGTGGTTAAACACATCTTCGGCCTGAAATCCAGGGCCCAGACCGAGTTGGGTAAGTTTGATTTGGTGCGTCAGCGGTTTTTGCGTCCAGTCAAAAACCGCTAGCATCGCTTGGCGGGCATCCTCGCGCAAAAAGAAAATGCTGGGCTGGCCATCGCGGCGCCGATAAGTCATCAGGTCAAGCGGCAGCGCCGCCCGACCCACTCTCACCATATCCAGCAGATCCGGGTTGAGCACCAAAGCGAGACGATACGGCTCGCGGGCCAGGACAGGCAGATCACCACCGATTTCATACATTCCGCCGGTCACCGCCGCAATAGTGATCGCAACGCGCGCAATGTTCCGGGTTGCCAACTGATTTTCATTCTGGCGCCTTAGACCCCCATAGGGAGGAGGAGAAGCGGGAACGCTTTGTTTGGTGATTGGAGCAAACGAGTCTGGATCGCTGATATAGAAATTCCGATCCATGTAGAAACGTGCGGCAATGCCGATGGCTTCACGGCGGCAAGTCCCGAATCCCCGTCCGACATCGTCCGAAAGCCGCCCCCCGTCGACCAGGCCCACCGGATTCAACATCGTGCTGCCGTCTTTGTCAATAAATACATTGGGCCCCACGGCGCGGCGTATAATCTCCAGTCCGATGCGCTGGTCTTCCATTGCGGTGGTGTGCGGGCGGTAGTGAAAGCCTTCAATTGAGCTTGTCGCCATGAAGTCCAGCTTTATGAGACGCGCGCCCCAGTCATGCGTCAGCGTACGGAAGGTGCGCCACAGGTACAATTGCGCGCCGGGATCGGTCGTATCCAACACATAGACAGGGTCGCTGGGAGCGTTGCCGCCGTTGAAGTGGCCGAGGTTTTGGACCTCAATCGGCTGCCCTGCGGCGTTGTGCACCAGCCAGTCGGGATGAAGCTGGTAGAGACGGGAGTGCTGTGCAACATCAAGCGGCGCGGTCCACAGGCCAAATTTCAGGCCAAGAAGGGCGACTCGCCGGCCGAAGTATCCCACCCCGTGGGGAAACAAAATGGCATTCGGCGTGGTGTACTCTCCGCGATCGTATTGGTAGCCATCGTCCATGAAAAAATATCTGAATCCGTCGCGGCGCACATGCTGCGACAGCCAAGCTGCGTTGGTGAGGGCAGCGCCCGAATCCAGGCCATTGTGATATGTCCCATCCGAGCTCCACCAGCCCATGGGAGCAGGCATGGTGATGTCCACATGGTGCCAGAGCCGCACCGCCTGGCCGTAATTTTCCAGCAGTTTTAGGAAGTCGCCGCCCCCGCCAACCATGATGCGCTCTGCCGGGAGATCACCCCCCGGTTGGACCGGCAGGCGCAGGGTGATGTGGTCCTGCAGCGGATCATTTTGCAGAGAATGGTAATCCTGAATCACAGTGGTTCCTGTTGAATCAGCTGCGAAGCTGAGGATTCGCGCTGGCGAGCCGGCGCTAGGAGGGCTTGCGCCCAGATCATAAATAGTGATAAAGCGAGTGGTAGTGAGGGCGCCAAAGAAGATTCCGTAATGACTGCGCCGGTTATAGATCAACTGGCTGCCCACCGCAAAACGCGCAAGGTGCAAATAGTCGCTCAATACTTTCCTCATGGACGGGTGACTTTTGATATATTCGGACATCTGCGGTCCGTGTACGTTCGCCAAGCTTGGCGCCATGCCCAGGCTGGAGAGGCGCGTACCCCACTCGCTGAAGCCACCGGACAAAACCCGGTCATAAGAATTGGCTGCGCCCAGATTCAAGATGGGCTTTCCGGTGGCGTCCAGGCTGCGCAGATCCGAAACCAGAACCGTTTGATTGGTGTGGTTCACGACCTTGGCCTGAATCGTGACGTAGGGATGGTGGTCATAGGTTTGCAAAATTTCTTGGAGTTCAGGCTGGCCCTTTAATCCTTGGTTATGGATCAGGATTTCCTGCCCGCTACCCAGCAGATCACGGAATGCGCTGCTTGTAATGGAATGCCGTGGATAGTTATCCGCGTATAACCACCGCCCATTCACTTTGGCGCCCATTTGTCCGCGCAACAGCGTCGTATGCCGACTCGTGGCTTGCAGCGCAAACTCACCCGTGCGCCGATCGATGGAAAATCGAAAGGGCTGAGCAGCCTGTGTGGGTGGCCCCTGCTGCGCTCTGAGAGGCGCGCCAGGAATCGCTGCCAAGAATAGACATACTATTAGGGCTCTACTCGTCCGAGATAGATTACGGCCAAGCCAGTGCAACGCAAATTCCCTGATATTGTTCCAGCTACATGTTATCGCCATAAGTCTCATAGATCCTTCCCCTGCCTCGGGTCCGCGCCCGGACCGAAAATCCATCTCACCCTCAAACACTTCCAGGATCCGCCTCAGTTCCGGGCTTGCCAAGGCCCCCGCGGCCCAAAACAATGAGTTAGGAATTGGGGCCATGTTTGAGGCCTTTGAGGGGAGGCCGAGAGACGCCTCTCAAGAAGCCCGTGCCTCAAAAAGAGGCAGTCAATGGTTTGAGAGACGGCCGAAATCCACGTTTCCCGACAGGCATCTAAACAGGCTGTTCCATGATCTCCTCCGTCTTGGGATCCCAGTAAAGCCTTTTCCCGCTCCAGTAAGACTGCGCCGCCATGATGCAGGCGATGGACTGTGAAAAACCGTCATCCACAGTGGCATCGGGCTGCGTGCGGTCTCGCATCGCTTGCAACCAATTCAGCAGGTGGGTTGGATCGTCATCGCTTGGGCCCACTGAATTCGGAGGAGGTGCCCCAGGAACTTTCACGATCTCCGCTTCATCTTGCTTGGGCGTCCTAAGCGGAACTCTCGTATACGCGGGCCCAGTTTCCCAAGGATCAGCTTCCCTACCTTGGTTGGTCACGACAAAAAGGGATGCTCCCTCCATGCCGTAATTGATGATGGTCCCTGCCCTACCTTGAATCCAACTGAAACTGCGATAGCTGTTTCCAAGCGTGGTGCGATAGGTGTAAAGAAAGCCCTTCGGGTAGTTGAATGCGGTGATTATCGTATCGGGATTTTCTCGTCCGTCATTCCATGTGAAGATACCTCCTTGCGATATCACGCTCACCGGATAAGCCTCGTCCATCCAGAAATGGACCAAGTCACAGGCGTGACTAAGGAACTGATCGATGATGCCCGATGAAAATTCCTTATAGAGCCTGAACTCCAAGTAAACATGGGGATCAAAAGGACGATATGGCTTGTCGAGCAGCCATCTCTTCCAGTCGGTATCCCGCTCGCGGAGGCTCGAAGGATGGTCATCAAGCCATTTTTTCCACTCCATGTTTTTACCCATTAACGTCCGAGGTGGAACACCCGCATCGTCCTTCCGGTACCGCCACCGCTCTTGGTTACAGTCCCATTCCTGCTCGATTTTCACGATTTTGCCGATCCGCCCTGAGCGGATAATATCTCGAACTGCCACGTGATAGGGCTCGCTAC
>JBOGJS010000101.1:0-1508 GCA_050745365.1 Terriglobia bacterium
GCTTCTACCGTGTGGATAAGGCGCGCTCGCGCGAAGTGGGGGGGACAGGCCTCGGTCTCTCGATCGTGAAACACGTTGTGGAGCGAATGAACGGAACTGTCAGGGCCGAAAGCCAACTCGGAAAAGGATCGACCTTCACCGTGGTTCTTCCTTCCTGGCCGCCGCCCTCCTCCTGAGCCTTATTCTCCCGACGTCGTCCACAATTTACCCGGAGTTAAGAGTGAAAGGCGAGCGAAGAAGCGGGCGATCCGCCGGCGTACGCTGGTCCACTCGGGAAAGTGTGTGCGCCGGGCCTGCATGTTCTTGGCAGCCATCCGGCAATGGAATTCCTATCTGCTGCCGGGGTTGAGCCAGATATCCACGCCGGGCGCACCCTCCGGAGCGAAGCCGAACGGCATTTCGGGATGATCCCGAGCACCATCGGAGCGTAGCCACGCTGGCTTCCCGATTGTGCTGGAAAGTGTTCCGCTTCGTCAAGAGAAACGTGTCCGGAGCGCAGCGGCGGGGTGGCGCAGAGATGGCCTTGTCCGCCATGTCTGCGATGGGGCGCATGGAATGTAATCGCGTACATGGCAACAGCGCGATGGATGCGCCCCTGCGGTGCATCCCCGCACGCCGGCTGAAACCGTTGCCTGGGCCCCCAGTCCTTTATATACTTTGACAAGCATATGCTCTGTGGAGTATATCAAGAGGGTGGAATCGGTGTTCGAAATCATTGCGGAGCCAAACCGCCGCGCGATCTTAAGCCTCCTGGTCTCGTCACCACAGTCGGTTGGAGAGATCGAGCGTCAACTTCGCATGCCGCAGCCGGCCGTGTCAAAGCACCTGCGAGTGTTGCGCGAGGCCGGTTTCGTAGAATCCACGGTGGACGCCCAGCGCCGTCTCTACCGGCTGAAACCTGAAGCGCTTCAGGAGGTCGATGCCTGGCTGGCTCCGTTCCGCCGGTTCTGGTCCGCTCACGTCGATGCTCTCGAACGCCACCTCAACCGGATGGATCAGTCAATACCAACGAAAAGGAAGACAAGGAGAGGACGGCGCCGCCCAAATCGCGAACGTGACAAAGGAGAAACGAAATGAAAATCAAAGTGACCAGCGTGTACGTGGACGACCAGGAGAAGGCCCTGCGCTTCTATACGGAGGTACTGGGCTTTGCAAAGAAAACCGATTTCACTAAAGGACCATATCGCTGGCTGACCGTGACCTCGCCCGAGGAGCCGGACGGCACGGAGCTGCAGTTGGCGCTCAACAACAACCCGGCGGCCAAAGCCTATCAGCAGGCGATGTTCCAGCAAGGCCAGCCCGCGGCCATGTTCTACACCGACGACGTGCAGGCCGATTACGAGTGTATGAAAGCGCGCGGCGCCGAGTTCACCATGCCGCCAACGGACGTGACGGCCTCCAAGATCGCCATGCTGAACGACACCTGCGGCAATCTCATTCAGGTCACGCAACTGATGCGCTATTCACGCTAAGGAGAAGGAGGTGACCGATCATGAGCGGTACACACC
>JBOGJS010000102.1:0-9067 GCA_050745365.1 Terriglobia bacterium
GGGCTTTCCGGGCTTACTGCTCCTCCGCAGTTGTTCGTCCGCGGCCTGCTGTTTTATGACCTGAACGGCAGCGTCATCAACGGTGTCTCCGTTCCATCCGGGTCCTATGTCCTGCTCGCCGAGACAGTTCATCAGCCGTCATGAAAATTCTGACATTCGACGCCAACCTGGGTAGCGCAGACCTCCGCTTTTGAGGTCTGCGGTTTTTTGCCCGAAGATCGCGAAAAGCCGCGGACCTGAACAGCGCAGGTCCGCGCTACACTTTGTCATGCGCCGCATTGGCAGCGGAAGGCTGTGGGCGCTCAGAATGATAGGGGCTTTCTGCAAAGCGCCTCCTCTTTCTTGCACGCTCTTCGAGACCGGATGTAAACTGAGTTTCAAGGGTCTCCCGCAGGCGAGAGAAGCACTGGAGGAAAAAAGCTATGCTAAACCACATCCGTCGCGAGTGGGTCGAAAAGCGCACCGGGCCCGTGCTCACCCAGCTCCATTACGCGCGTCAGGGCACAATCACCGAGGAAATGGAATTTGTGGCCAGCCGCGAAAAGCTTTTGCCGGAGTTTGTACGGTCTGAAGTCGCGCGGGGCCGAATGATCATCCCCGCCAACGTCCGGCATGTTGAGCTTGAGCCCATGGCCATCGGGATCGCGGCCAGGTGCAAAATCAACGCCAACATCGGGAATTCAGCCACCACTTCGAATATCAGCGAGGAAGTGGAGAAGCTGCGCACGGCGGTTCAATACGGGTCCGATACGGTAATGGACCTCTCGACCGGAGGCAAGATTCATGACATCCGTGAGGCGATCCTTCGTTCGAGCCCTGTCCCCGTGGGGACAGTACCCATCTACGAGGCGATCACGCGCGTGAAGCACGTACGCGATCTAACGCCGGAGCTCATGCTGGAAGTCATCGAAGAGCAGGCAGAGCAGGGTGTGGATTACATGACCATCCATGCCGGCGTGTTACGCGAGCATATTCCCCTCACGCGCGATCGGATCACCGGCATTGTGAGCCGAGGCGGAGCGATTATGGCGCAGTGGTCGGTGGAAAACCGGAAAGAGAACTTCCTCTACGAACGCTTCGCGGATATTTGCAAAGTCTTTCAGAAGTACGACGTTTCATTTTCTCTGGGTGACGGCCTGCGGCCAGGCAGTATTGCGGACGCGAGCGACGAGGCGCAGTTTGCGGAATTGAAGACACTGGGCGAGTTGACCCGGAAGGCCTGGGAATACGACGTGCAAGTCATGATCGAAGGCCCCGGCCACATTCCGATGGACCAGATCAAGCTGCAGGTGGATAAGGAAATGGAGATGTGCCACGAAGCGCCGTTTTATACACTCGGTCCCCTGGTCACGGACATCGCTCCCGGATACGATCACATCACGTCCGCCATCGGCGCGGCGATGATCGGCTGGCACGGCGCTTCGATGCTGTGTTACGTTACACCGAAAGAACACCTGGGGTTGCCGAACCGCGAGGATGTGCACGCGGGGATTATCGCCTACAAAATCGCTGCTCACGCCGCGGACGTAGCCCGCCATCGGCCCGGCGCGCGCGATCGTGATGACGCGCTCTCTTACGCCCGGTTCCTCTTCGATTGGAATAAGCAATTTGAGCTCTCTCTGGACCCGGAAACGGCGCGTTCCATGCATGATGAGACGCTCGCCGACGACTACTACAAGGACGCCAAGTTCTGCTCGATGTGCGGCCCGAAGTTCTGCTCGATGAATACGACTCAGGTGATGGAAGAGCACCTGGGGCTCGACCAGGCGCACCGCGAGCAAAAATACGCCGAGTTGTTGAGCAAGGTAGGGACGTAGGCTTCCAGCCGGTTTCGAGGAGAAAAATCTCATGTTCGACAGCCAGGTGGCGTTGATTACCGGAGCCTCCAGCGGCATTGGCCGGGCGACGGCGGAGGCTTTTGCGCGCGCGGGTGCTTCCGTGTTGGTGAATTACCACAAAAACCAGAAAGGCGCGGAAGAAGCCGTTAAAGAGATCGGCAAGATGGGGCGGGAAGCGGTCGCGCTGCAGGCGGATGTGACGCGCAGCGCGGAAGTGACGAAGATCGTAGATGCGACTCTTAAAAAATGGGGCAGAATCGATATCCTCGTGAACAATGCCGGTGACCTCCTCGCCCGCCGGATGCTGGCCGATATGAGCGAAGAATACTGGGATCAGATCATGGCGCTGAATCTGAAGAGCGCTTTCCTGTGCGCGCACGCGGTCTGGAAGCACATGGCGGAGCGCAAGCAGGGAAGCATCATCAACGTGGCGTCGATTTCCGGGCGCAATGGCGGCGGACCGGGCACCACCGCCTATGCCGCAGCCAAGGGAGGGATGATCACGTACACCAAAGGGCTGGCCAAGGAATTAGCTCCTTACGGCATTCGCGTGAACGCCGTCGCTCCCGGCGTCATTGCCACGCCTTACCATGAGCGTTACAGCCCGCCGGAGGTATTCCAGAAGTTCATTGCGGGTATTCCCCTGGGTCGCGCGGGCACCTCTGAAGAGGTTGCGGATGTGATTCTGTTCCTCGCTTCTCCCGCCGCGCGATATATGACGGGCGAGACTGTGGAAGTGAATGGCGGAATGCTGATGGACTGAAAAAGCGGTGACAAGTGATGAGTGACCGGTGACGAGTACAGACAAGCAGTGGCCAGTGATGAGTGACAGGTGACGAGTACAGACCCGCCACTCGTCACTGTTCGGACCGTTTTTTCTCGTCACATTACTTGTCACCGTTCTTTTATTGCCAATACCGCGTCCAACGGCGCGCCGGTCTTTTGCCCGCGCACCTCGGTGAAGCCCGCGTCGCGAAGCAGGGCGGTGTATTCAGCGAGAGATCTTTCTTTTCCCTCAACGCACACCAACATATTGAGTGATTGCGCCAGCGCATTCAAAGGCCCCGTCTTATCCTCGTCGAGCAGCCGCTCGGCAATGATCAGCGCGCCTCCTGACGGAAGAGTTTGGTAAATCTTTTTAAGGAGCTTGCGGACCTTCTGCTCGGACCAGTCGTGCAGAATTCGCCCAAGCGAAAACAAGTCTGCTTCAGGCAAGGGATCTTCGAAGAAGTCGCCGGCGATGAAATCGATCCGATCGCTGAGGCCGCGCTTTTGAACATATTCCCGCGCAATCTTGATCACGTCCGGCAAATCGAAGATGGCGGCACGCAGCTTCGGATAGCGGTCGCAAGCTGCCATCGCGAGATGGCCGGTGGCTCCGCCAACGTCGACAAGTCGCCGATACGCACTGAGGTCAAAGGCTGCGACCACGTGGGGGGAGCTCAAAAGCCCGAACCCGTGCATTCCCATCAGAAAATCGCGCCGGGCTTCGTCCGTTTTGAAGAGCTGATCGAAAGGAGATGCTCCCCCGCTGCCGAAGGTCTGTGCCCAGCGGCTGGTGCCTTCCCGGATGGCATCCTCTAAATTCCCCCATAGCCGGTAAAGCGCGCTGTTTGAGTACAGAATGTAACCCGCGAGCGTCGACTCACTGGAACGGCGGAGATACGTTTCGGCGACCGGTTCATTGGAATATTGATCGCCTTCCTTGCGCAGCAGACCGAGACCCACACAGGCATCAAGCAGCCGCTCGAGCGCGTCGGGCTGCGTAGCGGTTCGCCCTGCGAGATGCTTTACATCCTTCGGCCCATCCCCGAGCAGGTCAAAAATTTTCAGAGAAACTCCGGCAAACATGATTTTTGAGTAGCGAAACGCATGGATGAGCTCGGTGATAGGGGTAGGGTCAGGATTAGCCATTTTGTACCTCAACGCATCGGCCTCGAAGGGGCCGCCTGTGAGTGGTAGTGGGTCAGCTTGGTGCAGAGGCGGCTTCAGGCCGCCACCTCGTGAGGTAACTCGCCGCTACTATTTCAAACTGACCCACTACCCTCTGAGTCGCCGTAGGTGAAACCTACGGAGTCCTTGCCGCGCCTTGCTTCGCGTCAAGCTTTCAAGTGTAATGAAGCAGATGGACCGAAAACAACAGGCCGCTACAGATATTCTGATGAAGCTTCGAGCCGAAGGCTTTGAGGCCTATTTGGTAGGCGGATGCGTGCGCGACCTGGTGATGGGGCGTGAGCCGAAGGACTACGACGTGGCGACGGACGCCCGGCCGGATCGCGTGCTCAAGATCTTTCCGGAAGGCTCAGGCGTGGGCGCGCAATTTGGCGTGGTGGTTGTCCCGAGCGACGAGGGACCGGTGGAAGTGGCCACTTACCGCAGTGACGGGCGCTATGCGGACGGCCGGCATCCTGCGGAAGTGCGCTACGCCACTACGGCGAGAGAGGATGTGAGGCGGCGCGACTTCACCCTCAACGGACTTTTGCTCGATCCCGTCACCGGGAAAGTGATTGACTACACCGGCGGCCAGGAGGACATCCGCGCCCGGCGCATCCGAGCCATCGGAGATCCCATCGAACGTTTCGAAGAAGACCACTTGCGGATGTTGCGCGCGGTGCGCTTTGCCGCGGGGTTTGGATTCTCGCTGGATAGCGCGGTGCTTTCAGCCATCCGCAGTCTCGGTAGCCTCGTGAACAGTGTGAGCCGCGAGCGCGTGCGCGATGAGATCCTGAAGATTCTCACTGAGGGCGCGGCGCGGCGCGGATTCGAATTACTGGAAGAGACGGGCCTGCTGGCAAAGGTGTTGCCTGAAGTCAAAGCCATGCAGGGTGTCGCACAGCCCCCGCAATTTCATCCCGAGGGTGATGTTTGGACGCACACTCTGATGATGCTGGAAGGCCTTGTGCGTCCCACAGAGACGCTCGCGCTGGGCGTTCTTTTGCACGACGTCGGCAAACCACCCACTTTCTCCGTCCGTGAGCGCATTCGCTTTGATCATCATGTAGAAATCGGGGCGAAGATGGCCGTCGAGATCTGCAATCGCCTGCGCCTTTCCTCCCGGGCCACGGAGCGAGTAGTGGCCCTGGTCGAGAACCATTTGCGATTTAAGGATTTGCCTCAAATGAAGCGATCCACGCAACTGCGCTTTCTGCGGATGGAGGGTTTCGACGAGCACTTGGAGTTGCACCGGCTGGACTGTCTGGCCAGCCACGGCAATCTTGCCAATTACGAATTAGCTCACCAGTTGCTCAAGCAGACCCCGGAAGAAAAGTTCAGGCCCACTCGCCTGCTGGACGGCGATGATCTTATCGCGCTGGGTTACATCCCGGGACCAATGTTCAGAACGATTCTTCGTGCCATCGAAGATGCGCAGCTTGAGGGCTTTATCAGCACTCGCGCAGACGCACTACGCCTTCTGCGGGAAAGATTCCCGTAAAGCCGGGCAGCGCGTCATCCCCTCAGGTAATGGGAGGTGACCAGAAAATAGAGGAACACCCCAACGCCCCCCAACGCTGCAACAAAGGCGCCCACCTTGTACATAAAAATCTTGCGATCTCCGCTGCTGTGCGGCTCCTCATCAATCATCTGGAACATGGCATCCTCCTGTTCACCCGCGAAGCCACGAGAGCATCAGGAAGCTTGCCATGGTTCGGATTGCTTGCCGCCATGACTTCGCAATTGAGGAGAACGAACCGTTAGCCCACCCGGCGCGTCTTAAGGAATAGAGAGTATCTGTGAAGGGCGCCGAGACTACCCTTGGATGTCTTAACTCTAGCTCAGATTTAACAAATGTCAATAGCATTCGGGGCATTCGGGGCGTGATTCACCGCACTGCAAAATCATCGAACTGCGCGCTGTTCCAGCCCGTGCCGACGCCCACCATGCCGCGGGAGTGGCTGCTGTCTGTTAAGTGCGCGAGCACAGTTCTGTCGACCACGGCTTCAATGCTTGACCCTTGAAAACTCAGTTGCAGTCGATGCCATTTCTGGCGACGGAACGGAATCTTTCCTGAAGCGAGCGTCATAGCAGGCGTTTGGTATTCTGTACTCATCAACTCCCAGCGCCCGCCTCCATGAACGAGTAGGACGTACCCACTCGGCCACTTTGACTTTGCAGTGGTCCATGGGGGGCCCTTGGCGACCGAAGCCTCGTCGATCTGCCCAAGCAGCGGTACATCTCCGGAGCCTTCAAGCATTGCATCAACGCTGACGGTATAGTTTTTCCAGTCCGTGCTCCCGAGCAGCGTATACGGGTCCGGCAGCGGTCCCCAAGGAATCGGGACGCGCGCGATCACTTGTTCGAGGCAGCGCCCCGGCCGCCCAGTGCAGGCATGGACCTCAAATGATCCGTCTTGATCGGCAAAATAGCGCGGAGATTGGCCGACTTGAGTGCTTTCAAAATCTTCGTTGTAAGGGAACGGAAACGCGGCTGAAGGCGGAGGGCTTGCCGTTCCCTTATGCTGGCCAGTGGTCGTGCTCAGCGAATAGACGGAATCAGGATCGAGCGCGACACTGAAGGAGTTGTTGTGCGGCTGGAGGTCCGCCACATGCAAAAAGCTTTTGGTGGCATTCGTTTCCCAAACGTGGACGGTGCTGTGCAAGAGCCCGCCAGCCAGGCGGAAGTCGGCTCGCTGCGGGCCCTTCGCGTTAATGGTTTCAATGATGACGCTATAATTCTTGCCGGATTGCGATTTCAGGGTGACGTAGGTTCCCTGGCCGTGAAGGTATCCGCAAGCGCTATTGATATAGTGCCAGCCGGGCTGAGCAAACTGGGTCGTCTGCGCCGTAACCCAGATCATAGGAAGAACCTGGTAATGCCCAGACCACGGGGTGTTGGCGAGCATCAGGCCGGATCCCGGGAAGGCAAGAGCATCGTAATAAGACGTTACCGGGCTCCAGATCTCGGTGGTGGTAATCCGGTCCAGAATGTAGTTCAAATTATAAAGCATGGCCAGCGACTCAGCGTAAGGAGACCAAGCGCGCGACAAGCCGCGGGTGTAAAAAGAAAACTCATCTTCGGAAGCCCAGAGCGGCTTACCGCTCTTCAGCGCCGCCTCGGCAACGGTTGCGCCTTTCATCACATTCGGCGCATGCACCCCAATCACGCTGACCGCATTCCGAAACTCCAGGCTCTTTGCCATATTTTTCGTTACGGTGGTCCACTGGCGTTCGGCCTGCGTCAGATCGCAGCAGTCAATGTGGGTGAATAGATTATTCTTCAGAAGTGTCTTTCCGAGGAGCACGACGTAACTCGGTTCGAAAAGCCTCTCGTTCCAGACGCCTGTGTACTCCATGTTCAGGTTGTGCGCCGATTTAGCCCCTTTGATAAATTTGGCGACATAGTTCGGCAGATCTTGCGAGTGAAAGTGGCCGTTGCCGATCCAGCCCGGGGCTCCCCAGGGCAGTGAATCAAGGATGATGCCGGGATTTCGCTCCTTGGCTTCCTCCAACAGCCACCACTCGTAGCCCCGGTTGAAAGCCGGGTGGGCCATTTCCGCGCGTGTGCGGGCAAAACTGGGCTCGGAGCCGTCAGTGGAGTTCACGTCGGAGCCGATTTCAACCTTGAGGTGCTGGAGCGCAGCGCCAAAACGAGGCTTAAAGAGATAGTCGAGAATCTGGCTCCGGTAAGGGTGCGGATAGTCGATCAGCAGGCGCGACGAGGCGCCGGCACTTACCGCGCCGATGCCTTCAAACACGCGTCCGGCTCCGTTTCCATTAATGACGATCTCAGTGCTGAGCGCATTTTGTCTTCGGACGCATGCGAAACAGAACAAGCTGCTAACCAGGATTCCTGCCAGGAATCACGTCTGGAGATCCTTACGTCCAGGCGGGGGCGCGTTCTCTTCCGATTTCAATTGCATTTTCCCGCCCGAAACTGATGCTGAAAGCCGGCAAAAAAGCCCTCGAGCTCAGGCGGCGGAAGGCCCGCTCGTTGAACGTCAGCGGCGGCCGCGGTGAGATAGACAATCCTGTCGATGAGGCACTTGGAGGTGAGAACAATGTTACTCTATCAGTTTTGATGGCCAGTAGTGGTACAGCTTGAATGTTGTGGCTTGGAGTTTGGCTGCTAGACTGCCTACCCACGTCAGATTAGGTTTCTGGCTCGTTCGGCAGCAAATAAAGCGCTTTCCGGTCAAACTCCGCGATGATCCAACTCACCGCCACATCGGCAGCGGCTCGTTTGAGGCGTCCAATTTCCGCCGCTGAAACGCCAGCCTTCCCAGCCTTGAGTTGAACGAGCCGCAAATCCAGCACGTCTTTTTTGTTCGGGCTGAGTCGGAAGATTACCGCGTCAATAATGCCGGTGCGCGGTGCTCCTGCCTTGCCTTCAAAGAAGGCAACACGCCAGCCTGATTCCTCAAAGTGTGCCTTGGACGCAGCCGCTTTGCTACCAGCTTCAGCGGCATGCGCCCTAATCCATGCCCGTCTGTTGCGGATGGTTTTCCATGCCTTCTTCGCGGCCTCACTGCGATTTCTCATGCTCTGACGCATTGCCTGATGGCAGTGGTGTCCTAATTTTAATGTCGGGAATGCGATGTCCATCAGACTGGGGCATAGGTCAGTCTGATGGTGTCCTCGCCGACACGATCGGCGGAAACAAGGCGGAGCGGCGGCCGTGGGCCTGCAAAGAATGGCTTGCCGCGACCGAGCACGACGGGGTGGAAATAGAGTCGATACTCATCGATAAGTCCAAGGTCGGTCAGGCTTCGGGCTAGCTCTGGTCCGGAAACTGCAATCTCGCCAACGAGCCGAGCCTTCAGCCCACGTATCACCGTCTCGATTTCATCCGAAACAAGTGTGGCATTGGGGCCGACTGACTTCAACGAGCGCGACACGACCCACTTCGGTTGGCCCCGCCACGCTGCCGCGAACTCTTGTTCTTCCGCACCCCACTCAGGACGGTCATCGTCCCAATAACGCATTATCTCGTACATGCGGCGACCGTGCACACTGCCGGTCAGGCCGCGCACATGCTCTATCCAGTGTCGAAAGAGCGCGGGGCCTGGCCGCATTTCCATGTGGTCCACATAGCCATCCAGAGACAGGTTCATTCCGAACACGAACTTCGCCATGATCTCACCCTCGAAGACCCGAGCCGCCAACTTAGGACACGACCCTGATGGCTCTTCCCTTGCTTTTAACGACGTAGTCGATTATACTGCGAGTGAGGCAGGGCAGTGGGCTAAAAGCCCACTTTTTTGTTGAAGGGTAGGAACTTAGGCTATTGTACGC
>JBOGJS010000103.1:0-10762 GCA_050745365.1 Terriglobia bacterium
CATCGCGCACTTTGCGATGTCTGCGCCACCCACGTTATCTGTATATCTAGTACTAAGTTGCTCTAATCAGCATACCTCTGGTTTGTATCAGGGCACGACTTTCAGTCGTGCCGAAATGGTGCCCAGAGAGACATCGGCTTTAGCCGCTGACGAGGGCTAAAGCCCAGCCATTCATGTGCTTGCGTGCGGCACGACTGAAGTCGTGCCCTGATACGAGGCTACGGTGCCGACATGCAAAAGTGCGAATGAGGACCCGGGGCACAGGTACGCTAATTAATGCAACGAAGTACTCGTGGAGAGTAACATGCGCTCAAACAGATTTCCGAAGTGCAGAACGACATTGCGAAGCGTGTTTCAGGTGCCCATGAAACTGAGTCCGCTTCGCGTGCTCGTGCCAGCACTGGCATTGGCCCTTGCTCTAGGCGCCGGCGGCTGTGGCACTGCCAGCCGGTCCAAGGCGTCCACTCCCAGCACGACCATGCCGTCCGTTCCGCAAGTAGACACGGTTCGCGTGGTTTCGCGGCAGCTCAACATGACCATCCCGCTTCCTGGTGAGCTTAAGCCCTACGAGGAAGTGAGCGTTTTCCCAAAGGTGACCGGGTTTGTCCAATGGATTGGCGTCGATCGCGGCTCGCGAGTGAAGCGAGGCCAGCTCCTCGCGGTTCTAGTGGCCCCGGAATTGGTAGCCCAAAAGGCTGAAGCGCAAGCGAAGCTCGAAAGCGCGGAAAATCGGACCACGGAGGCCGAAGCCAAGTTAGCCTCGGACCAGAGTACTTATCAGAGGCTGAAAGTGGCCGCCGCGACGCCCGGCGTGATTTCCGACGAGGAGCTTGAGGTGGCGCAAAAAACCGCCGATGCGGACCGTGCGCGCGTAGTGGCCCTGCGCAACACCAGAGCAGCCGCCGTCGCCACGCTCCAGTCCGTTCAGGAAATTGAAGGTTATCTCAGGATCACGGCTCCCTTTGATGGTGTCGTCACCAAACGCAACGTCCATCCTGGAGCGCTCGTCGGCCCTTCGGGCGGGCCGGGATCGCAAAACTCAATGCTGCGGATCGAGGAAGTTTCGCATTTGAGGCTGGTGGTCGCTGTCCCGGAAGTGTATGTTGCAGGAGTTGAGCGGGGCGCGAAAGTCAGTTTCACTGTTCCGTCGTTTCCCGGGCGCACGTTTAGTGGCACGGTTGCCCGCCTTGCTGATTCCATCGACGTCAGTACGCGCACTATGCCAGTGGAAATGGATGTGTGGAACCCAACCTGGGACTTGCATTCCGGAATGTTTCCCCAGGTTCGATGGCCAGTGCGGCGACCGAAGCCTACTCTCTTCGTTCCCTCGTCCGCCGTGGCCCGTACCATGGAAACCAACTTCGTCATCCGCGTGCAAAACGGAAGGGTTGAATGGGTGAACGTGAAGCTCGGCGCCAGTTCCGGGGGCTTGGTGGAAATTTTTGGCGAGTTGTACCAGGCGGATGAAGTTGTTCTGCACGCCTCGGAAGAATTGCGGCCCGACACCTCAGTCTCGAGCCACTTGGTCACACAAGACCCGTAGGTGAATCTTGGAGACTATTGCCAATTGCCGCTCGGTTTGAACCATTATATAGTGGCACTGTGAATACAACAGTCACTCTCGACAAGTCTGGCCGCGTGGCTTTGCCTAAGAGTCTTCGCGATGAGCTGCACCTCCTCCCGGGCGACGCCCTCGAACTCAAGTTGGAAGGTGATCAACTGACGCTGAGTCCGCACCGGACCCCGACGCCCTTACAGAGGGAAAGAGGTGTGTGGGTGTTTCGTGCTGGCGAGCCGCTTACCGCGGCGGAAACGCACACGACGATTCTCGGCATCCGGGAGCAGCGTGCGCTTCAGTAATCGCATGAACGCTGAACCATGACGGACAAGATCGTTGTCCTGGTGACGGCCAGGAACTTGCGCGAGAGCAAAAAAATCGCCCGGCGACTTGTTGAATCCCGGCTTGTGGCCTGCGTGAACATCACGCAGCCCATTCGCTCGATCTATCGCTGGAAGGGAAAAGTAACAGAGGATCGTGAAGTTCTTCTTTTTATCAAGACCACGCAGGCGCTCTTTGAGGAGGTCAAAGCTTCTGTCCGCAAGAACCATTCGTATACCACGCCTGAGATTGTCGCCTTACCGATCACGGACAGTTCACCAGACTACTTACAGTGGATTGAGGATTCAGTGAGAAAGACAGTGACAAGTGACAAGTGAAGAGTGACGAGAATTGATTCATTGAGCCATTGACTCATTGATTCAATGAAGCGGTGACTCAATCCTTTCAGTCTGGCAGCTTGGCGAGCGCCTGATCCAGGTCCGCTACCAGGTCTTCGACTTCCTCAATACCTACCGAGATTCGCACCAATCCCTCCGTGATGCCCAATTTCTCGCGCTCTTCGCGAGGAACGCTGGCGTGGGTCATGGTGGCAGGATGAGAAATGAGCGTTTCAACGCCGCCCAGACTTTCCGCGAGCGAGCAGAGCCGCACACTCTTGAGCACGATCCGGGCATTCTCAAGCGACCCGGTCTCAAACGCAATCATGCCGCCAAATCCGGTCATCTGCTGCCGCGCAAGCTCATGCTGAGGATGTGAAGACAAACCAGGATAATAAACTTTCTTCACCTTGGGATGGCTTTCCAGATGTCGCGCGATAATCTTTCCGTTCACGTCGTGCTGGCGCATCCGGACCGCCAGGGTCTTCACCCCTCGTAACACCAGCCAGCTATCAAACGGTCCCAGGATGGCGCCTGCCGCGTTCTGCAAGAACTTGAGCCGTTCCGCGAGCGCCTCATCTCGAAGAATCGCCGCCCCCCCCACGCCGTCGCTGTGGCCGTTAAGGTACTTTGTGGTGCTGTGAATCACAATGTCGGCACCCAACTCCAGCGGGCGCTGAAAATACGGACTCATAAAGGTGTTATCCACCACCAGCAGGACGCTGTGCCGGTGGGCAAGCTCCGCTGCGGCACGGATGTCCGTAAGCTCCATCACCGGGTTGGTGGGGGTTTCGACGTAGATCAGGCGCGTTGTGGAGCGAATCGCTCTTTCTAGTTCATCGGGATGGCGGGTATCAGCGTAGCTAAAGGCCAGGCCAAAATCTTTGAGCACCCCTTCAAAGAGGCGAAAGCTGCCGCCGTAAAGGTTGCGCCCAGCCACCGTATGGTCCCCTGTTTTGAGCAGCCCCATCACCGCATGAATGGCAGCCATGCCGGAGGCGAATGCGAACGCATAGCGGCCGGATTCAAGCGCAGCCAGGTTGCGCTCGAGAGCGGAGCGGGTGGGGTTCGAAGTCCGGGCGTATTCATATCCACGGTTCTTGCCCAACTCGTCCTGCACAAAGGTGGAAGTCTGATAAATGGGGACGATAATGGCCCCGGTGACGGGGTCCGGCTCCTGTCCAGTATGGATGGCATCCGTTGAAAATCCCATAGCGCGATTTCGCCTCAATCTCGATACGCCGGGTCCGCTCTTCGCCCCCTCTTCTGTGGAGCGCGCGCGCCGTATCGCTGTTACTCCACCGCGACGGGCACAGCGGCTTTCCGGAGAAATTTTGCGGCTTCCTCAGGAGGAGTCGGATTGATGTAAAAGCCCGTGCCCCATTCGAAACCTGCCACCTTGGTCAGCTTAGGCATGATCTCCATGTGCCAGTGATAATAATCGTTGGAACCCTCGGGAAGCGGCGAGGAATGGATGACGTAGTTATAGGCGGGTTGTTCGAGCACCTGGTCCAGCCGCATGAGCATGTCTTTCAGAATCAGGGCAAACTGCTCATACTCATATTTGAGAGATTGCTCGAAGGCGGATTGGTGGCGCTTCGGGAGCAAGCACATCTCGAAAGGAAAGCGGGGTGCAAACGGAGAGACGGCAACGAACGCCGAGTTTTCTGCAATCAAGCGCATGCCGGTTTGTGTTTCCTGCTGGATGATATCGCAATAGATGCAGCGGTCTTTGTATTCGAAATATTCTTTCGCCCCCGCCACCTCCTCCAGCGCGCGCTTCGGAACGATCGGAAGGCCGATGAGCTGGGAGTGGGAATGCTCGAGCGAGGCGCCGGCGGCCTCGCCGTGATTCTTGAAGATGAGAACGTATCTGAACCGCGGGTCCTTTTTCAAATCAAGGATGCGATCGTGAAAGGCCCAGAGCACATCCTCAATCTGACGAGGGGAAAGCAAAGCCATCGTCTTGCTGTGATCGGGCGACTCAATGATGACCTCGTGGGCTCCAAAGCCCTCCATTTTATCGAAGAGGCCCTCACCCTGCCGATTGGGGCTGCTTTCGATGCGCAGCGCCGGAAACTTGTTCGGCACCACGCGCAGTGACCAGCCTGGCGTATTCGGCGCGCTGCCATCGCTTCGATACGCCATAATTTCCGGCGGCGTTTTGGACTCATTGTTATAACAAAAAGGACAAAAACCGGAGCCGTGAATTTCAACCTTCTCCCGCACGAAATCGTTGGGCCGCTTCGCGCGGTCCGTGGAGATGATCACCCAGCGACCGGTGATCGGATCTTTTCTGAGTTCAGGCAAACTTCTCGTCTCCCTTCCGGAGTAAGTATTTCCCGGGCAGAGCCGGGGCTCTCAGCAATCCATCAGCCTTTGAACGCATCTTTAATCAATTTTATTTCATATCCTTCGCGCGGCTTCCAAGCCACGCTGACGACATCAAAGCGATAGTTTATCTCTTTTCGTTTCAGCCGTCGCACATAAATTGCTGCGGCTCTCGCAATACGCTGCTGCTGCCGGCGCATCACCGCACTCTCCGGTGGACCGGCTGCCGCACTGGTGCGCGTTTTGACCTCAACAAACGCCAGGACCGCACCGTCCCAGCCCACCAGGTCCAACTCGCCGGGTGCCGGCCGCTGGCGCAAATTCCTCGAAACAACGGTATAGCCTACGCGCCGGAGGAACCAATAGGCTAAGATCTCACCCGTGTGACCTGTCGCCTGCGAGGACGCGCCTTCTTCCGCCGTGTTTGGACCGCAACGTCGCGCGCGCCGGTGTTCCTTCCACATCAACGCAGCGTAGATAACGCGCGGGACGAGAGGCATAGAGAGAGCGCAGTAGTGCGGATGGGGCTTTAATTTTCCGCTTCGGCAATACAATGATCCAGCACGTCCACCGCGAAATCGGCGTGTTCTTTCTCTACGATAAGAGGCGGCATCAAGCGAATTGTACTCTCCCCACAGCCCAGCACCAGCAGGCCGTTCTCAAAAGCCCTTCGAACCACACGATCACGGGCTTCGGGATAAGGTTCGCGTGTCGCTTGATCCTTGACCAATTCGATGCCGATCATCAGGCCGAGGCCTCGCACTTCGCCCACCAGGCGATGCCTTCGCGGCCATTCGGCGAGCAGCTCCAGCAGGTATTGCCCCATTCGCGCGGCATTTGAAATGTATTTCTCCTGGAGCAGTCGAATGGTTTCGAGCGCCGCCGCGCACGCAACGGGGTTGCCGCCAAACGTGGAGGCATGAGCTCCCGGCCCCCAGTCCATAACATCCGCGCGCACGATCGTCAGGCCGAGCGGCATTCCGGAAGCAATGCCTTTAGCAGTCACAAGAATATCGGGCACAACCTGAAAATGCTCCGCGGCCCACATTTTTCCCGTACGGCCCACCCCGCACTGCACTTCGTCAAAAATCAGCAGAATGCCGTGCTGGTCCGCAATCTGACGCAGACGTTGTAAGAAGCGCGCCGGCGGCACCACGTATCCTCCTTCGCCTTGCACCGGCTCGACCACAATTGCCGCTACGTCTTCCGGCGGCACGATCGTCAGGAAAAGAGGGTCCTCGAGATAATCCGCACAATTGCAGTGCTCATTGCAGTGAGAAGACGGATGGCCGAGCGGACAGCGATAAGGGTAGGCGTACGGAGCGTGGGTGACGCCGGATAGAAGCGGACCAAACCGCGCGCGCTGTACGGCTTTGCTGGCGGTGAGCGAAAGCGACCCGTAAGTGCGCCCATGAAAGGCGCGCAGGAAGGCGATGATGCGATGCCTCCGGGTGTGATACCGCGCGACTTTGATCGCGGCTTCAATCCCTTCCGTGCCGGAATTGCTGAAGTAAACGCTCTTGGGAAAATCGCCCGGCGTGATTTCGGCCATTTTCTGGGCAAGCTCGGCGAGGACGGGATAATAGAAATCGGTCCCGGACATGTGAATCAAGGTTTCCGCCTGGCGCTGGATCGCACGCACCACGTCCGGATGACAGTGCCCGGTTGAGACCACAGCGATTCCAGCGCTGAAATCAACGAACGTATTACCGTCAACATCTTCCACCAACATTCCCTTACCGCGACGGGCGACCAATGGATAGTTGCGGGCGTAAGAAGGTGAAACGTATTGACGGTCAAGCGCCAGAATCTTCTGGGCTTCCGGTCCGGGTAAGGCGGTGCGAATATGGGCGAGCTTTTCCATTGTCCTCACTTTTGGGCCATACGCCTATTTCAAGCCTGTCATTCTGAGCATCCACAGCCTTTGGGCTGCCAATGTTAGGCATGAACTCTGCGCCGGGCCGTCGCGGCTGGGGTAGCCACGGTCAATTCGATTTTGAATTGACCGTGGGCTTTTGCATGGCAAAGAAGCCCACGGTCAGCAATTGCGCTGGCCGTGGCTACCAAACCACCGAGGTCGAGTTCATGCAGAACGTAGCGAGGAATCCCCGTATTCCGTTTCGCCAAATACAGAGATTCTTCGCTCGCTGACGCTCGCTCAGAATGACAGGTACTTTGGTTGGGGCCCTCGGGCCGCGCTGCGCTACGCCATTATCTCCTTTTCCAACGGGTACCGGCCCGCGTGTCTTCCAGGATAATTCCGGCGTCCATCAGTTCTTTCCGGATGCGGTCGGACTCGGCGTAGTTGCCGCCTCGTCGTGTAGCATTACGGCGTGCAATGAGCTTTTCAATCTCGTCGTCGCCCGGCATTTGCCCGTTCGGTCCCGCGCTTTCGGCGCCCGATTCCAGCGCGGCCGCTTCGTCGCTGGTTCTCAGAACGCCGTGCTGCTGCATTTTCGTGAAGTCCTGGTCCTCGATCACCGCGAAAACGCGATCCCACCGCTCGAGCGTGTCCAGCAGCGCTTCGCGGTCGCCGCTTCGAAATTCGCCCCGATCCATCGCGGTGTTCTCCTCCGTAACCAGCTCAAAGAGCGCGGCCAGCGCTTCCGCGGTGTTCAGGTTATTGTTGAGGCCTTCCTCGAAGGCGCGCTGAGCCCGCGCGGCACGGTCATGGGTAGCCTGATTCGTACCCTCTCGAAATTTCTCCATCGTGACGCGGTAGCGAAAATTTCTGAGCCGTTCAATCGACTTCTGCGCCTGGTGGAGGCCGTCGAAGGTGAAATTGAGGGGCTTGGTGAAGGGGACGGAAGCCATCAGATAACGGATGGCGGAAGGTTTGTGCCCCTGCGTGATCAGGTCGCGGAGGGTATAGAAGTTTCCTGAAGATTTGGACATCTTTTCGCCGTTCACGATCAGGTGCTCGGCGTGAAGCCAAAAGCGGGCAAAGGGTTTGCCGGTAGCGGCTTCACTCTGCGCGATCTCGTTTTCGTGATGAGGGAAAATGAGGTCACTGCCCCCTGAATGCACGTCCAGAGTTTCGCCCAGAAACTTCATCGCCATGGCGGAACATTCCAAGTGCCATCCGGGCCGCCCCGGTCCCAGGGAAGATTGCCAGGAGGGCTCTTCGGATTTGGCAGCTTTCCACAACACGAAATCCCGCACGTCGTCTTTTTCATATTCGTCCGCATCCACTCGCGCGCCGGGGCGGTTGCCAGAAAGGCTGATCTTGGAAAGTTTGCCATAATCCTTAAAATCCGCCACGCGGAAATAGACGGATCCCTCGCTTCGGTAGGCGAAGCCCTTCCGCTCCAGCGTCTCGACGAGCTTGACCATGTCCTCAACGTGATCCGTGGCGCGCACCATAATTTCCGGTGGTTCCAGGCGCAGCAAATCACGATCCACTTCGAAAGCCTCTATGTATTTCTGCGTGTAATCGCGCAGGCTGACGCCGGCGGCCCGCGCATTGCGGATAGTCTTGTCGTCCACGTCGGTGAGGTTCATCACCTGCTTCACGTGAAAACCACAATATTCCAGATAGCGCCGGAAAACGTCCTGAAAGACAAACGTCCGGTAATTGCCGATGTGCGCATAATCGTAAACGGTGGGACCGCAAGTATAAATCCGGACTTCGTTGTTTTCGAGGGGAGTGAATTCTTCTGTCTGCCGTGTGAGCGTGTTATAAAGTCGCAGCGCCATGGATCACAATCGGGAAAAACACGCAACAAATGATTCTATCGGTGCGCCCGGAAGCAAGTCAATGAAGCTGCTTCGATGGACTGATGGAAACTTGAGTTGCTGAGCGTTATGCTTTCGGAATGGCTGAAAGATTAAACTTTCCGAGCAGCCAATAGAGTAACTCGCGTTGATCATCGATATTTGCGCGGCGAACTTGGGACAGAAGGTGAATCCGATCCGGCTTAGGCAGCGCGGTGTTCTGCAAGCCCTCGTTGCAGTTCGTGCATACTGCCCTCAGGTTGCCCGGCGAGTCATCACCGCCCTTCGATTTATCCTTGATGTGGCCTATCGTAAGACGTACCGTCCGAGGGCCGCCAAACGGGTCCGGGTCGCCGGCCGCCACGCCACACATTTGGCAGGTGTAACCATTACGCTCAAGAACTTGGGCGCGTGTCTCTTTCGATATTCCTCGTCTAAACGCCGGAACTCGGACTTTTGTCTCAAGCAGATATTGCCCCGGCTTCAGATCAATTCTATCTTTGTGCGAAAGAATCTGATAACCTTCCTCATTCCTCAGCTCCCGTACTCGACGAGCCCATTCTGCCGCCCATCCACTGGCTTTCTGGATGTCGTGTGAATCTAGAACTTCCCCGACGTGCGAGAGGAAATATTTGAGGATTCTTTGTTTAGAACCCAAGCCTCGGTTGGACGACATCCCGCATTCTCTGTTTCGAGATTTTGCAGTATTCAGGGTTCAAGTCGATCAGGATGGACTCGCGCTCCAGTTCGCGCGAGACTGCACCGGTGGTTCCAGAGCCGGCGAAAGGATCTAGGACGACGTCGCCCGGACGACTACCCAGGAGTATGCACCGTCGAGCTAACTCGCGGGGAAAGGCCGCCGGATGCCCGTTGCTTCCGTTTATGTCGGGTCCGATCAACCAACAGTTGCGGAGGTTAGCTCCTGTGGGTTCCCGCACAGCATTGGCGTCGTAGTAGTACGCTATCGTCTTGGTCATTAGAAACACGTCTTCGGTGGTGTTCGTCGGGCGATTTTTGACGCTCTCGGGCATGGCAGTTTTCTTAATCCAGGTTACCCTCGAACGCAAAATCCAGCCGTCCTCCTGCAAGGCGAAAGCCACGCGCCACGGCAGCCCCATGAGGTCGCGGTCCTTTAATCCCCAGCAGCTAGGAACTTTACAGTTTCGCCGCTGAATCAGCTTTTTGGTGTTTGCAACGATAGCATTGGGACCGCAGTTGCCTGTTCCTCCGTTACGAGCGTACCCGTCGCCAACATTCAGCCACAACGTGCCATCGTTCCGAAGCACTCGCCGCACTCCGCGGAACACTTCGACAAGATTTCGAACGTATCCGACGGGCGAAGCCTCGGCACCAATTTGCGCCGGATGGTCGTAATCTCGTAGTCCCCAATACGGAGGAGACGTAACGCAGCACTGTACCGATTCTGACGGGATAGACGCAAGGAGTTCTCGGCTGTCACCTGTCAAAATGCGCGACGTGAGCAGTCTCATTTCACACCTAGGAGAATTATCCTTTTGGTTCAGAGTAGACCTCGATCACGATGAAGGCAATACGGGCAGCCCTTTTTTCCATATGCTGGTTAGGCTCTTTTCAGCGACGCGCGCCAGATGCTCTGCGAAGGCACCTTCGTAAAGGAACCGGGCAGAATGCATGCCGTCAGAGTCCCAGGTGACTTCGAACTCCCAGATTGGAGGCTTATTCTGTTTCTCTGAAGCTGTAGGAGAGGGATGAATCGACGCGGAGCGCAAGCCGGCCAGCGGGATGACGGCCAGGCGGGCGTCGTTTTCACCCAGCGCCAGAAGCCGGTCCGGGGTGAGGAAAAGCTGAGCTGGAAGAGCCGGCCTGCCATCCTCGACAAAACAACCGCCGTTGAGTACCACTAACGCATTCAAGTTCCGGGAGAGAGCATCGACGGATTTCTTCTCCGGGTGCGCGGAAAAGAGAATTGCGAAGGCAGCCAGTATGATTCCAGCGACAAGAGGAGCACTACCGGCTTCTCCCCGTGCGAAACCCACGATGAGCCACACACCGACGATCCCTAGGATCACCCGGATCACCGTCCATATCCGAGCGTTTCTTCGCAGGCGGCCAAGGCGTGGAATCATGAGAATGACGGCGAACACAAAGCCGATCGCGACGCGTTTGAGGGCTTGGCGGAAAGCCGAAGCAGTTGGCGCGGGTTGCGATTTCACAGACATACCTTAGGCAATTTGACACAACAGGGCCGGGTTCGCAATCGAAACCCATAGTCTTCAGGGCAAATTTGTTCTAGCAGGTTGCTGAAAGGAGCCGGAAATTATTATCCTGAGCGCCCACAGCCTTCGGCTGTCAATCCTGAACATGATATGCGGCGCGGAGACGCGGCAAATCTCGATCAATACCCCTCATCCGGGTCGCGGAGTGTACCGTGAGCCCCTTCGCTCCGCTCAGGGCGATTCGAAGAGGAGCGAATCGGCTCCCCACCTTCTCCCCAGGGGAGAAGGTGCCCGACGTAGGAGGG
>JBOGJS010000104.1:0-7392 GCA_050745365.1 Terriglobia bacterium
GAAACCACGGCGA
This sequence comes from Terriglobia bacterium, assembly GCA_050745365.1. Lineage (GTDB taxonomy): Bacteria > Acidobacteriota > Terriglobia > UBA7540 > UBA7540 > RH2-MAG17b. Next base: position 14 of record JBOGJS010000104.1, read on the forward strand.
CTTTGATCCGCGGGTCCAGTCCTGCCGCGTACATCGTCATCGTTCCTCCGCCCGATTGTCCCGTACAGCCTATCCGCTCGGGATCAACCTCTGGACGCGAGAGGAGATAATCGACGGCTCGGATGCCATCCCACGCAAGGTACTGCTCAAACTGCGAACCGAAAAGCAGCATGGGGCGCCCTGCTTCGTCGTGCTCACCCGTCGGCCCGTAAAAGCCTTTGCCTGTGCGGGGGTCGAGATACTGTAGACGCTCACCTTGCCCGAATGGGTCAAAGGCGAGGACGACGTAGCCCAGTCTCGCCAGTGTCTGAGACACATATTGATAGCTACGGTGCGCCTTACCATTCTCGGCATGACCGAGCGGAAGAATAATTCCCGGATGCGGCGGCTGGCGCTGACTTGGTAAATAGAGATTAGTTGTAACAAATATCCCCGGCTGACTTTCGAAAATAACCATTTCTATTCGATAGGCGCCTCGGTCGATTTTTCCAACGATTTGCGGTTTCAAAGGAGTCTTCTCAAACGGACCGCCGATGAGCCGCCATACGGTAGAACGTATCTTTTTGATGCGCGCCTTAACATCAGCCACACTCCGCATCGCGCGCAGCTCGGCATGACGACGGCCTCGCGCCTCATTCATCTTGGCGGTAATGTAGCGCGGAAAATCATTCCAATAATCGCGCTTGTCTTCGTCGCTTGCCGGGAGGGTCGCACCCGCCGACGGGAGGCGCGCCGCAACAGCGTCACGCCCCTCCAAAGACAGAGCAAAGCCAAGGATATTCGTCTGGATGAATCTTCGACGCGAGGGCATTGGTTAAGCTCCACCTCTAACAGGCCGCGTTGATGGACACCTGGGAACAGGCCTCGCAGACTTCCTCACACACAGCCCCTGCCCATTCCCATCGCGGCAGGTAAAAGCAAACGATCGGTCAACCCGAAGTACAGCACACTTTAGAAGCTCGCTTTCAGCGCAAACTGGAGGATACGCGGCGACCCAGCACCATTGATTTCCCCGAAGCCGGGCGAGTTTAGGGTGTTAATCGGACTATCAAAGTTTGGTCGGTTGAATATATTGAAGAACTCTGCGCGAAATTGGAGGTTTACTCGCTCTTTCACGGTAAAGTTCCTCATGAACCCCAAGTCAAAGTCCGCGTAGCCAGGACCGCGCAAAAAGTTGCGTGGTGCGTTGCCAAAAGTTCCGAGGGCGTTTTGCGCGAACGCCGCGGTGTTGAAGTACTCCTGAATAAGTTGCCCGGATGGGCGGCTGGTGCTCAGGTTCGGATTGCCCACTAGGTCGGCGTAGTCAATACCGTCGCCGCTAAGCGAATTATCCTCGCCGGACAGAATACTGAACGGGTACCCACTCTGCAATGTCACGATGCCCGTTGTTTCCCAACCTCCCAGGCCCTCCCTTAGTAACCGACTTCGTTGAGGCGTGGGCAGGCCCCATACGTATGACGCTACAAAGCGATTCGTAACGTCAAAATCAGAATCTCCGCGATTGGCACTGAGGCTGGTCGGAATAATTGGGGTGCTCTGACCTGGATCAGCGTCTTCGGCAGAAAATTCGTCCATGGATTTTGAGTACGTATAGTTGGCCATGAGCGAGAGGTTCTTTGCGGCGCGCCGCTCGACGCTAAGCTGGAGTGCGTTGTAGCTGGAAGTGCTGCCGGACATCGCATTTGTAACCTCCTCGAAGTTTGGGTACGGCCTGCGCGACTGCAAGTTTGCAAGCGTGGCACCCGGCGCGTATCGCGCGTAATTCTGGTCCACTACATAATCGAGGAAGCGGGCGAAATTCCCGACATAGCTGGCACTTAGCAACCAATTGGCCGTGAGTTCATGCTCGACGGTGAGATTAAGGTCATCGTGGTAACTGGGTCGATAATTGGGAGCGAAAGTGCCGAACGTTCCTAAAGGCAGCTCAAACGCGCTATCCTTGGGCGGCACGAAAGGCGCGAAGTCTTGCGGGAACGGATTTACGACCCCGCCGTACGGGTTTTGAAAACTTACTCCGTACAGAGTTTCTTGGGGGCTGAAAGGAGCGGAGTCAACGAAGGTGTTGTAATTGATCGCGGTGATAGGGTCCCAAAAAACGCCGAACCCTCCACGAACCGTGGTGCGATGGCCCAGTTGGGACGCGAAACCGAACCGGGGGGCGAGTTCCTGCCAGTACGTATTAAATCCGCCCGCGGGGCAACCAGCGTCACCCGCTAGCAGGTACCCCGTCGGCGCGTTCGGGTAGCGGGTGGATTGCGCTCCTGGCACGAAGCACTCAACGCGCCCCAGCGAGTCGGCGGGAAGAAGCTCCGGATCCCACCGCAACCCGAGGTTTAGGGTCAGCTTGGGAGTCGCCCGAAAGCTGTCCTCTGCGAAGAAGCCAGGTCGATTCTCCGTGTAGTCCTTGTACTCGCCACCGCCTTGCCAAAATTGGTAGACGTCACCCAACATGAAGTCTGCCGTCGGGGTTCCAGTGAACGAGCCGTCAAAGGTAAACATACCTTGCTGGCGAAATTCGTTCGCGATAGTATTAGTTGTGCGAAGAAACCCGCCGCCGAACTTGAATTCATGCCGGCCGTGCATCCAGGTGAGCATGTCAGCAAAATTCAGGTCCCCCTCATGCAGGTTATAATTCCAGCCGGGCCGCGACAAAAACCCGCCGGAAACATCAATATAAACCAAAGGAGGGCTACTCAAGGCGATATTCTGGACGCCAGCCTGGTGGTAATTGAGCGGCAGGTGTACGCCACTCCAATCGTTGAACTGCTGGTCCCTCCGATCACTGAAGGTGAAAACATCCAGCATGGAGCTTGAAACAGAGTAGGTGTCGCTTAGCACCAGCAGGCTATATGGCTGCGTAGACTTACCCACAGTGGAAGCGTTCATTGTCGCGTAGTTCTGCGTGTTGCCGGTGAATGGTTGGGTGTACCGGTTGTAGTAATATGTCCCCGTAATTCTCTGCCGGCCCAAATACCAATCCGCCTTGCCAGTGTACTCTTGCTCATTCTCGATCGTAGGGGTTCCGAAAAAAATAGAGCCGTTAGCATTGCTAGGAACAGGGTAGTATTTCAGGAAGGCTAACGTGACCGGGCTCAAACTCGAGACCGGGATCTGGTTGTCAGGAAAAGGGGCGCCTGTGAGGGGATCCATAACTGGCGTGCTACTGGCTGAGAAGTCCCCTGCGCGCTCGGCCGCAGTTGGAAGAAAGTCTTCCTTTAGCACCGGATTTGATCTATCGGTCGTCCCCTGCGCGGAAAAGAAGAAGAAGAGCTTGTTTTTGATCACCGGCCCGCCAAATGTGCCGCCGAACTGGTTGCGCTTCAACGAATCGGTCGTGGGCTGGAAGAAGTTGCGGGCATCGAAAAGGTTGCCGTTGCGGACGAACTCAAAAGCCGAACCGTGAAATTGGTTTGCGCCAGACTTCGTAACAACGCTCACCACCGCTCCTGGTGCGTTCCCATACTCAGCGCTGTAATTGTTCGTCTCGACGACAAATTCCTGGATTGCATCGGGGTTCGGGAATTCGCCGCTGTAGTTCTGGTACGAATTTTGGTTCATACCGCCATTGAGCAGGTAGGTCACACCGTTGTTGCGGGTACCGTTGGACACAAAGCCGTTGCCCACTATGCCCGGAGAATTCTCAGTTTCGATAACTCCGGCCTGGAGGCTCAGGAGTTGCGTAATATCCCGCCCGTTAAGCGGCAGACCCGTCATGCGCTCCGCTCCCACAACTTCCTTGATTGTCCCGGTCTGAGTGTCCATGAGCGGAGCCGCGGCCTTGACGGATACGGATTGCGAGACCACGCCCAGGGTCAACGTGAAATTGATCGCGGGGCTGTTTCCAACCGAAAGCACAATGCCGGAACGGTTTTCCAGTTTGAAGCCCTGTTTTTGCACATTGATGCGGTATTCACCAGCTGGTAGAAGCGGAACCGTGTAGTACCCTTCCGTATTCGACGCGACGGTCCGCTCGACGCCCGTATTGACGTTGATCACTGTGATTTTCGCCCCCGGTACGCGGGCACCACTAGAGTCAGAAATCGTGCCGACGATTTGTGCCGTTTGGCCCCACGCAACTGCTCCACCAACCAATGTTAGAACGACGCAAAGGACAAAAGTAAGTCTTGAAATTCGCATCCCTAAGCCTTCCTTCCCTTATGGATTGAAGTCGACCTCCTTAGTTTGCCTTGCGAGTATTTCGGCTCGTCAGAAAAGAACCTGATCGTCCATGTAAATGATAAAGCCGCCGACCCGACGCAGATTCGAGGACTCCGGCTAACTACGTGAATGAACGGCAGCTATTTTAAGTATCTATACCACCGCATGTCAAGATATGTTTTCACATTATCGTTGAAATTATTTCTCACCCTTCCGATCATATCGGGCATAGCCCGGTTCATGGGCAAAAGGGGTGGCCATGGAAGCCGAGGTTCTGATGATAGAGGTGGCCAAACCCCGCGCGTCACCGAGAAACGCCGCTACCGCCCCGCTTTTAGGAAAGCCGCAAAGGTCTTCATGTCCGGGCGCTCCCCCTCGCACAGTTGGTGAGCCCGAGGGAACTGCGGCTTCAGATTCGTGCTGGCGACGTGCGTGTAGAAGTTGGTCGTGTCATACGCCAGAGTTTGCACCTGGGGTTGCACGACCCGCACCACATCGCGCACGATTTCGTGTTGAGTGGCTCCTAACAAGTCCGTCGGCAAGAGCTATTTTACGCTATCCCAGTTGGATCCTAAGTGGAAGCACGGCGGTCATATATCGCAGCACCGTCAGTGCTGCACCCGAGGAGGTCGATTTCGCGGTCCGACGGGGCCCCGCGTCCGAAATCCCGTAAAGAGCCGCCGCTGCCCAGCTAGAGTAGCCTTCGGAGCTCACTCTCAAGCTGCTCCAAATCACCCTCATTGTTGTAAAAATGCGGCGCGATTCTCAGCAATCCGTGCCGCGCGGCCACAAGCACATGCCGCGATTCCAGTTCACGCGCGATCCGCGAGGGATCCGCACCCTCGAAGTTCGCCGCGACGATCTGCGACCCCGTATCCTCGACCAAAGCGCCCAATCCGATCAGCCGCTCACGTGCTGACCGCGCCAGCTCCAACACCCGACGTTCGATCACCTCGGGCCCTAGTTCCAGCATCCAATCCACGGCCGCTCCCATGGCATGTAGCAGCCCAAACTGCAGGCCACCGCCTTCGTACTTCTCAGCCGAACCCTTGAGTTCGGGCATGTCATGGTCCAGATTGTCGACATTGCGCCAGCCCTTATCGGTCCGCCACCCCGCGACGTTCGGCTGCAACTTCGCGCGCAGGCTCGGCGCAACATACATGAATCCGGACCCCGTCGGCGAGATCATCCACTTGTAGCCGTGCACGGCGAGCATATCCGGCTCAATCCTACCGACGTGGAACCGTAGCGCTCCGACGCTCTGCGTCCCATCTACGAATAGCAACACCCCCCGAGCGTGCAGAAAGTCTGCAATCTCCTCCATAGGCACTCGAAACCCGCTGACGTAATTGACTTCGCTGATCGCTACCAGCCGCGTCCGATGGTCAATCGCGTGGTAGAAATACTCCCACGAGACTTGCCGGAGTTCCACGCCATGTCGCTGCACTAATACCGGGAGATACAAGCAGTTTGGGAATTCGCCAGAGAGCGTCACTACATTATCACCAAGCCTCCAATCCATTCCGGCGGCAACCAACCCAAGCGCCGCCGCCGAGTTCGTAATGAACGCAATGTCATCCGCGGTCGCACCAACCAGTTGTGCGATGGATGCCCGGATCTGGTCCGCTTCGTCGTACCAACGGAGAAAGTCAGAACACGCGAGCTCGTCCCGGTGCGCCCAGTGGGCCGCATCAGCCGCAACACCGCGCCTCGGCATCTGACCATACGTCGCCGTGTTCAGGTACGTCCAGTTCGCAAGGGCCGGAAATTCCGACCGGACCGATTCCCAATCGATGCTCATTTCTACCTCGCCACGGTGATTCCCATCGCTTGACTCAACAGGACTTCGTCCGAGACCCTGACGCGCGCGATCGGCTATTTCAGTCACCTGAGGGTTTAGAGCGTCCCGGCTAGCACGCGATAGGGCAAAGCGTGCGGAGTTTTTTCCATAGACGCGGGCGTTCTCACCACGCAAGCATGGCTTCTTCGACCGCAGAGCCGACTTCGCCGATTCGCCGTGGGCGTGATCAAGTCCTTCGGGGGCACTTGGCGTCGCACCGAAGATGCGCCAACTCACGCGCGACATGCGCCTAGGCCTCGACTAGTTACGGATAACGGAAAACTCATGTACCCCACCCTGTTCGAAATTACAATTTAGAACGAATTTACCGTAGGCGGGGGATTCACCCCATAATGGCTTTGGGCGGCAAGCGCGTTCTTGGGCATCGGTGAGAACGGACAACCTGGCCTTTAGCGATCCCGCAGAGGCCAACTTCTGGGACCCTTTGGACGCCAACGGTGGGCTCGCTCGGTCCCACCTACCGGAGCAGCAAGTCTAGGAAGGTTGGTTCCCCAATCTCGACTCCATCGATTTCGTGAAACTCGCGCAACCGGATCAGCTGCGTTAAATGCTCGCGCAAGCAGCGCCGGAAAGACGCCGGATGCTCCGGTGCAATGCCAAGGTACTGATCCATATGAAAACCGGCAACTTGCTTCCACGGAGCATCGTGCATGGCCGTCAGTGCCCGCAGAGTTTCAAGTTGGGAGGCCCCAGTCTCAAAAATCACCCCGATCGGGGATTTCCGGCCGGCAAGTTCCCGCAGACTTCCGAGGGCCACCCGTGCTGCTGCTTCCCCCGCCGCACGGGGATAACCATAGGATAGATTTCAATTTTCAAGTTGCTTATCTGACGCTGTTTCAATTCCAGGTCGAAACTCTTCATCCTGAGTTATTCTCCTCTCGGGCTGGCTTAACTATATTGAAAGATCGCTTTCATTTAGCATCCGAACCCACAACAGCCCTTTGAAAATGCGCGACCTGCACTTGCTTCCGCAGGGTATTTAATGCATTCTTACCGCTTGGGGCCGGACGCAAGCTGGTTTTTCAGCGACCACCCTCAGAGAACTCCCAAAGCAGCAATCCAGCAGTGAACTATCCAATGCCGATGTAGCGTCGTACGCATGAGCGGTATGTATACACAAGCGGATTCGTGTTGTCAAGACCTAGTTTCTATACCTAGTTTCTATACATTTAAGAAACCATTCTTTATTTGTCCCATGTCTGTGGTTTCGACGCGGATACATCAGAAGCCTAAAAAGACTGAACTTCCGATTTGGGTGTTTTGAGAGGCTCCTCAAATTTTCAGAGGCCGGCTTGGGGCACTTTGATGTCATTGAGGCGGGGACTGTGATTGTGCCCCGTGCATGCGAAACACCAGCTTG
>JBOGJS010000105.1:0-2452 GCA_050745365.1 Terriglobia bacterium
TGCAGGACAAAACCATCCAAGCAATCCTCCGGCATGCAAATCTCTCAACCACGATGAACAGTTACGTGAAGACCATACCGTCCGACTCAGTCGCTGCGATGCGTTCGCTCGAAGCAAAATGCACCCAATATGCACCCCAAATCTAACTGGTAACAATTTATGTCGCTCAACTCACGGGAAATAAAAAAGAAATTGGCAGGCGTGGAGGGACTCGAACCCCCGACCCTCGGATTAGAAATCCGATGCTCTATCCGGCTGAGCTACACGCCCGTGCTTCTCATTCGCATCATAGCGGCACACCCCGTTGAGGTCAACGTGCGACGGCATGTAATTCTCGTCATACCTCAACGGCCGAACCCACAACTCTCGACCCGAGCTTGATTAATGTGTTGCTGAAAAACACGGGAAACTGTCAAGGGGTTTTTCAGAATCCTGTTAAAATGTGGGAGCGGAGAGATAGCAGTTCGACGCCTTTTATAAATTTCCATGACACTGGAAGAAATCCTAACCCTTCCCGCTGATGACGTCATTCAACGCGCCAAGATGGGTGTCCGCCTTTTTCCGGACATTCCTTCTATGATCGAATATTTTGCGCGCTCCATGGCGGATGAGATTCGCGCGAATGACGCGCAGCACATGCCCACGCGATGGATCCTGCCGGTGGGTCCGGTGGCGCAATATTTCCGATTAGTGGAAATTTGCAATCATGAACACATTAGTTGGCGGGAAGTTTACACGTTTCAAATGGATGAGTTTCTGGACTGGGAGGGCCGGCTGCTGCCGCTGGACCACCCGATGAGCTTTCAGGGTTTTATGCGCCGGCAGGTGTTTGACAAGTTGGATGGTGATCTGAGGCCCAATCCGGCTCATGTCCATTTCCCGGATCCATTTGATCCTGACGAAATCGGCCGGCAGATCAGCGCGGCGGGCGGTGTGGATACGTGCTTCGGAGGTATCGGATATCACGGGCACGTGGCTTTCAATGAGCCGCCCATCTCCCGCTGGCATCGGATTTCGGTTGAGCAGTTGCGCCAGTCACGCACGCGAGTCGTTATATTGGGCGATGACTCGATTGTTGTGCAGAGTATTGGCTCCGCCGGCGGAAGCTCAGGCTTAATTCCTCCGATGGCGGTCACCATGGGGATGCGCGAGATTCTTCGGTCCCGGCGCATCCGTTTGTTCCTGGCGGGCGGCGAGCGTCACCGCGCGGTATTTCGTATTTCGCTGCTCGCGGAGCCAACCACGGATTATCCTTCGACGCTGTTACAAGGGCATCCGGACGCCATCATTCACACGGACCAGGCGACCGCCCGACCGATCCTCCCCTCGCTGTTTTAGACTCCAAGGAGCACAAAATGAGCACACTGAATTTCGGACTCGTTGGGTATGGGGCCTGGGGCACTTGTCATGCGCGGGCTATCCGCGAAACTCCCGGGTGTGAGCTTCGCGCGGTTTGCGTTTCCAGCCCGGAAGCGCGGACGCGCGCGGCCTCTGAAACGGGCGCAACGGTTTATGCTGATTTCCGCGAAATGGCTGCGCAGCCGGGCATCGATATCGTTGATATCGTTGTCCCCAATTACCTTCACGAGGCAGTGGCCTGCGCGGCTCTCGAAAGCGGCAAACACGTGCTGCTGGAAAAGCCGATGGCCACAACCGTTGAATCCTGCGACCGCATCATCCAGGCTGCCGAGCGCTCCCGCCGGCTCCTGCTCGTAGGCCACGAGATGCGCTTCTCGGCCATGTATCTCCAGATGCGGGAACTCATTCGCTCGGGGCGGTTGGGTGACCCGCGATACATCCTGATTGATCTCTGGCGGCGGCCCTACCGGCCCGGCTCAGGGGGTTGGCGCCATGATCCCAAACGAGTAGGCAATTGGACGCTCGAAGAACCCGTCCATTTCTTCGACGCGGCGACGTGGTTTCTCGATGGCCTGGGCAATCCGTCAACGGTGTACGCACGCGGAAACAGCATGGAAGCAAGCAACGGCCTTAAAGCTGGGGCGAGCGATAACCTGATCGCAATCGTTGGATATCGCAATGGTGCCTACGCGGTGATTTCCCATTCGCTGGCCGCCGTCGAACATCATCTGAGCATCAAGATATTTGGTTCGCATGGCCTGGTGCGAGCCGAGTGGCATGCGGAGCTTGACCGCTCAGAGCATCCGGCCTATTCGCTGGAGGTATCCGACAACGGCGCGATGAAGAAAGTTGACGTGGCAGGCACGCCCGGGGAATTATTCGAATTACGAGAGGAAATTGCCGCGCTCGCTCGAGCCGTGAGAGAGGGTACGCCTCTGCCAATCACTCCGGCGGAGGGGCGCCGCGCGGTCATGCTCTGCGAAGCGGCGGAACGTTCGCTCGAAACCGGTCAAATCATCACGCTCGGGAATGCTTCAACGGCTGTTCTGACCACCCCGCCTACGGCTCCCCTCCTTGGTTAAGGAGGGGATTT
>JBOGJS010000106.1:0-6580 GCA_050745365.1 Terriglobia bacterium
AGGCGCGCGCTTCGGCGTAAGCAATCAGGCTGGTGGCGATGAGGTCTGCGACTCGAACTCCTCGCCGCACTTCTTCGCTACCTTCTTCGTCCGCATAGGGCTTTGCCACCGCCGAAGTGTCGAGGGACAGGATCAACCGCGATCCCCCAGCACCATCTTAGCGAGGGCTTTCTGGCCCGCTCGTATCCGGACCGGACGCTTCGCTCCCTCGGGCTTCCCGCCTTGCGCCCAGCCGAACGCCTGGCAGAAGTTTCAGTCGCTCCAGCATTTCCTCGCCGGAAGGCCTGCCCGCGGCTTCGTCGGAAACGGCCACCAGACGGGCCATCGGCCTTCCCCGCGAAGTGATCACCACATCCTGCCCGGCATGGGCTTTTCGCAAGTACCAAGCCAGCTTTGCCTTGACCTCGCGTAGCGATGCGTTCATGACCACATTCTATCTTCTCGTGACTACAAACACGAACAAGGTGGGATTCCCGTTTGCTCTGAAATCCACGAAAAATGCAGGATAATCGCTACATTTCCCGCTACAGCGAGGAGATCTCCCCAATGGTAAGCGCTGCTAAGCTTTTGAAGCTATTGGTCGGGGCGCCCGGATTCGAACCGGGGACCTCTTGCGCCCAAGATAACTTCACGATTTGTATCTTATTGGTTCGCTTAGCTTTCTCTTCGGTCTGAATCACCGTTTTTCGGAGTATTTGGGGCCTCTTGTTCCCCAAATGTTCCCTCAAAGGTCGCTTACTCCCAGCATGAGGTCCGCTATCTTACAGCCGCAGATCTGTACCCCAGCCGATGATATCAAGCAGTCGCCCTGGTCGGGTGTACGTCACGCTCGATTTCCGAGTACATTGCTGACCGTCTTGAGACTTCCAAATCGTAAAAGTTCTGCAAGTTGAGCCAAAACTCGGGGTTCGTCTTGAAATATCTCGCAAGGCGCAAGGCAGTATCAGCAGTGATGCGCCGGCGCTCGTGCACGATCTCCCCTATACGGGTAGCGGGCACGTGAAGATCAAGCGCCAGCCTATTCACGGTTAAGCCCAGCGGCTTGATGAAGTCCTCAAGCAGGATCTCCCCTGGGTGCACGGGAGGCATTAGCTCCTCTTTCTTGCTCATCTCGACCTCTCTTCAATGGTAGTCTACGATTTCAACCTCGTAAGCGTGTCCGTCACGCCAAACGAAGCAAATTCTCCACCGATCGTTGATTCGAATGGAATGCTGGCCCTTACGTTCTCCCTTCAATGCCTCCAGGTGGTTGCCCGGAGGCGAGGCAAGCACTCGCAGCTCGGTGACCGCATGAAACTGGAGGAGCTTCCTCAAAGCCACTCGCTCGAAGGCTCCAAAGCGCTTGCTGCGGCGGTACTGAAAAAGCTCTTCCGTTTCCTTCGAGCCGAAGCTTCTTATCACGGAATTAGAATATAGCGCCTCACGCTATACGTCCAGCATCTCATGAATTTGTAGGCGGCGCTCGGCAGTGGATTCGCCCGACGCGTCGCGACATGCGCTTGCCATGGCCGTTTTGATGGCCGCTGGCAAGTCTTCATGAGCGGTGTAACATGGCCATGGTGGTGATGACGATGCCACGCCCAAACCAACATCCGATGCGGCCCAAGCAGGCCGAATTCGAGGCCCTGATCGCGAACGTGTTTCGCCGAGCCGGATGGAACGTCGTGCGCCAGCCACCTGCCCAGCGGGTCGATCTAATCGCTGATTCTGGCGAGAAAAAATACGTTATCGAGGTGAAGCAATCCTCGGAAGGTCGGCGCGATCGACTGATCCCACTCCTGTCCCAATCCATTTTGCAGGCCCAGGCCTTTTCGGAAGCTATTACCAGAATTCGCGGTTCCAGTAGGGATCGTCGCAGCAGATCGGATTCCCGACTCGGTCGCCGAACAGCTTAGGGGATTCGCAGCCCAATACACCCCGGACGTCGCTGTCGGCATTCTCGACCTGGAGGGGCTGCGTGAATTCCAAGGTTTCGGTTTGGAACGGTTTAATGCTCAGCGCGGCGTGCCCACCGCTCTTAGTTCACTTCCGAAGAACGGGCCACCGGTACATCTGTTCTCCGATCTGAACCAATGGATGCTAAAGGTACTTCTGGCGCCGAGCATTCCCGAATCCATGCTTTCCGCGCCGCGAGAACACTACCGAAGTGCTGCACAGTTGGCGCCGGCGGCAGGCGTTTCAGTGATGAGCGTGTCGCGTCTTGTCCGGCAATTGCGGAATGAGGGATTCTTAGACACCCGGAAGCAAAACTTGCGTTTGGTGCGCATCGAGGAGCTACTGGAGCGATGGCGTGGAGCGAGTCAGGGCCAGGTGCGTGAAATACCCGCACGATGGATCATTCGTGGCGGGGAGGGTCAATTTCGCTCGGCAGTAGAGTCGTATGCTTCCGGATTGAAGTCGAAGGATTCAAAACAATCTCGGAAATCACCTCTACGGAGTTCGTTGCCTCGCGTTTGTGTTGGCCTCTTCGCGGCTGCCGAGGCGCTGGGCGTGGGTTTCGTACGCGGCGTAGCTCCGCATCTCTATTTGGAACGGCTAGATTACGCGGTGTTAAAACGGCTTGGCCTTTCCGTCGAGGATGTCGGCCGCACTCCCGATGTGCAACTCCGGGTCCCCGAGAATGAGGAATCAATCTTCCGCCCTGTGGTCTGGAGTGCGGGCGTTCCGGTCTCGGATGTTATCCAGATATGGCTCGATGTCGCCAATCATCCGGCACGCGGGAAGGAACAGGCAGCGCAAATCTGGAGCAATGTCCTGGCTCCTGCCGTGCGAAGAGCGGGGCATGAGCGACTATAGCGAAAACGAAGCCTGCGCACGACTCATCGCCGCGAGTGAGCCTTGGCTCGGCGAGATCGTAATTATTGGCGGCTGGGCCCATCGGCGATATCGGCTGCATCCCAGCGCGCAGACGCTCGACTACACGCCTCTGTCCACCTTTGATGCCGACATCGCTATCCCTCCCGAGTTTCGAGGCGGGACCAAGATATCCGGGAGCGGCTGCTCGCCGCTCATTTTTCCGAGGAGCCTCTCGGGAACGATAAGCCGCCGGTCACACCTTACCAACTGTCAGAACACGGGACAGGCTTCTTTGCCGAATTTCTAACGCCGCTGCTGCCGGACCGCGCCCCCGCCGAGGATGCCCGGCTGCGTGATCGCATCATCATTATTTGCGCGATCTCTTGGGAACGAAGGTGCCAAGCGAAAGGTACAGAGGAAGTATCAGTTCCAAAGAGATGGGCGGGTGTCGAACTGCAGAAACCGCTGCGCGGATTGCCTCTCGAGCTGGCGGCCCGCCGACGCATTGCTTTCGCAGGTAGTTGCGGAGGTGCGCAGACATTTTGCCTTGCTGCTTCTCTGGCCCGAAGCAAATCGCTCCGCACACGTCCGCGCTCGGTTGCCGGCCATAGCCTCGCGAACCGCGAACTGTCGCAGCGCGGCTGCAAAATCGGTTTCTGTATTCAAGGAAAGTATTTGTCGGAAAGTATGAACGAAGGCTTTGCTGGTGAGATGTTCCGCCTCTTTTTCTTGTGCTGTGATTCGAAGGCAAATTGTGTACACTCGCGCCTTGTGAAGTTCATAAAGCGCGAAGATGGCCGCCTCCTCGCGTCGCTTCGCGCGACGAAACAGCTCTAACTCGAAGGCGGCCTCCGGCATGGGGCGCGTGCTCTTTTTGCTGATCATAATATCCCTACTTCCTCGGGGTGAGCCACCGCCCTCGATCGAATTATCGCTGGCGGGCTACTCCAGCGCTTTCGGCTCCCACAGATCATTACAACGCGGCGTCCGCTCGCAGGTGTCAAGCTCAGGTCAAAGTGTCGTAAAGAGTTATGAGAAAGCGCTGACTTTGCAGGAGTTCTCCAACCGTCGTGACTTGCGGAATGGCGTACGGCTTTCTGGCTTTCAAGGTATAAAACTGTGCGCGCAACGGGACGGGCGGAACCTTTTTGGATCGGGAAGTGCTTCAACTATTGAGCACCGCATAATATAGTTACAACGGGAACAGCTCTGCTTGCTCCCAAAAGCCATCATCAGTGTCGGTCGGCGGCAGAGGGCCGCGTCAAAACTTGCCCATCTCTTCTTCAGAAACCGCGACGCCGCGTCTGGCTTCATCAGCATCTTCTGCGAGATCTTGTAACAGTTTAAAGAATGCTTTCGACTGACCGATGAAAAGCCCCATGGACGTCAAGAAGTTGACCGCGCCCATAGCAGCCCCGTTTGTCTCTGTAGGGCGAATGACCGAACATACTGGGAGCTTTCGGCTGAGGAATGGGCACGGCTCAGGCATGATTAGGTTCGTGGTGAAGTCTTCCCCGCCAAAGGGAGGAGCATTGAGATTTGGGAAGACCAAACCATTCGTAGAGTCAGTCAGAGGAGCCAGAGGCGCCGAAACCGCGTTGCCTGCCTTATCTGCCCATGTCTGAAAGTGCATGGTCTCGGTGGGACCGATGCTGATAAGAATTCGCAGCACTTCCACATCCGTCGCCCTTTGCGCCATAGACGGGTAAAGGCTGTTACCCGCTTGTTCGATCGTGGCGAAATGAAATGCGGCAGTGTTGGCAATTGCCTGGATATGGTCATCCGGTGCGAGATCGGCGTCGCTTCTTGGGATTGCTGTAAATTGGCCATTGTGCAGGCCTGGGACTGCCTGCGGAAATACGAATCCGGAATTAAGATCCGGGTTCTTCGCGCTGCTGCGATACCGAGTCCACCAACTGGTGTCGAGGGTGAGTTGCATCAGATTTGTTAACCGAGGTTTCCCGCTGGACCCACTCGCCGTACTGCCCGCTAAGGTACGAAACGGGTCCAGATCGACCATATCTGCCCCCTTTGAAGCTAGATAAGCATTGAGGAACGTGAAGTGAGTAATCTCATCATCAGTATTGTCGTGGACATACTGAGCCATGTCCGAATCCAGATTCTGAAGCTTGGCCGTGTAGATTAGACTTCCGCTCCCATCTGGCAGCTCGCTGTCTTGGACACCCCCAAGTTCGTTGTACTGTAGCCAAAAATCGCTCTCGATGATCTCGGCGGCGGCGGCGAACCGGAGTATCGCCGCATCGCCCTTCGTGAGCGGGCCGCTACGCTCCTCTGGCCCGTCCTCCTGACCGAAAGCGGATGAGCGGGTGGCCAACAATCCGGAGCCCACGGTCGCCGTGGCAGCCGCCAACCCCTTTTTGAGGAAAGAACGCCTGTTCGCCCGATTCATAAACGCACTCAGCACGTTTCTCATGGCCTGTCCTCCATTTTGGATTTCCTGCCGAGGGATTCAGTAAGTTTTACTGATCTTTCGGTGGAATCTGAAGCCTACCTGAGGAGCGGCCGAAAGGTGTCATAGCGGCATCACAGATTTGTCAATTTCTTTCAATTTCTGGGGAGGCACGGCCGCGCGCAAAAATCCGAGGTAGGACTCTCTACAATACTCGAGATTACAGGATCACTCCATGCGCCATGGGGAAAACCAGCGGGCCAGCCACTGTGTTGCCCGCCGATTTGGCTTGTCCTTGTGGCAGCTAATGCAGGGGTTCGGAATGCCATACTTCTCCGTCATCGCCGGCCTGATGAACCGGAACGTGTGCGCGTGAATGAACGCGCCCGGCACGCCTTCTTTCTGAATTGTCGGCATGTGGCAAGAAACACATTCGCTGCCGGGACTGCCCGGCTTGTGGTGAGTGTGTTCCTCGATCGTAGCCACATAAGGCCCGTTTGGCGAGCCCGGAGCGTGGCACTCGAGACACATCTGGTTGGAGGCTACGGGTTTGATTAGCTCCGCGTAATTATCCGTGCCGTGCACGTCGTGGCAACTGAAGCACGTGACGCCATGCCGGTACATGAGGCTCTGCACGTAATCGTTTCCCTGCATTCGGTTCTTGCGCGCTGTGCCGTCCGCAAAGTAGTAGAAGTTCGTCTCGCCCAGCCGGTGAGATTCAATCTTCCAATAGTCCGCGAGCCGCAGACCGATATGAAATCCGACCGGCCAGTCATAATATTGGCCGTGAACTGGGTTGCGCAAGGGACGGCCTTGCACGTGGCACTGAATGCACACGTCATTAGCATCTACGTGATCAAGCCGCGCGGGATTGATGATGTTCGTCAGGTATTGCGCAGGGTTTTTCACATGCTCGCTGCCAGGTCCATGGCAGCGCTCGCAGCCGACGTTCCACTCGGTCACCGTATTAGTTTGGACAGCGTAGTTGACTGAGTGGCAGCCGTCGACGGTCGTTTGTTTGCGGTGCAGGCAATCGCAGCGACGCCCATAGCGCCTATGAAAATGACCTTTACTGATTGCTTTCATAGACCCATACCATCTACCCCGCTCACAGGATGTTACCTGGTCGTAAGGCTGCGGCTTGCCAGAGGGAAGCCAATTCGAAGTCAAGATTTCGCCTGTCGCAGCCCGGTCGCGGGGCCCATTTCGCCAGGCAGCGTGATCTTTCGGTCGCAGCGCCTGCGAGCTCCCGCGTAGCTGTGCTCTCGGTGGGAGACACACATTTAGTGACGAAACCGTGAAGCCACGGTGACAAGTCTCCGCCCCTCTTCTGGCACGCTAATCATGGAGGGCTCAACGCCACAAAAGGAGTTT
>JBOGJS010000107.1:0-6144 GCA_050745365.1 Terriglobia bacterium
ACCCGCCCCTTCGCCTGCGGCGAGCTCGCCCCGATCAGCTCGATCCTCAGCTTCGCGCACATGCGTCCAAACTGCGTATGCGGCTCTTCCCCCCGCAGCCGCTCGCGCGGCGTGGCAGACCGCTTGTACAGGTTCTTCCAGTCCACGTACAGCGCCAACGGCACCCCGTAACGCTCGATCCAGGCCCGCAACGCCCCCGCCGCCGCCCAGATCGTCTCTTCTTCCCCCAACTGCGCCAGCGTCACGTTCGTGGCATCATCGGCCAGGTCCATCAAGCACCCGCCCGGGCCGCGCTCCTCCAGCCAGGGATGAAAACTTCCGTCCATCTGCACCAACTCGCCAAAGTGCTCCTTCCGCTCACGCCGCCGCCGGCGCCGTCGCCGCCTCCGCTCCCGGCTCCACAATCCTTCCGCCAGCATCCAGCGCCGCAACGTCTCGGCATCAACCCGCTGCCCGTCCTCCGAGGCCAGGTGCTCAGCCGCCAGCGTCGGGCCAAAACGCTCTCCCACTGCCCCGCCGTATTTCTCCCGCACCAGCCCCAGCACCTTGTGCCGAAACTTCTCCGCGTAGGCTCGGTTCGACCGCCGCCCCGCGCTTCCGTGCTTCAGACCCGCTGCCCCTTGCTCCCGATACCGCTTCCAGAGCCGCTTCGTCTGCCGATAGCTCCGCCGCAGCAGAACCGCTGCGTCCACTACCCGCAGCTCCCCACTGCGCACGCGAGCCAGTACTTCAACCCTTCCCAACTCCCTTTTGCTCATCTCCGTTCGCCCCAATCTGACCTCCTTTCGGAAGCCCTATTAGGGGACATTTCTATCGAGGACAAAAGGGGACATTATCATGGAGGTACAACAGGCGTATTACGACGCTGGCAGCAATATGAGAAGTTCCGGTTTGAGCAAAGTAGAAAGTTGCTTATCGCAATGCTTGGCAAGATTCAACGAGCCCCCCACGTTTATTTGCCTCTTGGCGAGAGGCCTTGGGTTTCAATCCCTTCGTGGGCTAAAATCTACCCAACTGAGGAATCCGGTCATCGAAGCAGCATGGAACCCTTTTCTGAAAACGATGCTCCGGAAGCGCCGCTGGGAGCCAATTACTTAGGCGGTGGCGAGTGTGGCTTCCTGGTATGGGCTCCCCGCGCTGCCGCGGTGGACGTCCATCTGGTAGGCCCTCCGGAACGGTTCGTTCCATTGCGGAGCCGCTCCGAGGGGTACTACTCCGCTTTGGTGGACAGCGTTTCGCCCGGCGCCCGCTATTTTTATCGGCTCGACGGAGATAAGGATCGGCCCGATCCGGCTTCGCATTTTCAGCCGGAAGGAGTCCACGGTCCATCCGAGGTGGTGGGCGGGAGGTTTGACTGGCACGATGCTGCTTGGTGCGGCCTTCTTCTCCGGGATTACATCATCTACGAGCTGCATGTGGGAACGTTTACCGCCGCGGGCACGCTCGATGCGGCCGGGGGGCGTCTCGGCGAGCTGCGCGATTTGGGCGTTACGGCAGTCGAGCTGATGCCTGTGGCACAATTTCCCGGACCTCGGAATTGGGGCTACGACGGGGTTTATCCTTTCGCGGTTCAGAATTCTTACGGCGGCCCCAGCTCTCTCAAGCGATTTGTAGACGCGTGCCACTCGGTGGGCATGGCTGTGATTCTCGACGTCGTTTACAATCACCTGGGTCCTGAAGGAAACTATTTAGCTGATTTCGGCCCCTATTTTACCGGCCGGTATCACACCCCCTGGGGGGCCGCAGTCAATCTGGATGGTCCCGAAAGCGACGGGGTCCGCAGGTTTTTCATTGAAAACGCGGTGCGTTGGGCTGCCGAATTCCACTTCGATGCCTTGCGGCTGGATGCCGTCCATGCGATTGTGGATCTTTCCGCCTTTCCCTTCCTGGAAGAGCTTGGAGAGTCCATCCACGGGCTGGCTGAAGGCTTAAACCGCGCCGTCTACGTGATCGCAGAAAGTGATCTTGGGGATAGCCGAGTTGTTAAGGTTCGCGAGCTGGGTGGTTATGGCTTAGACGCTCAATGGAATGATGACTTTCACCACGCCTTGCACGCAGTGTTGACCGAGGAGAGCAACGGGTATTATCAGGATTTTGGCGCAGTGAGCCAGCTTGCGGAGGCATTCCGTGCCGGTTACGTCTATCAGGGTCAATACTCTAAATTCCGCCGGCGCCGCCATGGCAACTCAACTCAAGACCTCTCTGACCAGCAGTTCGTGGTTTTCGCGCAGAATCACGATCAGGTCGGTAACCGCCTGCCGGGCGACCGCCTTCCGCAGCTCGTTTCAGGCGAGCAACTCAAAGTCGCCGCAAGCGCCGTTCTCCTCTCGCCGTTCATTCCACTGTTGTTCATGGGGGAGGAATACGGGGAGACCGCGCCCTTTCAATTTTTCGTGAGCTATTCAGACAGAGACGTCATCGAAGCGACTCGGAGAGGCCGACAGGCCGAATTTGCCGGCTTCCGCTGGCAGGGGGACGTGCCGGACCCGCAAGATGAAAGCACATTCCTCAGTTCAAAAGTTAATTCCGCAACGGCGGCGCGAAACTGCAACCTCTTGGAGTATTACCGGGAATTGATCCGGCTACGCAAGACCTGTCCTGCGCTGAGCCATCTCAGCAAGAAGGATCTGGAGGCAAGAAGTTGGGACACGGAGCGGGTGTTGGTGATTCGCCGCTGGGATGGCCCGTCCCAGGCAGCTCTTATTCTCAGCTTTGGACCTGAAGTGGTTTCGGTCGCGTTTCCTTTGCCTCCCGGCCTTTGGCGCAAAGCGCTTGACTCAAAGGACACGAAGTGGGGCGGTCCCGGAAGCTCAGTCCCGTGGCAAATTGAATCGGGCGGAGATGTGACGATCACAGTTCCTCCCTGCGTGGCGTTGCTGTTCTTGCGTTCACCGGCGGAAGGATAGTGAGGGGGCCCGCTGGATTCTGGGCCGGCAGGGAGGCATCAACTTATGCCCTTGTTTCGGGTTCCTTCAGCGACGTACCGGATTCAATTCCACCTCGGATTCCGGTTCGCAGACGCGAGGGAACTGATTCCATATCTGCACGAGCTGGGGATTTCCGACCTTTACGCATCCCCTGGCTTCAAGGCACGCCGCGGTAGCTCCCATGGATATGACGTTGCGGACCCTCTTTTGATCAACTCAGAGCTCGGCACTGAGAAGGAATTCGATGAAATGATCGAACGCCTCAAGGTGTACGATATGGGCCTCCTGCTCGACATCGTACCCAACCACATGTCGGCGAGCTCTGATAATCCCTGGTGGATGGACGTGTTGGAAAATGGCGAGAGCTCTCCCTATGCTCACTATTTCGACGTCTATTGGAATTCGCCCGGCGCGGAAACTGGATCATCGCCTGCAAACCGTATTCTGCTGCCTGTGCTGGCGAAACCCTACGGACAGATGCTGGAGGATCAGGAACTTTCGCTAAAGCTCAATGAGAGTGGTTTTTTCATCCGTTGCGGAGATTCAAAGCTCCCCCTGGATCCTGCTACATTTGGGCCGATTGTAGAACGAGTTTTGAACGAGCTGGCGCCTGATAGTGAGAGCGCAAGGGATCAACTGTCGCTTCTATTAAACCACATCAGGCGCCTGCCGCCTCGAACGGTTCGCGCTCCCAAGAAACTTGCGCGGAGACGGCGGCAGAAAGAGGTCATCAAAAACAAGCTGGGGCGCCTGCTGGGTGCTCAGGCGGAAGTGCGCTCTGCGATCGAAAGGGCGATGCTTGCCTTCAATGGGGCGAAGGGAGTGCCGGAGAGCTTCAACTTGCTCGACTGCCTCCTGAACGAGCAGGCTTACAGGCTGGCTTGTTGGGAGGTGGCTTCAGAGCAAATCGGCTACCGGCGCTTCTTTGACGTAACGGATCTTGTGGGTTTGCGCGTCGAACTGCCCGACGTTTTTCAGGCCCGTCATGCTGCCGCGCTGGAGCTTATCACAGAGGGCAAGATCACCGGCTTACGGGTTGATCACATTGACGGTCTGTGCGACCCATTGTCATACCTCGATAAAATGCAGCACTCGATTGGCCACGCCGCGCAGTCAGACGACGGCAGCGAGCGGTTCTTCATGGTTGTGGAAAAGATCCTTGCCGACCATGAGGATTTACCGGCGGCATGGCCGGTTTGCGGTACTACGGGCTATGATTTCACGAACCTTGCTAACCAAGCGCTAATCGACCCAAACGGCTTAGCGGACATTCGCCGTTTTTACGAGAGTTTCACGGGGCGCCATCAATCTTTCGCAGAGGTTGCCCGGGATGCGAGGCTGTGCGTGCTAGAGCAGCTCCTGGGAGCTGATATTAACTCGCTTGCCGCTGAGCTTGCCCGGCTGGCGGCGAAGGATCGCTACGCTCGGGGTGTAACGCGTTCGGAGCACAAGGCGGCGCTCAGCGAGCTATCAGCTTGCTTGCCCGTTTACCGAACATATATTCGAGGTTGCGAAGTGCCTGAGAACGATCGGAAGCAGATCGCAGCAGCCGTGGAGGATGCCCGTCGCCGCTCCACCCAACGCAATGTGACGGCTGCGCTGGATTTCCTGGAACGCGTGCTCCTCCTTAAGCCTTCGAACTCGGAAACCCGCCGGGCATGGCTCGCGTTTGTAATGCGCTGGCAGCAATTCACAGGCGCAGCTATGGCCAAAGGCGTGGAGGATACCGCCCTGTATCGCTATGCCGCGCTTCTGTCGTTGAACGACGTCGGTGGAAATCCTGGCGCCAAAGGTAAAACGACCACGGAAGTCCATGAAGAGCTTCTGGCCCGAGGCAAGCGAACGCCACTGACCCTCAACGCAACCTCCACGCATGATACTAAACGCAGCGAGGACGTTCGCGCCCGCATCAGCGTGATATCCGAATTCCCTAAAGAGTGGAAGCGGCGCGTCGCGAGGTGGAGTCGTCTGAACCGGCCAAAGATCCGGGATATCGGCGGCTGCCCGGCGCCTGACCGGAACGAAGAGATGTTCTTCTATCAGACGCTGCTCGGCGCGTGGCCTCTAAGCGCGGAGGAGGACTTCTCCGAGCGGCTGAAGCAGTACGCTCTGAAAGCGCTCCGTGAAGCCAAAGTGCACACCAGTTGGCGCTACCCCAACTCCGCGTACGAAGACGCCGTTATCCAATTCGTCGGCGACTTAATCAGTCTCCCTGCCGAAGACGCCTTCCGTCAGGATTTCCTTGCGTTTCAATCGAAGATCGCCTTTTATGGAGCGCTCAATTCGCTTTCGCAGGTCCTGGTGAAGGTGATGGCGCCCGGCATACCGGATTTCTATCAGGGCGCGGAGCTCTGGGATTTCAGTTTCGTCGATCCGGATAACCGGCGGCCTGTGGATTTTTCTGCACGCATTAGGGCTCTCGAGGAATTGCGCCGGCAGGAAACGCAGGGCCGGCTTGAGCTGGTCGCACGGCTGACCGCCGGTTGGAGGGACGGCTGGATAAAGCTCTACGTCACCTATAAGGCGCTCGAATGCCGGAAAAAACTGGCTCAATTGTTTGCGCAAGGAGATTACGTCCCCTTGGCAGCGGCCGGATCGCGGCGGGATCACGTCCTGAGCTTCGCGCGCGGGAATGGGCGCGACCGGGTTCTCGTGAGCGTCCCGAGACTGACCGGTGGAATCACCCGGCCAGGCGTTGCCCCTCTCGGCGTAAAGGCGTGGGGCCGGAGCTCCATCGAGCTTCCAAAATCCTCTGCTTCCGAGTGGAGGAACATCTTCACCGGGGAAATCTTAGCCGTCGGCCGCCGGGGATCCCGGCGCCTTGCCTTAGCGCAAATCTTTGCTTCATTTCCGGTTTGCGTATTGGTAGCTCAAGATTGAACTGCCGGGTCGTAACTCAGTGTGGCCCCCTATTTTTTCGCTCGCCGTTCCCGCCTTGACAACCTTGTAAGGCGGTCGATACCATGCCTTCATCTCAGTCGATAGGAGCCTGGAGCGCCAGTCCAGATGACCGCATCGGAAGCAACTGAAGCCAACCAAGCGTTCGAGGACCATGAAATTTTTCTGACCGGCGCGAGTGGTTTCCTGGGCAAAGTAATCCTGGGAATGCTGCTGGACCGGTACCCACGGCTCAAGCAGCTTCACGTCCTGATCCGCCCGGGCGCGGGCCTGTCCGCGGCGCAGCGTTTCGCGGATGAAGTGTTAGCGTCGCCCGCAA
>JBOGJS010000108.1:0-6848 GCA_050745365.1 Terriglobia bacterium
TCTGTTGGCTTCTCCGGAAACTCTCCAAGGATTAGGAGCCCAGGTTCATGAAACCGACCGGGGTGGCGACGTCACGTATCACGGGCCAGGCCAGTTGGTGGGCTACCCGATTTTCGACCTCACGGGCTTTCGGCGCGATATCGCCTGGTACATGCGGTCGCTCGAGGAAGTTTTTATCCGGGTGGCGTGGGGGTATGGACTTCAGGCGGGCCGCAGCCCCGGATTGACCGGCGTCTGGGTGGGCGACGAGAAGCTCGTGGCCCTGGGTGTGCACGTCTCGCGCTGGGTAACATCGCACGGCTTTGCATTCAACGTGAATACGGACCTCGATTACTTTTCTCGAATCATCCCCTGCGGCATTCATGATAAAGGCGTCACTTCGCTCGCGCGGCTGCTTGGAAAATCGCTAGATATCACTGAGGTAACGGTCCGCGTCATCCGTCAATTCGGCGAAGTGTTTGGTGTGGTGATGCAAGCTGACACCAATCTGTGATTTGATCCGCAGATTGCGCAGAAAGGGGTAACACAGGCTTCACAGTCGCTCATCCGGCGGGTGCGGGGACCCGGAAACCATGAAAAACGACCCCTCATCCGCCCTCCTACGTCGGGCACCTTCCCCCCAGGGGAGAAGGTAGCTGGAGTTTCTACATTTTTCAGGCCCGGGCAGAAGAAAACCACATTGCGAAGGGAGTAGAAACTAGAATTCCAGCCCTCTCCGCGGGGAGAGGGTGGCGAGCGGAGCGAGCCGGGTGAGGGGTCAGTCCCGGACCCGGCGATGCCTTCACGCTGATTTTCCGCGCTCTTATACATCCCGCATGTGCATCTCTACCCAACGAGTCCGCGAGCTGCGGCATGAGCCGACCCAAGCTGAAAAAGCAGCGGAGCGAAGCGACCCGGATGAGCGGTCTTGCCCGCATTTTTTTTCAAAGCAGTCGCTCATGCCGCTCGCAGCACCCGGAAACCATGAAAACGCGCCAACGCGCTGTAGCGGCGATGTCCTCATCGCGGACAACCGCCGGTGGGGACACCGGCGCTACAGTCTTTTTCAAAGCACAGGAATTGCAAATGCCTAATTCAGCAATCACAAGAACACGCGCCGCGTCCGGCCAGAGCCCAGACGCCGACATGCTCCGGCGCATGCTTTATTATCTCAAGCTCACGCGAGAATCGGAGTTCCGCATTGATCGTGTCCTTTATCGTCAGGGAAAGATTCTGGGCGGCGCTTACGTCGGGCGCGGCCAGGAGGCAATAGGAGTTGGCTCGGCGATTCAGTTGATCGAAGGCGATGTTGCCATCCCAAGCCATCGCGATTTTTCTTCCTTTCTTATCCGTGGCATCCCGCTCAGCGCGATCCTCTGCAACTGGATGGCGCGCGCGAACGGCCCTACACGCGGCCGCGAGAATACAGTGCATATCGGAGACCTGAAGCGCGGCCTGATCCCGATTATCTCGCCGTTGGGCGATACCTGCCCCGTAGGCTGCGGCGTCGCTATAGCCTTCAAGCAGCGAAAGCAAAGGAATGTTGTGCTCGTCCATTTTGGCGAAGGCACATTGAGCCGCGGTGATGTGCACGAGGCCATGAACATGGCTGCGGTGATGAAGTTGGCGGTTGTATTTATCTGCAACAACAACGGCTATGCCTACTCCACCGGCACCGAAAACTCAAGAACTCGAAAAGGAAGACGTCTCGCTGGAAGTCGTTGACCTTCGGTCCTTGTTGCCCTACGATGAGGCAGCGGTGCTTGCGAGCGCTCGCAGGTGCGGCAAAGTGATCTTGCTGCACGAAGATACCCGCATCGGCGGCATGGCAGGAGAACTCGCCGCTCTGATTGCGGAGCAGGCGTTCGAGGATTTGGACGGCCCGGTGGTTCGCGTTACTGCGCCGGACACGCCCGTACCGTTCGCGCCGCCGCTCGAGGACGCTTTTCTGCCGAATGTCGAAAAGCTGATCGCCGCGGCGCGAAAACTGGCGGCGTGCTGAGGCATTTTTTTATTGAATCATTGATCCAATGGCTCAATGATTCAATTGTTCGAGGTCTCTATGTCCGTAAACGTCATCATGCCACAGATGGGCGAGAGCGTGGCGGAAGGCACTATCACGCGATGGATGAAAAAAGTGGGGGACCGCCTGGAACGCGACGAGCCTTTGTTCGAAATTTCCACGGACAAAGTGGATGCCGAAATCCCTTCGCCTTCGCCTGGCGTTCTTGCCAAAATACTGGTCAAAGAGAGCGAGACGGTGGAAGTGAACACCGTGGTCGCCGTCATCGAAAATGAAGCCGCAGAGGCTGCCGCTGCGCCGGAGGCCTCATCCCTCGATATCGGTCCCGTTGCCGCTGCCGCGCCTCCGTCCGCGCCGGTGAAAGATGCTGAATCGGGCGGTGTGCGCCTACCTCACCATCGCGAAGACGAGATCCGCTCCTCCCCCGCCGTCCGCAAGCTCGCGCGGGAGCATGAGGTGGATCTGACGCAAATTCAGGGCACGGGACTTGAAGGGAGAATCAGCAAGAAAGACGTTCTGGCTTATATTTCCGGCCGCGAAAGCGCAAAGGTTTCGCCGCTGGTCCCGGAAATGCCCAGAGTTGCTACACCGGGGCCGTCCATCGCTTCTCCGGAGCGTGGCATCAGCTTCACCGGCCCTACGTCTATGGCGCCGCTCAGCATCATGCGCCAGCAGATTGCCGAGCACATGGTGATGAGCAAGCGAACCTCACCTCATGTGGCGACGGTGTTTGAAGTCGAGATGACGGGCGTGGCGCGGCTGGTGAAAGAGAGCGCTGCCGAATTCGAGCGCCGGAACGGTTTCCGGCTCACCTACACGCCGTTTTTCGTGCGATCCGTCGTAGACGCGCTGAAGCGATTTCCCATTGTGAACTCTTCGCTTGATGGCCATAACGTCATTTACAAACGTGACGTGAATATTGGCATCGCCGTCGCCTTGGAAACTGGACTCATCGTGCCGGTTCTCCGCCGGGCAGATGAGATGAGTTTCCTGGGCGTGGCGCGCGCAGTGCGCGACTTGGCCGAACGCGCCCGTGCCAAAAAGCTGAGCGTGGACGAGGTGCAGGAGGGCACCTTTACCATCAGCAATCACGGCGTATTTGGAAGTCTGATTGGAACGCCCATTATTAACCAGCCTCAGGTCGGGATCCTGGGTGTAGGCGCCATCGAAAAGCGGCCCGTCGTCCGCGACGACGCCATCGGCATCCGCAGCATGGTCTACCTCACGCTTTCTTTTGACCACCGCGTGCTGGATGGCGCCGTCGCGGACCAGTTTATGGCCGCGATCAAGAAAAAGCTGGAGAACTGGGAAGAGGCAGTATGGTGAGAATGCGATGCGCGCTGATCCATTGACGCGGGTCGGGATCAATTTCCAGTCAGGTGTGGTATAAGGGGAATTGGCTGTTAAATCGCTCGAAGGGAGGCTCAGTTCAATGCACCAAGGCGCTGAAACGGATGAAGAAACGACCCGAGAGCATCAAGAAGCAAACGCAAACGAGGTAGCGCCGCCGAAGGATGGTGGAAGACTGATTGTCTGCACCGCGCCGCTCACTGAAACAATTGATCACGCAGGATATTTCATCCAGATGGCGCTCGCCTCGATGCCGACTTGGATGGAGTTTGTTCTGAATAACCGATACCCGAGATGGCGCGATGTTGAATCCAACCCGGACGGCTCAGCCCGGTTTATGCCGGCAGGCGTTCGGCTGGTCCAGCAATCTTTGGCCAGGGAGTTTCACGCTGAAGATATGGTGGCGTGTTATCCCGATGATCTCGAGAAATTCATCGGTCCTAACACGCGCGTGGTTGCAGTTTCAGCCCACAACCCACTCGGAGTTACCTTCGCCGCCGGGGTTTACACTTCGATCTTCGGGTCGACGCGCGAGCCCATCAACGCGCATTACGCAAAGCAGTTATTCACGAAAATTAAGGCCAGCCCCTATCGAGAAAACTTTAAAGTCATTGTCGGAGGACCCGGCGGATGGCAGATTTCCCAGACCAACAGCTTTGAAGAGCTTGGCGTAGACTGTGTGGTGGAAGGCCGAAGTGAGTCTGAGGAGGTGATGGAGCTATTTCGTAAGGCCGTCCGGGGCGACGCCCTTCCTCGCGAAGTTACCGCATCGCATCCCAAGTCGCGTGACGCCATTCTCTTCCCCGACCGCCGCACCACCTTTGGAGTTGTCGAGATGACCACCGGTTGCGGCCGTCGTTGCCAGTTTTGCCTGCCGGACTTGAATCCTCAAATTGATCTGCCCAAAGAGAAGATCATGTCGGCCGTAAGAGCCAACGTGCGGGAGGGAAACCGCCAGATCTCTCTTGCCACCGAAGACATGTTCATCTGGGGACAGGTTCGGACGGAGACGCCGTTTTTCTTTCCAAACCGGGAGGCGCTCCTTGATCTCTACTCGGGGATTGTGAATACTCCGGGCGTAGAGCAGCACGTGCTGAGCCATTGCACCATGGCTCCTTTCGTCGTGGATCCGCTGCTGATCAAGAGGCTTTCGGAGCTTCTCCTTCCGAAAAGCCCTCTCCATTTGCCGCGTGTCAGCACACATCCGCAAAAGAAAATCCTGGCGCCGCTCATTGGGCTTGAAACCGGCTCGGTGCCCATAGCGAAGAAGATCATGCCCGGCAAGGGGGTTCCGTTCTCAATTGAAGACTGGCCGAGCGTGGTGCTGGAGGGTTTGCGGATCGCCAATGAGAATAACTGGTTTCCCGTCATGACGTTGATCGTAGGGAGTCCGGACGAAACCGACGACGACGTCAAGGCGACCCTGGACTTGGTTTATGAGATTGAGCGCCGTGGCCTCTTCGCCTTCCTCGTTCCTTCCATCTTTACGCCCTTGCATGATACGCGCATGGAAA
This sequence comes from Terriglobia bacterium, assembly GCA_050745365.1. GTDB lineage: Bacteria > Acidobacteriota > Terriglobia > UBA7540 > UBA7540 > RH2-MAG17b. The sequence goes on from JBOGJS010000108.1 coordinate 4,867, forward strand.
AACAACACGGTGTTTCCGAGACGCGTTGCCTCACGCCTCTCCAGTGGCAAGTCATCCTGAAGTGCTGGAAGCTGAGCTTGAAACCTGGACTCGCTGCCTGGTGGGGACCGATGGCCTGGCGCCTGGGCTCGCTGATCGCGTGGTCTCTGAAATTGCGCCGCACCAACGGACCGAATTTCAAGTGGCCGCTGATGATGTTCTCAAGTGCCATCCCGGAAACGATGCTGGAGCGCATGGGAAAAATCTATATTGGAAAACCCCTGAAGACCAAAACGCGCAAAGAACTTATTGCCGGCCTCCGGCCTAATTACCTGCAATACCTGCGGCCGGATAACGGCGACTTGCCCGAAGGCTATAACCCGCCGCCGGTGGGCGAACGAAACGCGGAAGTTCTTCGTGCCGCGTCTTAGCCTCGGCAGATAGGCACGGGTTACTGCGGCCTATAAGGGTGGTGTTCCAGGCTGCCATTACGAGCCCGCGAATAAGCAGCTCAGGCTTGGCGGCTTGCGGCAAAACGCCCCAGGCGAAAAAGAGCGATGTCATGGCGCGTTTCACCGCGTTCGGCCAAGTCTGCCATAATCTCGCCCACCACACTTGAAAACTTGAAGCCGTGCCCGGAGCAAGGAGACGCAATCAAGACCTGCGGAAATTCCGGATGTTGATCCAGGATGAAGTGTTCGTCCGGCGTGTTCGTAAAGATGCAGGCGCGAAGCGCCATTACCGGGCCTGCGCCGTCAGGAAAACATCGGGATACAAATCCACGTAACAGGGCCTCGTCTTCGGGGCTGCACTCCCGCGTGGGATTATCCGGATCGATGGGTTCCCGTCGGTGATGGTATTTTCCCACTTTAAATCCCGGCACTTCGAAGATAGGAAGGCCATAAAAGTGGCCCTCCTCGATCTGAAGGTTAAACACGGGAAAGCGCTCCGGAGCGAACCAATCCGGATGCGCTGGCTGAAACCAGCCGAGCACCTGCCGTTCCGGCTGGGCGATCTTTGCCAGCGGGTTCGCGAGCTTCGCCACCCAGGCCCCTGCCGCCACGATCAGCCGCCCCGCCTCGTAGGACGCCTTTTCGGTGATTACCGTGACGCGGTTGCCTGAAATTTTCCACTCAATCACCGGCTCGCGAGCGTGAATCTCGGCTCCGTGTGCTTGGGCCAGCATGACGTGAGCAACAATGCAGGCTTCCGGAACGAGGAATCCTCCGTCGGGCTGAAACACGCACATCACTTCTGAAGGCAGCCGATAAGCGGGAAACCTTTCCGTCAACTCGCGGCTGGTGAGGACCTGATGGATGAGGCCGTGCACCTTCGAGGATTTCAACGATCCCTCAAAGGCACGTCCGCCCGGCAGACTTGCATCCACGGATCCGGTAATGTGTAGAAGCTCGCGACCCGCGAGTTGCTGAAGGTCGCGCCAGAGTTCGTAAGCGCGGCGCAGCAGCGGAACGTAAGAAGGATCTTCAAAATAGGCAAGCCGGATGACGCGCGTGATGCCATGAGAGGATCCCATGTTGTGCGGTATATTGAAGCGCTCAAGACCCAGCACCTTAATGCCGCGCCGCGCGAGATGATAAACCGTGGCGCTGCCCATCCCTCCCACACCGGCCACGATGACATCGTAATGCTTTGAATTCCCCGTCACGATCTAAGCTCCTCCTTCCGGGCTTGCCGGCAGCGGCTCCCACTGCAAATGTTTGCGCAGAAAAGCGAACGTGGCCACGCCGTGAATCATGTGCGGACCCAATGACCGAGCAACCCCCACCGGCCGCTGAGGTTGACGAGCGGGAAATTTAGAGCTTAGTTGGAAAAATAGGCGCAATAACCGACGTGCATCACACGCGTGCCCCGCTTCAAAAATTTCGATCAATACCCCTCATCCGGGTCGCTACGCTTCCCACCTTCTCCCCAGGGGAGAAGGTGCCCGACGTAGGAGGGCGGATGAGGGGTCGTTTTCACAATGCCAGAATCCTCTCACGTTC
>JBOGJS010000109.1:0-9779 GCA_050745365.1 Terriglobia bacterium
GTAAGTGGATGTCCGAGGTTGCCAGAAACGTGTGAATGCGCGGCCGCGCAGCGCCTTCCAGGGCCTGCCAGGCGCGGTCAATGTCCAACTGATTTGCGCGCGCCAGAGCCGCGATGACTGGCCGCCGGATCTCGGCTGCAATCGCGCGCACGGCCTCAAAATCTCCATCAGAGGCAACTGGAAAGCCGGCCTCAAGCACGTCCACGCCAAGGCGGTCGAGCTGCCTGGCCATTCCCAGCTTTTCCTCGAAGTTCATGCTGCATCCAGGCGATTGCTCTCCATCTCGCAACGTAGTGTCGAAAATAAAGACCTGTTCCGTCATCCTCTCCTCCAGATCACTCAGCTTCTGGTTCATCGATTGGTTGTATAATTCCATAATCCACTCGGGAATATCTTCAGGTTCAGGCGCTGTAGGGACATTTTCCAATCGGCCGACTGCTAAAGTCAACGGGATGGTGTTTATGATAACCGAAATTCGCATGGGCATTCCATTCTGACATTCGCCAGCGGCCGCTGCGCGCCGCCTCACGCGGCAGTCTCATCCACAACGCCTCCTGGGGCCGCTCTTTACTTTTTTCCTCCGGTCAGCCATTGATGGTTTTTGCTTCATCACCTGATACTCCGTGTGCGGGCTGTGAGGCCACCGTCCAGGGTGTCGAATTTCTTCGAAGCACGCGGACGTTTTCCTAAGCCTCTGTATAATCATTCAAGCGGGGGTGGCGGAACTGGTAGACGCAAGGGACTTAAAATCCCTCGGCCCGCAAGGGCTGTGCGGGTTCGATTCCCGCCCTCCGCACCAATCTTTTGTTAGACCTAAGGAGACGTTGAGGTGGGTGTTTCTCACGCGAAGTGCTCGCCGGGAAACCGGCGGTGCAGAACTGCTCAAATTCGGGGAACCCTGTAACATGGCAATCCCGAGCCAAGCCCGGACGGAGCAATCAGCGTTCCGGTTGGGAAGGTGCAGAGACTAGACGGGCAGCACCTAAAGCCAAGGCCAAGGTGAAGGGATAGTCCAGACCACAAACGCCACAGGGCGGCGGCGAAAGCCGTAGACGGGCATGAAAATCCGTTGGGCCGCAAGGCCCGTGACGGTTCAAGTCCCTCCGCCCGCACCATCTCTTTTCCGTCAAACCTGCCTGCTCGCCGGTTCACGACTTCCGTAGAATCCGGGGCGTCAATCTCAACGAGCCGTTTCCCTCGGTGCGTCGAACCAAGCTGCTTCGCCCCCGCGCCAGTCTCCTGTCAAGGACGCCTCGCGCCGCTTTCGCGGTGACGACCGGAGGCCGGTAGCATTTGACAGGCAAGTGCGCTGCGGCGGGGTCCTAACTATGTCAAAATGATGTAGCATTTCGGCCCCTTGCATATCTAACGAACTTAATCGGAACTAGCTCTGCTTTCCAAGCAGCACTTTCTCCAGTTTCGCGACAAGGCGGGCGCGCTCACCAGTCTTTAGCTTCTCAAGGTTCTGCTGTTTCCATTGAACGGCAGGGAGATTCGCTACCGCTGCAGGCAGTCCTAGTAGTTTCCAGTCCGGTTCACCGCGCTTGAACGAAACGAGGAACTGCCGGTGCGATTGGGGCATTTTACCGACGACCGTTTCAATCAACAGTTCTCTGGCGTCACTCAGGTCTCTAAGAGATACGGAATCGGCTGTCATCCCTTCAAAGCCGTGGATGAATTCTTCGGAGATGGACTTTCGCGTTGGAGCGAGCACCTCGGCCATTGGTCGACTATGGCTAACCAAGTAGACGGCAAAAGCGCAACGTAGAGCGTCGTCGATGCCTTCTTTTGCCAGTAAATCTCGAATGTCAAAAAGGTCGCGAGGATGTTGCCGGTCGAGAGCGGCGACTATCTTGCCGCCATAAAGGTCAGCGAAAGAGACGACATTCATTTCGGCATAGCCGAAGGCCTCTTGTACTGCGTTGGAAACTGCACGCAGCTCCGGGTCGTATACGCATCCGCGCAAAACGGGAGTCACTTCAATTTTTACCTGAGCGCCACCAGCCCGGACCAGGACCTTGGTCACAGTTTTCTCCGCTGGCAACTTGGTCACGGTCGCTTGCGCGTCCGGTATCACGGCCGTCACGCCATCGGCAATTCTTCCCATCGCCGCATTGATCGCTGCGAGCGACTCCTGCCGGGAGTGCACCGGCACGTAGGTGAGATCAATATCGACAGACAAACGGGGCAGGTCCCGGACGAAGAAATTGATTGCTGTCCCTCCCTTCAACGCGAAGCACTCTTCCTTCGCCACAATCGGCAGGGCTCTGATCAAGAGCTTCACCTGGTTGCGGTAGACCTCACTGAACGGCATTCAGGTCCTCTGGGACAGTGATTTGATAGGTCGGGTCTAGTTTTCCGCCTTTGACGAGCATGCGCTTGCCCTTCCCGAGGTTCACTGTGTCTTTCTCAAGACGCTTTGCCCACGCATGTTGATGCCGATCGGAAAAAAAGAAAAAGAGTCGCTTGACCTTCACGCTCCGGCAATCGGTCAGCAATTTTTGCAGTCGGCGCGGATTGAGATTCGAGAGGCCTTCAAATAGTTTGTCAACTTGGTGGAAGGTTTCGCGATGCGGTAATTCATCGAGTACTTCTAAGATAGCGCGCTCCGGTCCGGAAAGAATCAGTGGCCACTCCCACTGTCCCCAGGCTTGAACCGTAAGATCCGCGGGAAGGGCGAGCGCATTTCGTTTGCTGAGCCTGTCCAACTCGCCGCCAACGCCCTGTGTTTGCCAAGCGAGTGAATCACGGAAAAGCTTTGACGCGTTGTGGAAAAAAAAACGGACGCCGACAGGTAGCTTGTACAACCAGGCGGGCGGCGGTCCTGCGCCGAAAAGATGTACCTCTTTGGTTTCTTGCGATAGATAGTGCGCATACCCTTGCAATTCGAGAGCGGTGCGGCCGCCTACGGCCAGAAACCGCCCGAGCAGGCTCTGTAGGGAGATCACAACCTGCTGCCAACTCAAGGACCCTCGCGGGCGCCGGTACACTTGTCGCACCGGTTGCTCCAGCCAACCGGCTGTAACGTACTGCCTACTCAAAGAGGTCGAATATCCCTCCTTGCGCAGCCACGCGGCATCTACGAGCAGACCTTCGGGAAGCCGATGCTCTAACTGGTTTAGCTTTCCGTGGCATTGCTTAGCCATGCTTAGCAAAATAGCATATTTATAAACCAAGGGCAAGTTTACAAATATTCCCAAAAGCTAAGCTAAACTGAGCTAACTCTTTATTGTTCAAACTCATTGGACCTTGGGAACACCTCGCGGTCCCGGCTCCGCCATCCAGGTGTCAAAAAAAATTGCCTTCGCGAGCCATAGGCTTTGGGCGATAAACGCTCCTTGCACGGGGCGTCAACCCATTCTCTGCGTTGGCTTCCGTCGCAGGCGACTGTCGTATCTATTGGCGTCCAAATCCTCTAAGAGACCTCTGTCCTCGTCATCCACGTTTTCGTCTGGCTCTAACTCGAACTCCAGGAAAGAGACAACAGCACCATATGACGGAAGCGGAATCGAATGTTCGAGGACCCGGCGAACTCGACTTGCGTCCCACCGATTCAGCCAAACGTCCGAGGGAACCTCGACCAGATCATTCGGCGCCTTCTGGCCCGTGAATAGCTTAGCGGCCCACGAATTCGAAGAGGGCAATTCTGGGATCGGCAGCGGAAGCCTGAATCTCTCGCTATGTGTGTACCACCTCGCTCGGCTGTTTTCGCTCCAAACCATGCAGCAAACTAGGTCAGTGAGTTCCAAAAAGCGGTAAATCGTGGCCGTTAGACTGGTCGAAAACTCATTGGCTACTTGACTGATCCTATGGAGCGAGGGGTCTCCTAATCTGAGTCGAGGAGCCACAAGTTTGCGGGGAAGCAATAGCTCGGCTGAAAATTCATTGGCTTCTCGTTCGGCCTGTGCAACTCCGGAATGCCACCGCTCGATATTGTCTGCTCGGCAGACGTTCTCCAGCCGTCGATGATGCGGGATCAGATAGTGCCCGATTTCGTGCCCAATGGTGAAACGCTTGCGCGTATGTTCACGAATGCTAGAATTGACTCCGATGATTCCCTTCGGGCCGTCCAGTGCTCGCACGAGCGTACCGTCGAGTCCGTCTGCTTCCACTTCCCTTATTCGAAGGCCGATCTGCCCAGCGATTGAGACCAAATCCGGTACGCCGTTGATCGCAAGCCGTTCCACAAGCACTTCCGCGAGCTTCTCAACGGCGTTCACTGTCCTCCTCCTCACTCCAGTCCCGTTTCACCTCGTCGCCCAGCTCCTCCAACAAACGCTCGTCTTTCTCAGATTTGTCAGTTAACCGATGATAATTGAAAGCGAGCTTCTCGGTCGGGCCGCGAAACGGCTTCAACGCTGCATCCACAACCTCTCCGAGCTTGGAAGACGATGCGCCTTCCAACGTGTTGGACTCTTTCATCTGAGTCAGAGCCGCTTCGACATGCAGCGGAACCGCTTTGCCGGCCAAGCGGTATTGCTGGGCCGCGCGCCGGGCAAGGTCGTACGCCATTTGAACCAGATCGGAGTCGCTGTCGATCTCCTCGCAAATACTCTCGAGTTCCGACGCATCAGACGATGTAGGATCACCGAACAGTGCGCCTAACTGGCGATCAAGCGCCGCATGTTTGTTTTTCTTTTTCTTCATGTGGTTCCCCGGACATAATGATTCCAAGCTGCTGAATACCGCCGATTCGCAGGAGCATCTTTCTCCTGTTGCGCACCTCGCCCACGCTCACATCCAGCATCTCGGTCATCTGCTTATCGACCATACAACCATCCTTGAGCATCGACGCGGCTTGAATAAAATCTCGCAACTCAGATTCTTTTGCGTGACCCTTAACAGCCTCGAACATTCGATCCCGTAGTTGTTCGCCGGCAGCCCGTTCGTCAGGCCCCAGCTCACGGCATATCGCCGCCGCAAGAGGGGTCTCGGAGTCTGCCGCGACCTTGTCGTCGCGACGTATGTGGTCAATAAACCGGCGCTCAACCATCCGGCACAGCAATCGAATCAACCCCGCCTCAGTGCCATCCCACCCGCACGCGTTTGGAGAGGCATAGAATTCTTCTATCACCTCTGAAACAAGGTCCTTCGCGGAAGACACCCCACAATCGATCACCCGGTCGCCGTGACCGACGAGACGAACCGCAGCTCTATACAGCCGCCCCATCAGGAGTGGCCAATTGATCGTCTCCGGGTTTCGGGGCGAAGTGCCCACCGCCATTTTTCTCAGCACCTGAAGGCCGCGCCTTCACTTGCATATCGAATGCCCCAAAGAATTTCGGCCACCAGGCGGCCGAAATATCTGGACCCAACCGATTTGGAATTGAAGGCGGAGTAACCGCCGGTCGATAAAAGGAGAATAACATGCTGGCAAATCAAGACGGAACCGAGCATCACGACCGAGACACAGGCAATGATCTTGAGGCAGCCGAAGCGCATCTGCACCGCGCGGAAGCTGACTTGGGCGCCGCGCAAATGGCCGAGCGGAAGGCCGAGAATGAAATTGATGCGGCAGTGCACGAGATTCGGGAGGCCGAAGATCATTCCCACGAGATCCACTTCACAGTAGACGGGGAGGAATATGAAACCCACCACCGCAAACTGACAGCTAACCAGATCATCAGTGAGTTCGGAAAACAAGACCCCGCCACCAACTATCTCGTGGAAATCCAAGGAACTCATAAGGTCAGCTACCAGGGCAAAGGCGACGAAGAGATCAAGCTTCGCGATTGCATGAGTTTTCAGATCATTTCTACTGGTCCGAAGCCGGTGTCAGATTCTACCTGGGCGGTGGCGTTCGCCGAAGGCCTGCGGACCCTCGGCTACGAACCCCAAGCACTGCCAAATCTTCCCGATCACGTTTTCTTCAACTACTTGGTTGAAATCGGGCGGTTCGTCGGTCAGACGGTTCGTCTCGGGTTCATCGTGCCGCCCGATTTTCCCAATATCCCTCCGGGCGGCCCGCACGTTTCCCCGCACATCCAGCCCATCCATCCGGCCAACGACGTGCCCCATCCAACCGGCGCGGCGTCCATCAATCAAGCTCGGCACCCTTCCAGAAGGGGGCGGGAGGCGATTGGCAGTATTGGTCCCGCCCCTTTGTGAACTGGGGGCAAAGCAAGAAAACAGTCAGCGCTTACATGGCGCACATCTGGCGGCTCTGGGAAACGCAATGAGCCGTGCCACCCGCAGCGTTGCAATCACGGGCGAGGTAGCCAATGCGGCCCGCAGTCATCTGCTCCGGATCGATGGCCAAGAGGGCTTGTGTTTTGCTCTTTGGCATCCAAGCCGTGGCCGGAGCAGGACAACGGCATTGGTCCACCGGTTGATTTTGCCTGAGGCAGGAGATCGTAATGTTCACTGCAATGTGAGTTTCGAGGCTTCATTTTTCGAACGGGCGCTTGCTGAGGCGGCGGCTGAGGGTGCTGGTTTGGCTCTGATGCACAGCCATCCGCTCGGAATCGCGTGGCAGGGGATGAGCCGCGCAGATGTCATCACTGAGCAAAGCACCGCAGGGGCTGCTTTCGGGGTGACGCGCCAACCCTTCGTGGGGCTGACTCTCGCCAGCGACGGTGCATGGAGCGCTCGCTTTTGGGAGCGTACCGCGCCCCGCAGCTATTCGCGAATAAACTGCGCCACGGTTCGCGTCTCGCGTGATCGGCTCAGCGCGACTTACATGGAAGAACTTGCCCCACCGCCGGTTGCAAACGAAGAGCAGGTCCGCACGGTGTCGGCGTGGGGAGAGGACGCACAGCGCAACCTCTCGCGCCTTAGGGTTGGGGTGATCGGCGCTGGCAGCGTCGGCGGCCTCGTGGCCGAAGCCTTGGGGCGCACCGGTTTCGAAGATGTGATGCTGGTCGATTTTGATTACATAGAAAGACGCAATCTCGACCGACTCGCTTATGCGACGCGGGCCGGCATTGGCGAACTTAAAGTTAACGTGCTGGCAAAGCACTTAGCCGCACGGGCGACCGCTAACCCCTTCCGGGTCGAGCCAATTGCTGCCGCAGTGTACGAAGAAGAAGGTTTCCGTGCAGCACTGGATTGTGACGTTCTCTTTGCTTGCGTAGACCGGCCTTGGGGGCGGTATATTCTGAATCTGATCGCCTTCGCTCATCTCATCCCTGTGATTGACGGCGGCATTTCCGTGCGGACTAATCGCCTGGGTAAGCTGGCGGCCGCGGACTGGAGAACCCACACTGCGACTGTTGGCCGACCCTGCTTACAATGTCTACGCCAATATGATCCGGGTTTGGTCCAGATCGAACGCGAGGGACTCCTTGACGACCCCACCTATATCGCTGGATTGCGGAAGGACCATCCTCTCAAGACCCGCGAGAATGTTTTCGCATTCTCCATGTCTTGCGCCAGCATGGAAATGCTCCAGATGCTCGCTCTTGTAATTGCACCACTGAACCAACCGAACCCAGGGGCACAGCTATATCACTTCGTCGGTAACATCACCGAGGAGCCGGAATATGGGAGCTGTCATCCCGAGTGCCAATTCCCTGGCATCGCCACTTCTGGTGATGATTGTGGGATTCCTGCCACCGGCGTCAGGCGGGCCGTGCAGTTATAGTCGCGATTATAGGGGTGGGTGCACGGTGCCGTGAAGTACGCCAAGCTAATTTATCCCATCCCCAAATACCCCGCCTTCATCTCGAACCGCAATTCCGGCCACCGCTCGCGCATGCGGAGAAGCGCGATCCAGGGTGACCAATCCCTCGGTCCGCAAGGGCTGTGCGGGTTCGATTCCCGCCCTCCGCACCAATTTTTGCCAAGCTTGCGTGGCCTCCAAGGCTGGTCCAGGGGTGATCCCCCGGCTTGGGGCTGGAAGGCGGTGTGGCGCTGGCATTTTGCCGGCAGTTCTTGCTGCTTCTGAACGTTTCGCACGGCCGCGCAGCCCGAGCCAGCTCTCGCCACCGAAGATTATCAGGAAATCCTGCGAATCATGAAGAACATGGTGCATGTCATGGAGTTGAGCCCCCATGCATTCGCCGCGATGGGAGAGGAGGATCCGCGCTCTCATTTTCTCGTTCAGCTCAATGGCGCTTTTCAAGGTCAAGCCACCGGAGAGACTTTCAATTTTCAGGAAAAAAATGACATCCTCATCCGGGTTGACGGGAAGAATATTTTCATCGCCGAGTGCAAATTCTGGAAAGGCGAAAAGTCTCTCACCGACACAATTGACCAGCTGCTTTCCTACCTCAGTTGGAGAGACACGAAGACCGCCGTCGTCGTGTTCAACAGGAATGCCGATTTCAGTGCTGTCCTCGCGAAGATTTCAGAGACAGTGCCAAAGCACTCAAATTTTAGGCGGGATCTTGGCAAGGAAGATGAGAGCACATTTCGCTACGTCTTTGTCCAGCCCAACGACTCAAACCGGGAGATCACACTTACGGTCATGGCATTCGACATTCCGACGGCGCCTGCCACCCAGGGCGACCAGTCCTCTGAGATGAAGCGAAACCTCGCAGCGAGATCGTCGTGACGCTATAGATCACTCGTGCGGATAAGAGCCGATCCATCAGGTTCTATGCGACCGGCGAGATATTTCCGGCGCGCTTCCTCTTCAATGGCGGGCCTATTGCCCCTGAACACAGCAAGCTTGTCCTTGCCATCCCCGCCGAAATGGTCATCAAGAGCCTCTCTGCTTATCTCGCACCGCACGCGAGTTGCTCCGTCCTGCCCCCAGAACAGGACAACTTCGCGGTCAAATACATAGCTCTCCTGCGGTGCCGGAAACCTCAAATGATGCCGCTCAACCATGCCTGTACTTTCAGGAAACAAACCCGGCATCCAGCGCGAGGCCAGTGCCGCCGGGAAGACAAGGCGCAGCGGCGCGCGCGAACTCTCCGACGCGAGCACCCCCCGCTCGATCAGTGCCGAGACAATACGGCGCGCATGGCGTTCGCCCGCGCCGACAATGCCGGCAGCATCACCACGAGGCAGTTCTCCCCGGTAGAGCACGGCTTCGAGGATGCTGCCCGAGTTGGGCGGAAGAGTATCGAGCCTGATTTCTTCTTCGGCCCAAAGAAGGATGCGTGCCCGCAGGCGATCCGGCTGCATCAGGCCTTCCATAAATTCGACTTGATCGATGCAGGTTCTGAGAAAGAAGTCCGTGAATCCCGCGAGAGCCTCCTCGCTCAAATTCCCGCGCCCATCAAGATCGTTGCGGCGAGCGCTATCACATGCGGCGAGGTGTCCCTTATACGCATCAACTTTGCGCGCCAGCCCGCGCGCCACCGACCAGACGGAGCCGGTATCGAGGGTCTCCAGGAGCGTCGCGTGCGACATCAGGCGTGAAACGCGGCCATTGCCGTCAACAAACGGATGAATCCACACGAGGCGGTGATGCGCCGCTGCGGTGCCCAGGATCGAATCCGTCTTGCTGAGGCGGCTGTAAATCTCCTCGAAGCGCCTCAGAAAGCGCGGCACGGCGCCGGGACTGACGGCGATATGAGCGCCGACCTTCACGTCTTTTCGGCGCGGTTCACCGGGGACGACCTGTACCCGTTCTTTTGTCTCCGGGTCCTCCACCCACAGCAGATCCTTGGGCAACAACTCGCAGAAACGGCGATGGACTTCGCAAATGCCATCGCTTGTCGCCGCACGGCCTTTCAGGCCGCCGCCATCAATCCATTTCTGGACAGCGATATGCGCTTTCGCTTCGAGCTGGAGATCGCGCTTGTGGGCATCTTTGCTATAGTCGTTTTTGAGCGCTCGTTCGATATCGACCGGGTGCGTGTCGTGTCCTTCGATCAGGTTGCTGTAGT
>JBOGJS010000110.1:0-5127 GCA_050745365.1 Terriglobia bacterium
ATGATCTAGTAATCCCCTTCCATTCGTATGTGTAGCCCCCCCCCGACAAACCCGACGCGGAAAGGTCAGCAGAACGGTAGCGGCGGTTTGTGCCGTCTTCGATGTACCTGTACTGCTTTTCAACAAACTCTTCAGAATACGGAATATACTGCTTGTGCCAGGTGTTCGACTCGCCCTTTTTGAAGAAGAATATCAAATCATGCACTTTTCCATACGTACCAGAATCCGAATGCGCCTCCGACCGCTTCCACACAATTTCATTGAGGGCGTTACTGTTACCAAAAATCTCCTCCAAAACAAGGCGAAGGTAGGCATTCACCCTCGTGTCGCAATGGACATAAATACTCCCGTCTTCGGCCAACAAATCGCGCATTAGAATCAGGCGCTCGTAAATCATGGCGATGAAAGAGTCCGCGCCATTGCCCCAGGTGTCGCGGTAGGCGATCTCTTCCAGGATGTTGGGCTTTTTGGTGAAGGTATCGCCGCCAATCTCGATGTCCATGCTGAAGTCCGCGCCCACGTCAAAGGGCGGGTCAATGTAAATGAGCTTCAGGCCGCCCTGCTTGTCAATCTCCTCGCGCAGCGGGCCGTTCTTGAGCGATGAAAGGATCAGCTTGTTGTCACCCCAGATGAGTTTATTGGTCCAGCCCTTAAGCTGGCGGCCACGCTCGTCAAAAAGACCGGCTTGCAATGCCGTGTCTTCGGGCTTCTCGGCGCGCGGTTCGTCCACCTGCTCAATCACCTGAAAGGGCAGGACGATGTTGCACACTTCGCTCGTCTTGCCGTTCCAGACCAGCTCCACCTCGCGCTTGTCCTCAAACAGCAGGAAGCGGTACTTGTCCGGCAGCGGCTTGTCCGCTTCAAGAAAGCGGATGATCTCCTGTTGTTCCGGTTCCGTCAGTCGTGGCATCGAAATACCCCAATTCTTCCCCGAGGATGAGGTACTAAATCAGCGAAGGCGCCTTTGGCTCAGCGATTTCTTGAAGCCGGGCGAGAACCGCTGTTTTCTGTTCATCGGATGAAGGCAGATTGTTCCAGAGAGTGGTGAACCACGAGCCCAGAACAGCGGATTCGTCCGCGCCTTCAGAACATTGAATAAGGCCGAACTGATTGCCTGGAGTGATACCCAAACCTTCTGTCGTGAAAGCGCAGTTGCCGGTGATGACGCACTTCGGGCCGGGTTCCGGCGAGCCGGCGATAAGGATGGACTGCGGCAGCGACGATGGCGCTCCGCGCGTTTTCCTCTTGGCATGAGTTGTTCCTGTCTCCCGGTAATCTTAGAAAGCGTTGATTAAACCATAAATGTCGGGGAGGTTCCACCTCGTCCGCCGGCTATCACTGGTGACGCAATCACGCAACCGGCGCGGGTCGCCAGCCAGCGGACATCAGGTGAAGCTCTCTAGCTTTGCGGAGCGTAATGTGCTCATCGATTTCTACGAAGGCTATTGGTGAAGCTGCTGCAACTTCGAACTCGGTGAGTTCGCAAAACACTATTACGAATTTAAGGCGCTGAATGTTCGGATTATTGGCATCAGCGTCGATCCTATCGCTCAAGCTCGTTTGACGAAGAGAAACGTGGGGCTACCTTTCCCACTGCTCTCGGACAGCCACCGGACAGTAATGAAACTTTACGGGATGCGCTCGCTCTCAAAATATCATGCGCAAGGCGGTGCATATGATGCGGCGACACTCGTGCTGATCGACTAAGACGACTTCATTCGATGGATTTACCGGAATGCAGATTATCGGGTGCGCGCACCCATCTCGCTGGATCTGGCCGAGGCCAAGAAGCTGTAGTAACCGAAAACTTCTGCAACAATCGTGGCTGAAGATATTCCTCGAAGGAGAGGTGAAACATGCTCACTCGTCGCGAAAGCGCAAAGGCGCTGGCAGGCATCATTGCAGCCGGCATTTCTGGCATGGCCGGAAGCCTTGATGCGGCCGAACCGGCGCAAGGCGCGCGCAGAACTGAGAGAAGCGCAGTATCCTCCTCGCGGGTTCAAGAAATTCTCCAACACATGCTGCCAGGGATGGACAATCATGAGGTGACTCTGGTGGTGGTTCATTACGCCCCTGGCGAAGGCTCAAAACCGCATCGCCATCCAGGGCCCGTCTTTGGATACATCCTGGAAGGTACGATCATCAGCCAGGTCGAGCCCGGCCCGCCGATAACCTATCAACAAGGGCAGGCGTTTTACGAGCCGCCGATGCACGTGCATCGTATCTCCCAGAACGCCAGCAAAACACGTCCTGCAAAGCTTCTTGCTTTCAACATTACCGAGAAAGGCCAACCTCTGACTCTTCCGGCAGACCAACAGAGAATCGCGAATCGTGGACGCCAGTGTCTCTATGAGCTCCGCTGATCGAGAAACTTTGGAAACCGATGTGCTCATCGTCGGGGCAGGTCCCGCAGGGCTTAGTTGCGCGATCCGCCTTGCTGACCTTTATGCCCAGCGTGGACAAAAATTTGATGGTGTCCAGAGCGCGATTCCAGGCCTGCCACAGGCTGTTCTCAATCCTGAGAACATCTTCGTTCTTGAAAAGGCATCGGAAGTTGGCGCCCACTGCCTTTCCGGCGCCTTGCTTGACCCCACCGCGTTGCGCGAGCTTATTCCTGATTTTGAATCCCAACATCCACCCCTTCAATCGCCCGTCACGCACGACGCCGTTTTCTACTTGACGAGCCAGCGCCGCTTCAAGCTTCCCCTCACTCTGCCCTTCCTGCGCAATCACGGGAATTACATTATTTCGCTCAATCAATTCGTCAAGTGGCTGGGGAGCCGCGCGGAACAGGCAGGCGTCAGCTTGTTCTGCGGTTTCTCTGGAATCGAGATCCTCTACGAAGGCAATCGCGTCGTCGGAGTGCGGACGGGCGATAAAGGGGTAGACCGGACCGGCCGCCACAAATCCAATTACCAGCCGGGATATGATGTGCGTGCCAGAATCACCGTTCTCGCAGAAGGCGTGGACGGCTCGCTCACCAAGCAATTGGTCAACCGGCTCGGTCTCAATCGCAATCGCAACCCGCAAACCTACGCCCTCGGGGTCAAGGAGCTCTGGGAGATCCCGGCAGGCCGCGTCCAGAAGGGTGAGGTCATTCATACGGCAGGCTGGCCGCTCAGCAGCCGGCAGTTCGGCGGCGGCTTTATTTACGCGCCCTCAGAGACGCAACTCTCTCTCGGCCTCATCGTGGGTGTTGATGATGAGAACCCCGGCTTTGATCCCCATCACGCCTTTCAACAATGGAAGACCCATCCTTGGCTGAAACACCTGCTGGAGGGTGGCCAGATGATTCGATACGGCGCCAAGTGCATTCCCGAAGGCGGATATTTTTCCGTGCCTGTCACCGTTGCGGATGGTACCCTGATCATCGGCGACGCGGCGGGTTTCCTCAACCCCCAGCATCTCAAAGGAATCCATCTGGCCATGAAAACCGGCATGCTCGCTGCCGACGTGGCTTATACCGCGCTCGTTAAAAACGACAACTCGGCGCGGGAGCTTGGACGGTTTGAAGAAGCCTGGAAAGCCTGCATTGCTCCTATCACCCCAGCCATCACAATACCCAGACCGGACGACTCACATACGCCATGTTCCAAAAAGTACTGCGTGATATACGAGTATATCTTTCATGAGGCGCCCCTTTGACCGTTAAATTCATAAGGACGGTCGCGGCTTCAAGCTGACCAGTTGCTTTGACCCGGCGGAGTGCCATGCCTACCCACAGTTCCGCTCCAAAACGCGCCGATCCTGCCCGTAAACGCTCACCTTCGCGGACGGCAGCGATCATGGCGCTCGGTGGTTACACGTCGCCTGCCCGGATGAAGCGAATCTTTATCGAGCTTGACCGGTATTTTCCTCACGCCGGATGCGCTCTGAGACACGGAAACGCCTTCGAACTTCTCGTCGCTACGATCCTCTCTGCCCAATGCACAGATAACAGGGTGAATCTAATCACCCCAGACCTCTTCAGAAAATATCCCACGCCGCAGGTGTTCGCAGCTTTGCAGCCTGAGGTGCTGGAGCAGGATATTTACTCGACCGGTTTCTTTAGGAACAAAGCCAAAAACATCATTGCGACTTCGAAGGAGATCGTTCAGGAATTCGCTGGCGAGGTACCGCAAACAATGGAGGAACTCTTGACCCTTCCGGGCGTGGCCCGCAAAACCGCCAACGTGGTCCTGGGGACAGCTTATGGCATTGCCAGCGGCATTGTCGTCGATACGCACGTGTTCCGTGTCGCGACCCGGCGATTAAAGCTCTCCGAAGAGAAAACTCCCGAAAAGGTCGAGCGGGACCTCCTCAAGATCGTTCCTCGTAGCCGATGGATTCGGTTCAGCTATGAACTGACATTGTTTGGGCGCGAAATTTGCCTTGCTCGGAACCCGCGCTGCGCCGAATGTCCCCTCGAGCCGATCTGTGATTCGCCAGACAAGACCATCTGATTTTTCAGCCTGGATTGGGATCCGTTATCGACCGTATTTTCCCCGTCTGTCGAAGAAGCGGAAGTTGCCTGGCGGCGAAGACAGCGAGCAACGGCGCTCGCGATTTGTGCGGGTGTGCTTCGCGATAGGACGCAATGATCCGCATAATCCCGGAGGAGCGCCCGCACATCTTTTGTCACAGGATCGCTACTTCGCAGAAGGGCCAGTTCGGCATCGGAAGGAAGTTTTCGGAGAAGACGCCAGAGCTCGCGGCCATTCGTGTCTGGAAGACTTCCTCGAGTGGAGCAGCCGCCGTGCCTCCCTACCACCCCAAGCAGCCGCTGCATCGTATCCTTCATCGTTCAGAAGAACCTTTAAGCGCGTGAGGAAATCATCGTCGTAATCGATGAGCAGAATGCGACGCCGTTCAGAATCCTCCATGACTTCACATCTGAAGATGACCTGGAATCGGAAGCTCCTCATTCCGGATTTTGCCATCCTACTGAAGACACAGGATCACTTCTGCGGAGGTACAGCTTCAACAGGCAAACCTGCCCGTTGCCAGGCTTTGAATCCACCTCGCAAGGGGTAAACTTCCTTCCGATGCCGAACTGGCCCTTCTGCGAAGTAGCGATCCTGTGACAAAAGATGTGCGGGCGCTCCTCCGGGATTATGCGGATCATTGCGTCCTATCGCGAAGCACACC
>JBOGJS010000111.1:0-7222 GCA_050745365.1 Terriglobia bacterium
GTGGCGTGCGGTACAACGCTTACGGTTTTGATCTCAACCGCAACTGGGACCCAGGCATAGTCGACCCGGTGAGAATGCCGGAGATTACGGCGGCCCGCAATGCCATTCTGAAGTGGGTCGATGAGGGGGGCCGAATCGACTTTTTCCTGTCACTTCATAATGATGAAACCAACGAGTTCCTTTTCGGACCCCCTTCCCTTGAATTCCATGAATTGGGGAGCAGAGTATTCGATGAGCTCACGCGAACAACGACGTTTAATCCAAGTCGCAGCTTCGGAGGGGAGAGCCATCATAGCAGCCCACCTACGCCCGGTCGAATGGAGGTTGCCCAGGGCTTGTACTACGAGCGTTCCATCCCCGCTTTCCTAATGGAGCAGAGGATTGCCTACGATGGCAAGATAGGCCGCCTGCCAACCGTCCACGATCGGCTGGAATTCGGGAAAGGCTTGGTCAGGGCCATCTGGACCTCGCTGAACACATAATCACATCTCGCCGCACTGGAAGATGACCTACAGAGGGCAGCAGAAGACGAAGGTGCGAGGATTGAAAAACCGGCTGGGCTTCTATATCGGGATACTCCTGGCAATCACAGTTGCGGGAGCGGTCTCGCTCCAAGCGCAGATCAAAGCGCCTTATCCACCGAGTCTCGTGATCCAAAGCGCAAAGTGGGGTTTTAATCATCTCATCCGGCTTGCCCATACTGCCGGCCACGGCGGAAGCGATCTTTGGCCGGTGACGTGGGGAGCCGACGGAAATATCTATACTTCTTTTGGCGATGGGGGCGGTTTTAGCGGCGCGAGTGACGGCAGAGGACGTGTAAGCATTGGTTTTGCCCGGATTCTAGGTTTCCCTCCGCATGTGAAAGGAGTCGATCTATGGGGAGCCGCTCCGAAATACGCAAAGCATCCAGCCACCTTCTGCGGAAAAGCCGGCACCATGCTTTCTGTGAATGGCGTCCTGTACACCTGGGTTGCAAGCTGGTACAACGATGAAAAGGACGATTTCGTCCGTTGTCCGCCGAACCCAAAAACTCCACAAGACCGGCTTGCATGGTCGCGTGATCTGGGCGCGACGTGGACGCTTTCACGATGGAAACTCGAGGAAACCCCGGGCCAGATGAAATTGGCGGGGCAGTTTCTTAATTATGGCCGGAATAACAACGGCGCAAGAGACCAATACGTTTATCAATACACGATCGTTGCTAATGATCCCAAGGCAACCTACCTGATCCGAGTACTACCACAGGACTTGCAGAAGGATCCTCGAACTTCCGGAGAGTATGAGTACTACGCTGGTCCCGGCCCGAAGTGGACGGCCGATCATTCAAAGGCTCGCCCCGTTTTTGTAGATCCAAACGGCCGCCAAATTATGCACGTCGTGTATGACCGTGGGCTCAGACTGTACATTGCTTGCGCCCAGGGTTATGGTGTTGGCGCGATGGGATTATTTGACGCACCGGAGCCTTGGGGCCCTTGGACGACCATCGCCTATTACAACAATTGGGGTCACTTCGGACGCCGCGAAGCGCTCGGCGTGGATTTCCCTACGAAGTGGATTAGTCTGGATGGCAAGACTCTGTGGGCAGTCTTTTCAGGAGGTAGGCTTAAGCCCACCGACGATATGCTGGACGGTTTTAATCTGGTGAAGCTCACACTTACGCTACGTGAGAAGCAGAAGCGAAGATGATCGCAGCTTGTATCCTGAAAAGTCGGCCAGTTATTCCATCGAACTTTTTTCAGCACGCGTTTCGCGCATTTTAGCCTGGAGCTATATGACCCAAAGTGCCACCTTCTTCTAATCGCCTCCCGAGTCATCTGCGTTGCGCCGTTCTGGTTTGTTTGATAACCGTGTCTCCGTTTGCAGTCTGGGCCGCTGGACAGCCTTCGCAGAAGAAGCCTTCCCCGGCTGAAATTGACCACCGGGTTGACGCAATGCTCGCCAAACTGACTCTCGCACAGAAAATCAAACTCATCGGCGGCGACGACGGCATGTTCATTCACGCCATGCCCTCCATTGGCCTGCCGCGACTCAAGATGTCGGATGGCCCGTTGGGCGTGCGCACCTGGGGCCCGAGCACGGCTTACGCGGCCGGTATCGGTCTGGCGGCCTCATGGGACGTCAGTCTGGCAAAACAGCTCGGGATATCACTTGGCCGTGACGCACGCGCGCGAGGAGTTAATTTCCTCCTCGGCCCAGCAGTGAACATTTACCGGGCCCCGATGGATGGTCGCAATTTCGAGTATTTCGGCGAAGACCCTTATCTGGCCGGGCAGATCGCTGCGAACTATATTCTGGGCGTGCAGAGCCAGGGCGTTGCAGCCACCGTGAAACATTACGCTGCAGATAACTCTGAATACGATACTCCTCGCGAAAACGTCATCGTTGATAAACGTACGTTGCGCGAGATTTACCTGCCAGCGTTTGAGGCTGCCGTAAAAGAAGGGCACGTCGCCGCTGTGATGGATTCCTACAATCTTGTGAACGGCGAGCATTCAACACAGAACAAATTTCTCGACACAGAGGTTCTCAAAGAAGAGTGGGGCTTCCGCGGTATTCTGATGTCCGACTGGGGAGCCACTCACAACGGTATTGCCGCAGCCAATGCCGGACTCGATCTGGAAATGCCTGTTCCGCAGTACATAAACCTGAAGACGCTATTGCCGGCCATCAAGTCTGGTCAGGTTTCCCTGGCGACTATCAATGATAAGGTCCGGCGTATCCTTCGCGTAGCGGTCGAGTTTGGTTTCATCAACCACAATCAGCAGGATTTAAGTATTCCGCTCGCCAGCCGCCGATCCCGCGCCGTTGCTCTCCATTCGGCAGAGGAGAGCATGGTGCTGCTTAAAAACCAAGGGAATCTGCTGCCGCTTGCGATCAACCGGATCCATTCCATCGCCGTTATCGGCCCGGACGCCTATCCAGCAAATGTAGGCGGGGGAGGCAGTTCTCACGTAACCGCTTTTGCCCCTGTTAGCTTTTTGATGGGAATAGAGGACGCACTCGGTCCTGGCGTAAAAGTTTACTGGAGCCGCGGCGTGACGGATGTACAGAAGATTTTCAAGGATAGTAGCTTCGTGATGGATAGAAAAGGCACGCAGCCCGGTCTGGAGCAGGAAGAGTTCTCGAGTGTTGACTTTAGCGGAAAGCCCATCAGCGAATTCAGGGTGGCGCGCCTCGATGCGCGATCGTTTTCAAGAGTTCCTCCAGGGCAAAGAGTCCGGTCTGTCCGTTGGTCAGGCTATTACATTCCGAAATCGTCAGGGCCGCAGCGCTTCATTGCTGCTGTCGGCCTGAGAGATGCGTATCGCCTTTTTGTGGACGGCAAGCTGGTGCTGGACGTGCCCGAGAATGGCGGCATTCCGCCCAGGGCAGTAGATATTGACCTGCCGGCAGGCCGACCGGCTGCGGTGCGCCTGGACTACCTGCCGGATTCAGATAACATCCGCGCACGGCTTGGGATAATTCCGGTCAAAGATGTGCTTCAGCCGAACGTCAGGAAAATTGCCGCCATTGGGGATGTTGTGGTTTTGTGCGTCGGTTTTAACGAGATAACCGAAGGCGAGGGACACGACCGTAGTTACCGTTTGCCACCCGCCCAAAACGCACTAATCAAGGCCGTAGCAGCCGCGAACCCGCGTACGATCGTTGTGCTTACCGCGGGCGGCAGCGTAGCAACCGCTGGATGGCTGGATCGGGTGCCCGTGCTGCTCCAGACTTGGTATAGCGGATCCGAAGGCGGTCACGCGCTCGCCGCCGTACTGACGGGGAAAGCGAATCCCTCAGGTAAGCTGCCCATCACTTGGTGGCGACGAGTCGAGGACGACCCCGCATACAAGAACTATTATGAAGAGCCAGGCACGCACAAGGTGGAATACAGGGAGGGCATCTTTATCGGCTATCGGGCTTGCGGCCATAACGGGCAGCCCGCCCCCCTATTCCCTTTTGGCTACGGTCTTTCCTATACGCGATTCGCTTTCAGCGATCTGAGCGTTACGCCCAAGGAGGCCAGTGTGGACGGTCCTGTCACGGTTCGCTTCGATGTGCAGAACATAGGCAGGCGAACCGGCGCCGAAGTAGCCCAGGTTTACGTGGGCGATCCTTCGTCCACGGTGCCGCGCCCGATAAAAGAGCTGAAAGGCTTCGAGCGCGTGGTCCTGGAACCGGGTGAGACTAGGCGCGTCTCTATCACGCTGAACAAGCGCTCTCTAGCTTACTGGAATACTCAACGGGATGGTTGGACGGTTGATCTCGGAAAATTTGTCGTCTACGTCGGTGATTCCTCAGAGAATACGCCCCTACAGATGGACTTCAACGTCCGGTAGAACGTGATTCCGTGCGGCTCCCTGCCATCTTCAGAAAAATACGTGCACTTTTTTGGCTGTACACACGGTAAATCTGTTCTAACGGCCTCATCCAGCGTTTGGTTGATAATGTAGCTCTGAAGGAGCGACATATCTCAGCCCACGGCGGCAGCCGTGGGTTAGCTACGTCGCCCTCCGCCCCCTCCCCCTCCCCGGCACCGCTCGCGGCGCGGGGGAGGGGAATTAAAAGGGGTGGGGGTTCGATCTTACCCAGGGCTTGCGCCCTGGGCTGTATTGTTTCAGCCCCTCGGGCCTTGCATTTTCGCCTTGACATGCGTTTCATCCGGGCATATAAGCTTTGTTTGAACTTTGCAAGTGTTCTGAAGACCAGGCTGGATGTCACGAAGCCAACATCATCAAAACGAGGTATACCTTATGCGCCGGATTGTCCTTTTGATCGCCGCAATGAGTTTAAGCATGGGCGTGTTCGCGCAACAAGCAGGCCGAATCACCATTGATGGAAAGCTGAACGAGCCTTTCTGGCAGCGCGTGAAGGCTGAGCCCCTTCGACCCGCCGAGCCGGGGGTTCCCGCCAAGCTGGGTGGAGAGGTCCGCGCCGCTATTGCGGGTGGATATCTCTATATCGGTGCGACCCTGCCCGAGCCGACCGGACATTTCACGGCGCGGTCGATCGGCAGGAATCCGCTGTGGGAAGGCGGCGTAAGGGACCGCAGCGCTACCGGCGCGCGGAGTTACACCTATGGCTCTCCGGATGGCGAGGATTTTGTCCGCTTCATTCTTCATATCTATAACGAGAATGACTGGCTGGTGCAGGTGGGGCCGCTGGGCGGGAATTCAATCAAGTGGCATTGGAGCGGTGAGCACGCCTGGTATCCCAGCATGCCGTATAAATGCAATGGGTTCATGATTGCCACCTCGGAGGGGAACAACGTTTGGACGGCGGAAATAGCGATTCCGCTCGAGCAGATCGGCACGCCGGAGCCCGGATATGTTCAGTTGAAGGTTGAGCGGAACCGTGCCTGGCGGCCGAGGTCTCCGGAGGAGTGGTGGGTGTGGCCGTTGCATAACGTTACATCGATCGTGCCTACGATTCAGAATGCAAAGCTTGGCGCTCCCGTTTACCAGCCGCGGCTGCTCGGGACCGATGAACATCTCCCGCCGATTCAAGCCGGGCATGTCAGCTCCGTGCCACCACTCCAGAGCAAGTGGACTGGTCCCGGTTGGGCTGACGTTCCGGCCTGGAACTTGTGGCGGAATGAAGCCGCCAAACGCCTTCCGGAATTTCCGACCGAGGTGAAGCTGGTTCAGGATGGCAGCACACTTGCCGTGCTGGCGCGCATGTATGAGCCGGATCACGTGATCCCGCAGGAAAAGAACGTTCATGGAGATAGCTTTTCCGTCTATCTCGCGACGACGGGCTCGTCTTATGTGGAATACACCATCAACTCGGAAGGAACCATTGATCAAGCGGCGGGCCATCAGGGCGGCCCGAGACTGGGCCGGCCGCACAGTTGGAAGAGCCCAGCCACGGGAGCCGCGTGGCAAGAGAATGGCGAATGGTTTGCCCGCCTTAATGTTCCGCTCGCGAGAATTTCCGAGGCGCTTGGAGAAGTTAACATCCCCGGCACATGGCGGATTCTACTCGAGCGCACGCGGCCGGAGCGCGGTGGAGAGCCCTCAGAAACAAGCGTCCTGCCCGACACCGAGAGCACCACTTCCGACTGCCCGGCCCGCTACCGCCGCATGGAGCTTTCCAGCGTAAGTCCGTCGCAACTGCCCAAACCCTCAGCTCCAGAACGGCCGGGAAACATCGGTGTTTTACCTGGACGTGTATTTAGCGCTGCGCAACGTAAGCAGATGAATCTCTCCAACATGCTTCCTGATTACGAGCGAACGGTTGGAAAAGAGATGATCGCCAAAGCCAATCAAGCGTGGGCGAGCGTCGGGACGGTCGCCGAATGGGACGAATACCGCGATCAGCGAATTGACGCGATGAAGAAATCGCTTGGGCAGATGCCGGCAAAAGCTCCGCTCGATGTTCATATCTCGTCGGACTACCATGGCAATGGCTACCACCGTCAAAACCTGGTCTTTCAATCTCAGCCTGGCATTTGGGTAACCGCCGATCTCTATCTTCCCGACCCATCCAGGAATCAAATGCCGGGCATGATCATCTTTCCAAGCCACCATGGCCCCAAGACGCAGTTCGAAGTGCAGGATATGGGCATCATGTGGGCGCGCGAGGGTTGCGCCGTTCTAGCCATCGATCAGATCGGATACGGCGGGCGGATTCAGACCTACCCGTGGGATCGCGCGAATTACGATTCACTCTATACTATTGGGGAGCAGCTCTATCTCACCAACAGCAGTCTCATCACCTGGATGATTCAAGACGTTGAGGCCAGCATCAATCTCCTGTGGCAGCGGCCCGACGTCAACAAAAAGGAGATCATTCTGCTGGGCTCCGTCGCCGGCGGCGCCGAGCCGATGGCTTACACGGCCGCGCTGGATTCTCGAGTGGCAGCCGTCGTTCCGTTCAATTTCGGCCGGGTGACGCCGCTGAACGATCCGATGGGCGGTGAATTCGGCGATTGGGAATCCGACCGCTCGCCGCGCTGGAGCATTTCAGGCCAATTCCTGCCTTGGCTGATTTGCGCCTCGGTGGCTCCGCGCTATTTGATCCTGTCGAAGGAAGTAAATTGGGATAAGGGCGAGCTGAAGCCAGTGTGGACGCGCGACGAGAAAGTCTGGGGGTTTTATGATGCCACCGATCATCTCGCGGAGGCGCATGGATTCGGTACCTTCCCAGGGCCCGGTGAAGCCTGGAGCATTGGACCAGGGCAGCGGCGAGCGCTCGAGCCGATCCTTGAACGCTGGTTCGGCATTCCTATTCCCTGGGA
>JBOGJS010000112.1:0-3138 GCA_050745365.1 Terriglobia bacterium
CCGATGTACTCTGCCATATCGAGGGCGTGGCGAATCCAGATGAGCCTCAGGGAGGATCGGTTCGAAGAGTTCGATTGGATTGCCCGAGGGATCCTCTACAAGAATCTGTTTGCCGCCAACTCCTGTCACGATCTCGTTGCGGAACCGGGCTCCGGCTTTGCGCAGAGTCTCGACGGCGGCGGTGAGATTTGGGACTTCAAGGGCAAACCTGTTCCATCCGCCTGGCTCCTGTTTCCTCCCATCGGGCATCGGTTGCCCGCCGCCCGCCGATGCGTTTGGCTCGCTTAACACCAGCCGCAGGTCGCCTCGCACCAGCATGGCAAAAGCGGGAGCCGGATGCATCACCTCTTTAAACCCGAAATGCTCGCAGTAGAATGCGATGGCGGCGTCGACGTCACTTACGATGTAGCGAACTTGCACGGTGGCCATTCGAACTCCTCCAAAAATTACCCGTCCCGATTCGCGGCGTACCCGGAAATCATGAAATAACGACCCCTCATCCGCCCTCCTCCGTCGGGCACCTTCTCCCCTGGGGAGAAGGTTGAGCCGAGCTGTCGCGCCGGACCCTTGCGGGCCTGGTAACGAACCGTCCAGAGCCGGATAGCGCAGAGTTGTTTTTTAACTCTGCGGCTTCGCGTTCGTTCAAATTCGTGTCCGCTGATCGGAAGGCAACCGGACCCAGAAGCGGATTTGGCTGCGCGCTCCCCTCGGTCGTCGCGTACTCGGCATAGCTGGACCACCCCCATTCCCCCGACGTTTTCGCCAGGCCCTCGCCGCACCGGGTTGCGGTGGATGTATTCGAGCACGTGACGAAGAAATACCGATCGGAGATTACCAGTCGGCGCAGCCGCGACACCAAGCAAGCCTACAAGCCGCAGAGTTAAAAAACAACGCTGCACCACCGGTTACTTGATCGCACACATGCCGAATAGCGGCATGTGTGAGCCGCCCGCGAATTTGACAGGCGTCGTGGGCCTCATGCCGCGGCATGGGGGCTTTGCATTATGGAGGATAAAGACTACGCAGCAACCCGGTTCATGGGTTGGCTTGGCTCACGGGCACTTCCCGCAGTTTTGTTTCGCGACCGCAGCAGTAACAATGGCCGGGCTGCACATACGTGATGTTGCAAACCTCGCAGTAATACTGAACGTGATAGAGTTTGCCGTTGTGGACGTCGTATAGCTTCTGGACGGTAAAAGTTCCGTCCGGTCCAGCAGTGCCAACGAGTTGAAGCTCGTGGCTGAGCAGGCGCTTGTCCTCAAGGGTGTGCAGAAGGTAAGAAGACTGGCCCGCCAATACATACTCGCGGCTCGTGGTTTTCAAAGCCGGTCCTTTGCCGGGAATCGAGGTCAGGGTGCCGCGTACGACCTCGACGGTATTTAGCTGTTGAGGCTTTGGTGCCGCCTGCACCCAGTCGACCGCGGGAAGAACAACGAGCAGAATCAGGATGCTCAGAAAAGGTATTCTATGCCTATCGAGGCTCATTTTAAATGCTTACCCTTGATACTGGCCGACCAGAACCACGGCAAAGGGCAGTTGCTGGTTCTGGCCTCCCTTTTGAGTATCCAGCTTTACATCGAGAGCCCAATTCCCCTGGTCATCCTGCACGGCGGAAGGAAACGCCGCACTCTGGCTGGCTGGATCGAGCATCATGACGCCGGGGTGCCCTGTGCCGGTGGCAAGGCGGCTCTCTTTTACGAGATTGTTGAAATCCAGCACCTGGCTCGGATTCGAATCGTCGGCGACGGGAATCAGCAAGAGAAAATCCCGATAGTTACTCACGCCCATATGGTTGCCATCCTGAGGAATGAGAGCGTAACGAAGCGTGTAGTACCCTTGTTTGATGTTTTGTCCTCGATAGTCTTTGCTGTTGGGAGGAAAATGAATCAGCCCCACAAACTCGCCCACCGTGAGTCCGCTGTAAAGAACGTCTCCGGAAGCTCCCGCATTGGCCTTCATCGGAATGCTTTTGCTCCACCAGACCTCACACACCGGCGTTCCCTGCGAGCTCTCGAAACGAATGCCTTCGGTCCCCACAGCGGAGACAACCGCGCTTGGAATCCCCGATGCATTGGGCGCGCCGATTGTCGCCGTCTTATAGTTTCCCTGCCCCCAGGCGATAGCCGAGCAGAAAAATACACCGGTAACAAAGACAAGGATGGCGCTTCTCTTGATCAGGCTCACGGCGACCTCTCGTAGTGAAGAATGAACCAAAAAAAAGGGAGCGCCCCGCGCTCCCCTCGGATACCCTCAAGCATGCAGCTTTACATCATATGGAAGCTAGCGACGTAGGCGCTGCGAGTGTCATTGCTGGTCCAAACCACGCCCAGGCCAGTACCGTCGAACGCATCAGCCAACGTGTAAGCCGGCATGGCATGGGAGACTTTGGTGAGCGGCGGGTAGTAACGGATCTCGTTGCCACAAATGCTGTCTCCAGCGCAAAGGCTGCGGGTTTGAATCCGCGCCAGGTTGCCCGCTGCCACCGTCACCGCGTCATTCATTTTTCCGCTGAAATTCACGCGGATCGGAGCGCGATCAACACGCACCACATTCGCCACGAGACGACCTCCGGCTGCATGAGCAAACTCGATCAACGCGCTCCGCTGCGCTGCGTTCGCCCGCTGATCAACGATGAGAATTGATTTAGCCGGATAGGGGTTGTGATACGGATCGCCAAGGTTATCCTTCGCCCGGACCACAGCAACCACGCTGAGCCCGCTCAGATTTGTTCCATCCCACTCACCCTGGCTGATCTTCCAGGCAACAATGGCTTGCCGACCCTGAACGCCCACCTCGGAATTCGCAAAGCACGGGCCGGTATAAACATCCGCGCTGCGCACTTCCACGTAACGCCCCTGGATCGCGGCGCTCGAAGGAATGGCCCACACCACGAGAGCTAGCACCGCCACGATGCCGCTCGTAAGAACCTTTTTCATCACACAACCTCCGTTTTTGAAGCTTTACTGCCCTCACCGTAAATTCTAACCCTCCCGGTGTCGAAATTCAATGCGAAGAGCGAAGCCCGGTCAGTCGGTAGCCGATCGGAGGGGCCAGGCAGGCTCTGTCGCCCCTCCGGGGCTTCGGGATTTGGCGGTTCCCCTCCCACGGCTCGCGCCGTGGGCTACTCTCTGGCGGCCC
>JBOGJS010000113.1:0-11141 GCA_050745365.1 Terriglobia bacterium
AGAAGATGCTGCATACTCGGTTCACGGCGGAATCTCCTTTGATTGAGATTAAGCATTCGACAAACTCAACCTCAATTTATAAGGGATTCCGCCCCAATTTTGAAAACCTAATTTGGACAAGCCTGGGGTAAACCCGCCCCTACAGCGCGCGGGAAGCTCTGACCGCGCCATTTCTAGAGCTGTCGAGCCGCCAGGTCTCCACCGCATATTGCTTCGCTTTTATCTCACTGACCCGGTAACCCACCCCACTCCCCTCGGCGATCCGCAGACCGCCCGGAAACATCCGAATCTCCGGTTCAACGATATCGTCCACATACCACCGCCGGCTCGGGACCACGTCGGTAGGGAAAACAACTCCCGGATCGCCACAGAGAGCGAGCGCCTGCGCGGCGCCGAGGCCCAGCTCCGGCATGGTTCCGAGCCAGAGGGCAATGCCGTGGCTGCGGGCTACTTCCATGATGCGCAGCGCTTCAAGGAAGCCGCCTACGCGCTGGAGCTTGATGTTGATGATACGGCAGGCACCGGCGGCAATCGCCTGGCGTGCCTGCTCGGCGGTCTCGATACTTTCGTCGAGGCAAAGCGGGGTTCGAACCTGGCGTTGCAACAGGGCGGCGCCTTCGAGATCTTCCCGGGCGAGAGGCTGCTCGAACATGAGCAGGCCATAGTCATCCAGCTCTTGAAATACCCGAAAATCCTCGCGACCATAGTCGCCGTTCGCGTCGGCATAAAGCGGAATATCGCCGAATTCTTTTCGGACGGCACGGACCAGGGCAACATCAAACCCGCGCTTGATTTTGATCTTCAACCTTTGGTAATCGCTTGACCAGAGCCGGTGAATGGCGGCGAGCAATTGAGCCTCCGAGTCGTAGAGACCGACGGTCAGTCCGCACGGCACGTTGGCGGGTTTGGGCAATTGGAGCAGTTGAGACATGGGCAGATTCCTGCGCCGAGCGACCGCTTCCCAAGCTGCCGTCTCCACCGCGACGCGGGCAAACCGGTTCGCGGTGATTTGATTCAGCAACGTATCGAGTTCGAGGATCGATTTGAAATCGCGCCCCAGCACTCGGGGCAGCACCGTCTCCAGCAAGTCGCGAAGGCAGCTTTCCGGCGTCTCAGACGAATAAAAACTGCCCGAAACTGCTGAGGATTCGCCCCATCCGGACTCGCCGCCATCCCCAAGTTCCACGAGAAGCGCTTCTTTCGCGCCCATACCCCCAGAGCTGATCCTGAAAGGTTCCGTCAAAGGAATGCGCACCCGCAACAAACGCGCCCGATCGAAATAAAAAGGGCCCGTAACGCGAGCGAGCGTTTCCGGAAGTAGTCTTCCCTCCCATCGATTTTCAAGCTGGCCGTTGCTGATGGATTCGATCAACTCTTTCATCCGAATCAGGAAATCCGGGGGGATCACCGGCATTAAAATTACCGGAACGGGTGTCTTGGCCCCGGCAGCAGCATAAAATTTCAACCCTGACCTTATATCACAGAATGCCGTATTAGTGGTTATTCAGACTGTAAAATCATGTGCCTGTCGAGAACCTCTCTTTTGGGAGATTACACCGACCTTTGACATGTTATGATCAGCGTCAACGGTTATTGAGATATAACCGGACGAGACGCGGGCGTTGTGAGGCGGTTATCGCAGAGCATTCTTCAAAGCAGAAGACAAAAAAAACAAAGCGGAAGCCTTTTAAGCAGTTTGTCCTGATCACCGGACTGAGCGGCTCCGGAAAAGGATCGGTGATCAAAGCCTTCGAAGACCTCGGATTCTACTGCGTGGATAACTTGCCCGTCGACCTTCTTCCCAAGTTTGCGGAGCTTTGCCGCCAGCCTGGCAGCCGGCTTGACCGCGCCGCCGTGGTGGTGGACATCCGCGAAGGCGAGGCACTCAGCCAGCTTCCCGCGATTTACCAGAAGCTGGCAGAAAGGAGGCCTAAGCCCTCGCTGGTGTTTCTTGAAGCCTCAGATGAAACGCTGGTTCGGCGGTTCGAAGAAACACGCCGCCCACATCCGCTCGGCCGCCATCTACCGGTGCGCGAAGGCATTCGCCTGGAGCGCGTGCTCTTGAAGCCTATGCGCCAGCTCGCCGACGTGGTCATTTCCACGACGCGCATGAACGTGCACGAGCTGCGCGACCTGGTGCAGCAAAGGTTTGGCAGAAGAGAAAAGCGCGACGCAATGCTGGTTTCGGTAACATCCTTCGGCTTCCGCTTTGGGATTCCGACGGACGCCGACCTCGTTTTTGATGTCCGATTCCTTCCCAACCCCAACTACGTCGCGAATCTCAAGGAAAAAACCGGAAAAGACCAAGCTGTCCAGCGATACATGGACCGATTTCCCCAGACCCGTGAATTTCTCAACCGCCTCACGGACTTGCTGCTTTACCTGCTGCCCCATTACCTCGCCGAGGGAAAGAGCTACCTCACGATCGCGCTGGGCTGTACCGGAGGAAAGCACCGGTCGGTGGCGCTTGCCGGACAAATCTCCGGTGTTTTAGAGCGGGAAGGGTATAAAGTTCGGCTTGTTCACCGTGACACGGGCCGCAGCGGCTCCTAACAAGACCGGGTTAGACCTCCTGCTTCAGTTTCTCCATCAATCGCTTCTGGAATGGTGGTCACCCATAGTTTCCCTCGACCACCGAGATCGTGCTCGCTGAGCTGGGCGACTATTCTCCGCTATGCGGCGCGCTGGCGTTGGATTTCCCATGCTAAAATAATCCCTCCGGGCATACTCTTGATGTCATACGGCAATGAGTCCACGCCGCGCCAATCCACAACTTGCCGAGCGTCGCCGCGAGGCTCTCATCCGGGCCGGATACGCCGAGATTCTCGAACGCGGTATTCAGGGCACAACCATTGACTCTGTGGCGGCCCGTGCGGGATCGAGTAAAGGCGGAGCGCTTTATTATTTCCGGACCAAGGATGATCTGCTTTATGCCGTTTGCGAGTGGCTCCTGGCACAGCTTGACCGGACGTTAGAGGAGGTGACGCGGGCACAGCAAGCGCCCCGCGCGCGGCTGGCCTCGGAGCTGGAGGTTCTGTTTCACAGTCCGGAGCTCAATCGCAAACTTTACAAGGTCTTTTTCGAGTTCGTGGTTTTGAGCCTTCGCTCAGAGCGATTTCGGACGGTGCTCGCTTCCTTTCTGTCGAAGTGTCGCCAGCGTGATGCCGCCATCATCGAAGAAGGTGTGCGCCAGGGACAATTCCGGCGAGTCAAGCCGGACGATGTAGCGCGTACGATTCGCGGCCTCGTGGATGGATATTGTCTGCAATGGATGCTGGCAGATTCTGACGCGGATCTTGAGAGCTACCGGAATAGATGCCGGGCATTTCTCGGCGTCTACCTTCTCCCATGAATTCATCATGCTCACAAGCCTCAGAGACGATTGTAAAAATCTCCGGGAAACCCTAGACTGTAAACAATGTGGAAGAGCGGTCCTCTGCATGGCGAAAGGTTGAAGCCCAGTGCCTGAAGAACGATTAAAGCTCGCGGTATTCATCGATTTTGACAACATCCAGATTGGCGTGAAGGACACACTCGGGAAGGATTTTGACGTTTCACTGGTGTTGGAGGCGCTGAAGGAGCGAGGTGAGCTCGTTGCGAAGGTCGCTTATGGCGACTGGGCGCGGGCGGGCGATTACAGCCGCCAGATGACGCAGCACGCCATCCAGATGGTGCAGCGAAGTGTGACGCCGCGCGGCGACAAGAACGGCGCGGACATCAACCTCGCCCTGGACGCCCTGGAAATGGCTTTTACCCGCCATCACATCACCGCCTTTGGGATTGTCGGCGGCGATAGTGACTTTATGGCGCTGGTTGAAAAGCTGAAGCAGTATGATAAGCAGGTGTTCGTGGTGGGTGGGCGCTCCTTCACCAGTAACATTCTGCAGAAGAACTGCACCGAATTCGTAGCCTACGAAAATCTGCTGCGGTATGGTGGCCGGACAACGCGGGCGGCGCGGCGTGGCGAGGGCGGTGGCCGCGGCAGCCTTGAGGCGCGGTCGCTTTCAGACGCGTTGCCCAATATCCTGCGGGCTCTTAAGATTCTGGCGGACCGCGGCGTGGCGCCCCAGCTTGGACTGCTGAAGAGCACACTGCTTCAACTCGATTCCACATTCAGCGAGCGGGATTACAGTGCCGGGTCGTTTCTGGAATTCATGCAGAAAGTCGAGCGCGCCGGCCACGCACACCTCCGCCGCACCGAGCGTGGATATCTCGTCGAGCCGGCGGAGAGCGATGGCGAAGGGGAGGCCCCAGCCGCGGCTGAGTCGGGCTCGGAAAATGAACCTCCGGAAACTGAAACAGCCATGCACGGAGCGGTGGAGAACCCGGAGAGAGCCTCCCAGCCTGTTCCGAACCCTGCCTCGCTCGAGCTTTTGAAGCAAGCGCTGGCGGCTGCGACGGAGAAGACTCCGGGCAGGCCGCTCTATATGCGCCAGATACGCCAAAGGATGCGAGTCTTAGATCCTGATTTTGACGAGCGTCGGAATGGCTACCAAGGGACTCTGGACCTTCTTCGCCATGCCCAGCACGAAGGGATCCTCAAAATCGTGAGGGATCACAAGGGCGTCTGGCGGATTTATTCGCAGTTGCCTGCTGCTACGCCTCCTGCCCCCGCCGAAGCGGCAGCCGAATTTCCCGCAACGACAGTTCTTCCTGGTGCCATCACCGAACCCGCTGTTAACTTGGCACGGCCCAGGGAAAGCCGGTGGTCAGAAACTGTCGTGGCTCTTGAACTGCCGGAATCTCAGGAATCCAGCACCCACACCGAGTCCGCTGAATCTATTTTGAAGGCGCCGCGGGCTGAAAATAGCACGGCTTCCACCCAGGAACGCAAAGGACGCCGGCCGCGCGCGGTCCGGTCTCAAAGCAAAGGAACTCGCCGCCGTCCAACCTCCCAGCGGAAACCGCCGCCAGAAGATTAAGCGCTGCAATTTGGCGGCTGACCGGAGATGTGATAGCATAGTGAGTGCTTTTAGAGTACCGCAACGCATGGAATTAGCGTGAGACGGAAGGAATACGGACATCTCCTCGTAGTTACGGCATCCGCCTTACTGGTGATTGTGGGCTTGCTTGCTTTCGGTGAGCAGGCGCGGCGCGGGCATTATCATCTCGATGGGGGTCGAGGATGGGACCTTCCTCCCGCGACTTCTCTTGATGCCGGCCACATCCAGTTGTATCACCCGGTTTCTCCCCGGCCCGTTATTTCGTTCGACCTGAACGAGCCCCTCCCCGCAGCTTTTCTTGAAACAATAGAACTCCCAATCCCCAAGCTCGCCACGCCCCACATCTGGTTTGGGCTCCGCTCTCCTCCTGCCGCCTGAAGAAGCTGTGAAAGGATGTGCCCGCTCGAAGGGCGCTCCCGAAACGCTGAACTCATCTGCCGAAAAACCCGGCGGTCATCGGGCGCGAGTACGCCCGCTTTTTCACAGCTTCCCACATTCGTGATTCCAGAAGGCTTGCGCCTTCTCCGGGCGGATGGGTTGTGCCCCTGGATGGAGCGCAGTACCAGTTTTGACTTTCCCATGGAGGCATGCAGGTGGAGACCACCTTATCTCCCGAGCAGTTTGAGGCCCTGCGACGACTGGATACGTGCACGGTGGCCAACGCGATCGAGGTGTTTAATGTCCGTCAAAGGAATGAATGGTTTGTGAATGATGCGGTCGCGCACAGCATCTTTCCTCATTTTCCACCCATGCTGGGTTACGCCGTGACCGGCACAATTCGCTCTGCTGCCCCGCCACTGGTCTCTTCTCTCCCGCCGCCGCGTATCCTCAGTTATTGCGACCGCACCGACTGGTGGAACTATGTGCTTTCGATTCCTGCCCCGCGCGTAGTAGTGATGCAGGATCTGGATCACATTCCCGGAACGGGCGCGCTTTTCGGCGAGGTCCACTCTTCGGTTTGCAGGGCGCTGGGTTGCGCCGGCTATGTCACGAACGGTGCGGTGCGGGACCTGCCCGCCGTCGAATCGTTGGGATTTCAACTCTTTGCCGGGCACGTTTCGGTTTCCCACGCCTACGCTCATATTGTCGAGTTCGGAGAGCCCGTTGAGATTGGTGGGGTTCGCATCCATCCGGGAGACCTGATTCAGGGGGACCGGCATGGCGTGCAATCCATTCCTAAAATCATCGCGGCAAAGATTCCGGCTGTGGTGGAGGAACTCTCTCGCGGCGAGCGTCCCATCCTGGAGCTTTGTGCTTCCCCACGATTCTCACTCGATGGGCTGCGGGAGATGGTGAACGAAACGCTTCACCGCGAGGCTGCGCTGCGGGGCGATAGCGTGCAGAAAGGCTTTGAATAGGGGGACATGTTGATCATGCGACACAGATGGATTCACGCAGGCGTTTTGATGCTGCTGGCGGGTTCGATCGGGGCTCTCTCCGGCTGTTCACACTCTGGTTCCAACGATCCAAACGTACACGCGATCCCGGCGGTCACCGCCGGGATCGTGAAGATTACACGTCAGGATCTTTCAAACCAGCTCCAGATTGCGTCGGAGTTCATACCGTACCAGGAAATCGACGTCCATGCGAAGGTTTCCGGATATGTGAAGAAGTTGTACATCAACTGGGGAACGCACGTCAAGCAAGGTCAACTGATGGCGGTCCTTGAAGTGCCTGAGTTGGATGCCGGGGTCATGCGCGATCGGGCGGCGGTTCAGCGCAGCAAGCAGGATGTAGCTCGCGCCCAGGAAGAGATCAGCCGCGCACAGTCCACTTACACCGTAGCACACCTGACCTACACGCGACTGCACGGAGTCCAAAAGACGCAACCGAACCTGGTGGCCCAGGAAGAGGTGGACGTGGCGCACGGCAAAGCTATGGAAAGCTCAGCCGCGGTTTCCGCCGCCAAGGACGCGTTGGCAGCAGCACAGCAGGAGCTCGCTGTGAGCCAGTCCACCCTCGATCGTGATCAGGACTTGTTCAACTATTCTCGCATTACGGCTCCGTTTGACGGGGTTGTTACCCAGCTCGATGCTTACACCGGCTCGCTGCTCCCGGCCGGAACCTCAAGCAGCCAGAACGCCCTGTCCCTTTGCCACCTTTCGCAGAATGATCTCTTGCGCCTGGTGATTCCCGTTCCGTCGCGAATTGTTCCGGACGTGCACGTGGGTGAGACCGTCAACGTGCAGGTGCCTTCGCTGAACAAAGTTTTTCAGGGTAAGGTGTCGCTCACGTCCGGCCAGATCAACTTCCAGACACGCACCATGCACACGGAAGTTGAGGTCCCCAATCCCAGCTATGATCTGGTGCCCGGCATGTACGCTTACGTGCAGCTTCCGGTGAAGAGCGCTGCCCATGCGCTCACGGTTCCACTTCAGGCCGTCAACTTCGCGGGCCACGATGAGGGAACGATACTTACCATCAATGGCAATGACGAAGTCGAGCCAAAGAAGGTGCCCCTGGGGCTTCAGACCGCCAATGCGGTTCAGATTCTTTCCGGGGTGCACGCGGGTGAGCAGGTCGTTTTCGGAGACTTGGGCCGCTTCCACGCCGGGGAAAAAGTGAAGCCCGTGCCGGTAAACCTCGCAGCTTTGAGCGGAGGCCAGTTCTAAGAAATGGTTAAATTCTGTCTTCGTCATCCGCATTTGACCGTGGTGGTGTGCCTCATCGTCTGTGTGATGGGGCTGACCAGTGTCTTAAAGATGCCGATCGACCTGTTCCCTCCTATCAAGATACCGGTCGTGACCTGCGCCACCTTCTACGGCGGAATGCCGCCTGAGCAGGTCGAAGCGCAGATCACCAACACGTTTGAGCGATTCTTCACCCTCGGCAGCAACATTGATCACATCCAGTCGCGGTCGCTGCCGGGCGTCAGCCTGATCAAAGTCTTTTTCACTCCCGGCAGCGACCCCAATGCGGACGTAACGCAAATCTCCAACCTCGCTATGGCGGACTTGCGCCGCCTGCCGCATGGCACGCTCCCTCCGGTAGTGCTCAAAACCGGAGCTTCCTTTCTTCCGGTGTGTCTGCTCGCCGTGAAGGGCAAGGGCCTGACGGAAACGCAACTCCGAGATTACCTCCAGTACGAGATTCGGGATCAGATTGCGGGGGTGCGCGGCGCGACGGTGCCGCCACCCTTCGGCGGCAAGTATCGCATGGAAATGGTCTACGTAGACCCGCTCAAACTCCAGGCGCTCGGATTGAGTCCGATGGATGTCGTGCGGGCGGTGAACCAATCGAACCTGATTCTGCCGGCGGGCGATGTTCGGATTGGCCCGCTCGATTACGACATCTACTCCAACGCGCAGGTCCCGAACGCCAAGGCCCTCAATCATATTGTTCTCAAGACGATTGGGGAAAGAAACGTTTATGTTTCCGATGTCGGCCATGCTGTGGATGGCTCGTGGCTGCAGTATAACATTGTCCGGATTGACGGCCAGCGCTCTGTCTATGTGGGCGTCATGAAACAGGGCGGAAACACCAACACCATTCAGGTGGTCGACGGCATCCGAGCCGCCATCAAGCATTTGCGCGATATTCCCAGCCAGATGAAGGCCATGGTGGTGTTTGACCAGTCGCAGTTCGTGCGTGAGGCGATCCGCACCGTGGCGAACGAAGGCGGCATAGGACTCATTCTGACCGGTCTGATGATTCTTCTCTTCCTGGGCAGCATGCGAGCCACAACCGCCGTGTTCCTTTCCATCCCGCTTTCCGTGCTGGCCGCCATGTTTTTGCTTCACATTCAGGGCAGCATCATCAACGCGATGCTGTTGAGTGGGCTCGCCCTGGCCTTTTCTCGCCTCATCGATAACTCCGTGATTGTGCTGGAGAACATCTATCGGCACATGGAATTAGGCGACGCCCCGGCCAAGTCTTCAGAGGAAGGCACGGAAGAAGTAGCGACCGCCGTGCTTTCGATCACGCTGGCCACCATCGTCGTGTTCTTTCCGGTGACCCTGCTCTACGGCGTGAGCAAATTTCTTTTCACCGCTCTCGCGGCCGGGGTGGTCCTTTCCCTCATCGCTTCCTATTTCGTCGCCGTCGGCGTTGTGCCGCTCTATTGCGCGAAAGTACTCAAGGCTCTGGGCGGACACGAGGGAGCGGGCGGTGAGGGCGGAGCGCCACCGCGCAAATCGCTTGGAAAGCGCTTTTACGACGCATTTAACGCCCGCTTCGGGCGGATGCTCGACGGTTACGATCGTTGGGTACAGAAAACGATGGATTATCCTCGCGCCGTAATTGGCGGATTCGTTATCATTTTTGTGGCCAGCCTGCTCCTTTATCCGCTTCTGAGCTTCGCATTCTTCCCGCGCGTCGATGCCGGCCAGTTCGTGCTGAACCTCAAGGCGCCCACCGGCACCCGCCTCGGCCTCACCAACGATTATGTGAAGAAGGTCGAAGGCATTGTCCGCCACGTCGTCAGCCCCCACGACCTGAACACGATTGTTTCCAACATCGGCCTCTCGCCGGGTTTCGAATCGCTGTTCTCACCCAATTCCGCTATGCACACCGCTTTCGTTGAGGTAGGGCTGAATCAGGATCATCGAGTCAGCAGCTTCCAATACATGCGCGATGTCCGCCAGCAGATTGCGAGCCAGCTTCCCGAGCTTCGGACATACTTCCATTCCGGTTCCCTCGTGGAGTCTGTATTGGACCAGGGTGCGCCGGCTCCGATTGACGTTCAGGTGAGCGGCAGGAACATGAATGAAGATATGGTCATCGCACAGAGGCTGGCGGCCCAGTTCCGTCAGATTCCGAACGTCGGGGATGTGTATATTCCGCAGGATATGAACTATCCCGGCCTGATGATCAATGTGAATCGCACCCGGACGTCCGAACTGGGGCTGACACCCAAAGACGTGATTGACAACGTGATTACCGCTCTCACTTCGAACGAGATGATCGCGCCGGGCTATTGGATCGACCCCAAATCGGGCAACCAGTATTTCGTTTCCGTCCAATACCCTGACAAGACCGTCCGATCCATCTCGCAAATCGAGACGATGCCCCTCCATGACCCCGAACTGAAAGCCCCGACTTACCTCGACCAGTTAGCGAGCATCACGCGGATCAACACGCCCACTGAGGTCGACCATTACCAATTGGAGCGCGAGATTGACATTTATGTGAAGCCCAGTACGGAAGACCTTTCGCTCCCTTACAAGGCAATCCAAAAAATTATTGCCTCCACGCCGCTCCCCAGCCGTAATTTCCGCGTCAATATTCGGGGCCTGGTGGTGACCATGGAGACTTCGTTCAAGAGTTTTGCCATAGGCCTGATCCTCGCCATTCTATTGGTTTACCTGATCCTGGTAGCGCAATTCCGGTCATTCATGGATCCATTCCTGGTCTTGCTCGCGATCCCCACCGGAATCACCGGCGTGCTGATCATCCTGTTTCTCACCGGCACCAGCATCAACATCCAATCGCTGATGGGTGTCCTGATGATGACGGGAATGGTGGTCTCGAACACCATCCTGATTGTAGACTTCGCCAAGCGCCTCCAGTTTGACGAGAAGAAGCCCCTCCGGGAGGCGATTGCTCTGGCCTGCCGCATCCGCCTGCGGCCGATCCTGATGACTTCGCTCGCCACGATCGTGGGTTTGCTGCCGATGGCCTTCAAACTCGAGACCGGAAGTGCAGCATACTCGCCGCTGGCAGTGGCAATTATCGGAGGCGTCGCCGTCTCCGTTGTGCTCAGCATCTTTGTTATTCCCGCAGCTTACCTGCTGGCGTATCGCAAGCTGGATCAGGCTGCCGTGGCCGGAAACTCGTAGAGGTAGCGCAGACTTTCGCGTTTCAGAAAGTCTGCGGCTTTTCTTAGGGAATTCAGGGGACAGGCCGCAGACTTTCTCCCACGACACGGGACAGTGTTCTGTAAGCAAGAGAAACCGCGGAATTAGAAAAAAACTCCGCGCCACCCTGTTTGTAACCTGGAGTTTGGAGTCATGCTAAAGAAAGTTATTTCATTTCTGGGAATCTGCGCACTCGGCTTAGGGCTTTCCAAAGCTCGCGCTCAGACGCGCCGCCCGCTCACTCTGCACCAGGCAGAGCAAGCCGCACTCAAGAACCATCCGGAAATTTTCGCGGCGCACTACAATGCCCTCGCGCAAAATCAAGTCGTGCGCGAGTCACAGTCCGCCTATTTTCCTACGATGGAGGCCGATTTTACCGGCTCGGGCGCGGACCGCAACGGCC